>JAZDLC010000269.1:0-17421 GCA_043802345.1 Planctomycetota bacterium | reverse complement strand
GTCCCTCCATGGATGCGAGAAGCAGGTCGCGGTCGCCGGCCTGTGAGGTGCAGTCGTGCTCGTACTCGTACTTCTATAGAGGGGCGTGTCAGTTCAAGGGAGATCCCGTCGTAAGATCTGCCATTCTTCTCGATTCACGCTGCCCTTCAGCCACGGAACAGGCCTTGGGCGCTGTCCAGGGCGTGTGCTGACTCTCGCGGGCATGCTGGACAGCTGCGGTCGATGTGATACGGCACACGGAGCGAGCCGCGCGGAGCGGGCCCTTTGGAGCCAGGCGGAGCGTGGCGATCCCTTGGCCTGGACGTTGCATCGACCAGGCCGATCTCATGGACCGATGGATGCAATTGAGGTGGTCCCTCCATGGATACGAGGAGCAGGTCGCGGTCGCGGGGCTGTGACGTGCAGTCGTCCTTGTTTCGTGTACGAGGGACGAGTCACGAAGGTGGCGTCGCGGGGGGTCCGTGCCCCATGCTACTTCTCCGGGTCCGGGTCCTTCAGGTACTTCATCAGCTTGCTGCGGGTCGACAGCACCAGCGTGGTGTCTTCTCCCGCCAGGGCGTTCTTGTACGTCTCCAGCGTCTGGTAGAAGGCGTAGAATTCGGGATCTGCGCCGTAGGCCTCGGCGTAGATCCGGGTCACCTCGGCGTCCGCCTCGCCCCGGATGACCTCGGAGCGCCGGATCGCTTCCGACTCGATCCGCTTCAGGTCCAGCTCCTTCCTCCCCTCGATCTCCGACATCTTGCCCAGCCCCTCGGAACGATACTGCTCGGCGATCTGGCTCCGTTCCTGGATCATCCGGTCATGCACGGCCTTGCGCACCTTCTCGCTGTAGTCGATGCGCCGGATGCGGAAGTCGACCAGTTCGATGCCGAACTCCTTCACGTTCGCCTGAGCGTTGGCCAGGATGGCGGCGATCAGCTTGTCCCGTCCGACCTGAATCCGGTCCTCTTCCCCCTGGTCGCCTTCCAACTCCACCGAGACGATCTCGTCGGAAGCGAATGCCCGGTTCGAGGCGCGCACCGCCTCGATCAGGTTGTTCTTCGAGATGAACTCCCTGGTGGCACCGTCGAGGATGCCGTCCAGGCGGCTCTGGGCCCTGGTCTCGTCATTGACGGCCCTCAGGAAGGCCAGCGGATCGACGATCTTCCAGCGCGCGGTGGTGTCGACATTGATCGTCTTCTTGTCCTTCGTGACGATATCGTTCGGCTCGCCGTCCCACTCCAGAATGCGCTTCTCGAAGCGGCGCACATCCTGGATGAACGGCAACTTGAAGTAGAAGCCGGCATCCTTGATCGGTTTGGACACCGGATCTCCGAACTGCGTGATGATGGCCTGCTCGGTCTCGTGGACGGTGAAGAGCGATCCGCCGAGGAGTACCAGCGCGATCACGATCAGGATGATGATTCCAGCGCGAGCCATCTCAGTTTCCTCCCTTCTCGGTCAGGTTCAGCAGAGGGAGGATGCCGCTGAGCTCGTCGTCGATCACGATCTTCCTCTTGATCCGCGGCAGCACCTCGGCGATTGCCTCGAGATAGAGCCGTTGTCGCGTGACCTCCGGCGCCTTCTGGTACTCGGCCAGGATCTTGGTGAATCGCTCCGCCTCGCCGCGCGCTCGGTTGACTCGATCGATCTTGTACCCTTCCGCGAAGCCGATCGCCTTCGCGGCGTTCCCTTCGGCCGCGGGGATTGCCTTCTTGTATGCCTGGTTGGCCTCGAGGATCGACGTCTCGCGCTCCTGTTTGGCCGCCTCCACGTCGGTGAATGCCGGCTTGACCTGGTCAGGGGGGAAGACGTCCTGGAGCTTGACCCGCCGGATCTGGATGCCGGCCTTGTACTCGTCGAGGATCTCCTGCAGCATCCTCTCCGCTTCGACCTCGATTTCCGCCTTCCCCACCGTCAGCACCTCGCTCACGCTGCGATCACCCACCACGGCCCGCATGGCCGACTCGGAAATGGCCCGCAGGGTGGTCTTTGGATCGCGCACGTTGAACAGGAACGCTTCCGGATCCTTGATCTTGTACTGAACCGCCCACTCCACATCGGCCTGGTTCAAGTCCCCGGTCAGCATCATGGACTCTTCCGGGTAATCCTTATTGGAGTAGGTGGATCGGATTCCGGCCTGCAGCGTGCGGAAACCGAACTCCTCCTGTTCCACGCGGTCCGCCTTGACCCGGTCAGCCGACTCGATGCCGAGCGGCCACTTGAAATGCAGGCCCGAGGGCTCGATCCGGTTGAACTTCCCGAATCGTGTCACCACGGCCACCTCTTCCGGTTCGACGGTGTAGTAGGTCGATCCCACGAAGAGCAGGCCGAGCAAGGCAAGGAGGGCGATGCCGCCGATCCGGAATCTCTGTGCCAGCATCCTCTTGCCGCCAGCAACGCGACGCATGTCTACCATGATTCCTCCACTGGAAGGCTCTCCACTACCGCTCCGCGAGCCATTCATTCACCATCGATGACTCGAATCGAGGTAGTCTAGCCAGACCCTCTCCGGCGGAAGGGCACTGTTCTTGCTCCTTTTGTGCCGAATCGCCACCATTCGGAACGAGGTGACCAGCATGGAAGCAGCATCGAGGCGTCTTTTCCTGGCGAAAGCGGGCGGAGTGATGGGCGCTGGACTGATCACGGCGGTGCTTCGGCCGGGCGCCTTCGCAGGAGCGGGCCAGGCCGTGCGGGCGGTGAAGAACATGCCGCTTGATGAGTTGGCCAGGGACGAGGACTTCTGGTCAGGGATCCAGAGGGCGTTCACGGTCGATCGCTCGCTGATCTATCTGAACAATGGAGGCTCGTCGCCGGCGCCGGGCGTGGCCATGGAAGCCCTGCATCGGTACGACGAGTATTCGAACCACGCTCCCACAAAGACCATGTGGCGCGACCTGAAGCCGGAGTACGAGACGGTCAGGGCGCGGCTGGCTCTCTGTTTCGGCTGCTCGCCGGAGGAGATCGCCATCACCCGGAACGCCACCGAATCGCTGAACAACCTTATCTTCGGCCTGGAGCTGGCGGCAGGCGACGAGGTGTTGACCACGGAACATGAATACGGATCCATGCTTGCGGCCTTGCACCAACGGGAGCTGCGGGAAGGGATCGAGGTCGTGAAACTGCCTGTGCCCACGCCCGCGACCTCCCAGCCGGCGCTGGTCGAGCTGTTCCGGAGCGGGATCACCGAGAAGACCCGGGCCATCCTCATCAGTCACGTCTGCTACCTCAACGGCCAGATCTACCCGGTGCGCAAGGTCATGGAACTGGCAAGACCCCGCGGAATCGAGGTTATCGTCGACGGAGCCCATTCCTTTGCCCACTTCCCGTTCCAGAGGGACGATCTGCAGTGCGACTACTTCGGCACCAGCCTCCACAAGTGGATGTGTGCGCCGATAGGCGCGGGGATGTTGTACGTCCGCAAGGATAGGATCGCGCAGGTCTGGCCGCTCTTCGGGCTGGGCGAACCTCGTTCTGACGACATTCGCAAGTTCGAATTGATCGGCACCCACCCGGCCGGCCACCGACTGGCGGTCAGCGAGGCGGTCGCTCTGCACGAGAGCATTGGCGCGGAGCGGAAGGCGGCCAGGCTGCGTTTCCTGCGGGACCGCTGGGCTCAGCGGTTCGCCGGTGATTCCAGGGTCACGTTTCACTCGAATCTGAACGACACCGACTCGTGCGCCATAGCGACGGCTGGCGTGAGAGGAATCACTCCGGGTGAGCTGGCAGGTTACCTGTTCAGTCAGCACCGGATTATCGTCACCACGATCGACCAGGCGGGGGTGTGCGGAATCCGGGTGTCGCCGTCGATCTACACCACGCTGCGCGAAGTCGACCTGTTCGCGGATGCCTTCGCACATGTGTTGGAGCATGGACTCTGATGGAGCTCTTTCAGCCGGACCTGGATTGGAACGAATGCCGCGACCCACTGCGGAAATCCTGACCTCGTCGTTTCTCGATTCGCCGGGCGGTCGCCTGCCGGACGCGCTGACCGTCATCCAGCGGCGGCGGGCGATTCTGCTGCTCGTCGAATCGGCGCTGGACGACCTGGGCGTGGAGCCGCGGTTGCTGGATGGCGAGCAGGTTCGGACCTTGCTGCTCGATCTCGTGGCGCGCAAGCTGGGAAGGAACGATCCCCTCACCGGGTGGATCGTTCCGTTGGCGCGAGCCTTCTTTCGGTGGCTCCAGGGAACCTGTCTCGTGCCGAACGGTTTCGAGATCGAGATGACGCTGGCGGCGCTGGACGGTGAGTTCGAGTCCGCGGCCCGGGCAGTGAAGCCGGAGCAGCGGATCGCGGGCGAAACCCGGACAGTCAAGCACCGCGGAATGAAGGTGGGGCGCAACGAACCGTGTCCCTGCGGCAGCGGCCGCAAGTTCAAGCAGTGTTGCATGCGCGGTTGATCTGCCTTGGGGGGGGGCGCTGCCGGAGGATCCGGTTCTCACCAGTAGATGATGAGCAGCACAACCAGTCCCCAGGTGCCGCAGGCAATCTGCATCGGCCGATCTCGCCAGAAAATGACCGCCACGTCGTCCGCCTCTCCCGAGCGAAGGGTGACCGCCAGATACCTCCCGATGCCATAGAAGGCGAACGGAACGGTGTAGAAGAGCGCCCTGCTGCCGAACTGCGCGACGGTATGGGGGGATACGGTGTAGAGAACGTAGCTGACCAACAGCGCCGCGGCGGTCGAGGACATCAGGATGTCCAGCAGGCTCTCGTCATAATGCGTCAGGACCGGACGCGTCGTGTTGGAGTCGCCCTGCGCGACGCTTCTCAATTCTCCACGCCGCTTCCCCAGTCCCAGGAAGACCGCCATGAAGAAAGTGCTGACCAGCAGCCAGGAGGAAACCTCCACCGAGATGGCGACTCCGCCTCCCACGACCCGCAGCAGGAACCCCATGGCGATCGTCAGGACGTCGACCAGGAAGTACCGCTTGAGAATCATGCTATAGGTCAGGCTCAGGCCGACGTACAGCAGCGGGATCCAGATGAACCGTGATCCGAGCGGCAACTCATGGTCCGACACGAACCACGCGATCGCCGCCGCCCCCAGGAAGAGCAGGAGGGCCGCGCCTCCGGCCGCCGGAACGCTCAGGCGCCCTGAGGCGATGGGGCGCCGGCGCTTGGTCGGGTGCCGGCGATCAAGGTCGATGTCCTTCAGATCGTTGACCAGGTATCCAGCGCTGGAGGCCAGGCAGAACGAGGCGAACGCCAGCACCGAAAGCAGCACCGCTTCCGGATCGTTCGCCCGCTGCGCGAAGATCAGGGCCGCGAACACCACCAGGTTCTTGAGCCACTGCCAGGGTCGCAGCGCGATGATCAGCGCCCACGTAGCCGTCACTTGGTTGTCTCCGGCAAAGTTGCCTCGACGGAACACCTCGCGTCCAGAACCGGATCGGACGCCGCGCGAGGTGCCGGAGACCCATCCCTGACCTGCAGGAAGCCTATCAATCAGTCGAAGCACAGTCGAAGAACCGCGCAGCGCCCATTCCTTGGAAAGCGCCGCCATGGTAGGGAGCGGTGCAGCCTCCCGTCAACCCGACCTCGAAAGGCGGGTTCGATCGGTTCACCTGGAGCGATAGAATCAGATGCGTGACCGACCAGAGACGGATCTTCATTGGAGATGTTCAGGGATGCCTGGAGCCGCTGGAGCGGCTGTTGCGGAAACTCCGCTTCGACCCTGAGAGGGATCGACTGCATCTCACCGGGGACCTGGTGAATCGGGGTCCGGACTCTCTGGGGGTCCTGCGACTGGCAAGGAGCCTGGATCTCGTGGCGGTGCTGGGGAACCACGACGCCCATCTGCTGGACGTGGCCCGGGGTCGGGTACCGATGATGAAGTCGGCGACCTTCGTTGATGTCCTTCGGGCGCCGGATCGGGAGGAACTGCTGGCCCTGCTGGAGGGCTTGCCCGCCATGATCCACCTGGGGGATCTCGTGCTGGTCCACGCCGCCATCCGGCCGGACTGGGGACCGCTGGATGAAGTCGCCCCGCTTCTGAACGAGCGGCTGGCCGCTGCCCACCGGGATGGCCATTCGGCGTTCGCGGACGAGGACCTCTACTTTGCGCTCAGTGCGCGGTATTGCACCAAGGGTGGATGCCTGCCGAAGAAGGACTGGCCCGCTCCGGAGCGGCCCTTCAGGAACTGGGTGGAGTTTCTGAAGAAGAGGGAGACCATCGTTTTCGGTCATCACGCCCGCAAGGGCCTGCAGCAGGGGCCAGGATACCGGGGGCTCGACACCGGTTGTGTCTATGGCGGCCGCCTCACGGCCTGGATCGCCGAGGAAGACTGCTTCGTGTCGGTCCCCCTCCGGGCGAAGTAGCTGATTGCCGGGGAGTTTCCGGGACATTGCCAGGCCACGACCACCGCCGCCGCATGAGAGAAAAGCCGAAGGAGCGCCTCGCGACGTCGCGCCCGCCGAGTCAGGCCGGGAACGCCTCCAGCACGGCTGACATCGGGCCGGCGCAGCGCTGGATTCTCCAGTCGGCTCCATAGCAGTGGATCTGCTCCACCTTCAGTTCCGCGAGTTCCAGGTGCGATGTGAAGACGATGGCGCGTCCGGAGGCGTCGACCTCGAGGGCCATCTGATACGCCTTCTGCTCCGAGTGCCCGAACACGGCATTCAGCATCTCGATCACGTACTCGTAGGAGTGGTCGTCGTCATCCAACAGCACTACGTTGAAGCGAGGAGCAAGACAGGTGTCTGCGGAGGAGAGCGTCTCCTCCCGAGTGGACGTATCCATGGCCGAATTGTAGGGGAACGGCGGCGCCTGGAAGGTCAGCAATCCGTGGTCAGCCTCGGATCAGCGGCCGCGTTTCTCATCTGGTCGATCGCCCGCAGCTGGAGCTGGCGGACCCGCTCCCTGGAAATATCCAGGATTCGTCCGACCTCCTCCAGAGTGTGCGGGGATCTGCCATCGAGCCCGTACCGCAACGAGATGACATGCTGCTCCCGCTCGGGAAGCTGGCCCAGCATCCGGTTCAGGCGGCAGCGCAGAAACTCCTCATCGTCGCGCTCCGTGCGGCGGGCCAGGTCAGGACCGACCAGATCGCTGCCGAGCGTTCGGCTCTGATCCGGTCCGGTCTGATCCAGTGAGGCGACTCCCGCCTTGATGCTGAAGATCCGCGCGGCGGTCGCCCGGTCCAGGTCTGTCAGCTCGGCGAACCGGGCGGTGTCGAGCGGGATGTCGCGGCCGCTGGCCCGATTCAGCCGCTTGGCCTTCGACAGGCGCTGGCGCATGGGACGGGGCACGTGAACGATGTCCCGGTCCGTGTCGGTGGCTCGTTCGATTGCCTGGCGAATCCACCACTCGGCATAGGTCCGGAAGCGGACGTTGCGGCGCCAGTCGAACTTGGTGGCGGCCCGGATCAGGCCAATATCGCCATGCTGGACCAGGTCCGAGCGGGGAATGCCGTAGGTTCGGTACCGGGCGGCGATCCTCTCGACCAACGGGATGTTGGCCTCGATCAGGTCGTTGCGCAGCCGAAGGTATTCGGACCAGCGCGCCTCGAGGGTTGCCTCGCCCGGAGCCTTTGGATCCGGGGGAGCCAGGTCGACCCGCGCCAGCTCGGGAGTCTCGATCAGATTGAAGTACTCTTCCTTGATCTCTCTCGGCACCCTCGCGGTGACGATGGACCGTTCCAGGCGCCTCCGTGAGAACTCGATCCGCTTGGCGAGCCGGATCTCCTCGTCCGCTCCGAGTTGCTGTGCGCGGCTCGTAAAAGCCCGGCTGAAGGCTAGGCCAGATCCATCCAGGCAGTTCTCCCGGCTTCCCAGGATGCTCTCCGCGAGGAGATCGTCGAACAGCGGCAGCTGCCCGCAGTCGTCCAGGACGCGGTTCAGATCGCGATCGAGGGCTCTTTGCTGCTCCAGGATCCGATCCAGCACCGAGTATGGCAGCTCCCCGTGAGCTCGAGCCGCAGCCAGTCTTGTGGAGTCCCGGGTCATCATCAGCAGTCTCTGGCGCCGAACGCCATCTCCTCTCTTGACTTCTCTATGCTGCACCTACTTACGCGGAAACCCCTTCATGGGCTTAGAGATCACCAAAAATGTCCCGACCCGGTCCGATTTCTTTTCCCAAGTGAAAAACCGACATCCGACTGCTGAATTTTCCAGGCCGTCTCATCCAGCATTTCGCCAGATCCCGCTGGGTCAACTTGCAGCCCGGCGGTGGCTGGCTATGATCTCGGGTTTCCGTGCGGCATCAGAAACTGCAGGGTCCAGATCCGATCCTCCCAGGTTCCAAGGGTTTCGGGTCGATGGGCCTCGAAGGAGCCAGAATGGCTGCCGAGAGCGTGGATAATGGCTTCGCCCTCACTGGTCCCCTGGACTGGTTGTTGAGTTGGGCCCGCAGGTACTCCTTGTGGCCGATGCCACTGGGGCTTTCCTGCTGCGCCATCGAGATGATGGCGACCCTGGGCCCCCGATTCGACCTGTCCAGGTTCGGTATGGAAGTGGCCCGGTTCTCCCCTCGCCAGAGCGACGTCATGATCGTCGCGGGGACTTTGACCTGGAAGATGGCCAGCGTGGCGCGGCGGATCTACGACCAGATGCCGAATCCGCGCTACGTGATCTCCATGGGCGTCTGCGCGTCGTCCGGCGGGCTGTACCAGAATTACTCGGTGGTCCAGGGAGTCGACCGCCTGATTCCGGTGGACGTCTACACCATGGGGTGTCCTCCCCGGCCCGACACCTTGATCAATGCCCTGCTGACCTTGCAGACGAAGATCGCGGCCGGCACCACCCACGCCCATGGCAACCCGAAGCCGGCGCTGGTCGGCCTGGGAGGGAGACCATGACCGAGCCCCTGACGCTTTCCCGGCTGGCACAGTTGGCCTCCGCGGCTGGGGCTTCCGAGATCGAGCCGTCGGCCGACGCCATGCTTGGCTTCCGGATCGGGCGCGAGAAGCTGCTCGACTTCCTCGCGGACCTGAGAGACGAGCCTTCACTGCGGTTCAAGCTGCTCCTGGATGTCACCGGCCTGGACTGGTCGGGCGAGGAGCCGCGATTCGAAGTTGTCTATCATCTGTACTCGGTGGACCAGGGGCTCCGGGTGCGGGTCAAGACCCGCTGCCCCGAGTTGGATCCCCACGTGCCGAGCGCAACCGGCCTGTTCCCCACCGCCGATTTCCATGAGCGGGAGACGTTTGACATGTTCGGAATCGTTTTCGACGGTCACCCGGATCTCCGGCGCATCCTGATGCCGGACGAGTTCGAGCATCATCCGTTGCGCAAGGAGTATCCCCTCGAGGGGATCGAGCCCGAGAAATGTTACCTCATGAAGGGTGGGGTGATGATGCCACGGCCGGAAGGGGCCGGTCCGATCAAGGGTGCAGGGAGCGCAACACCGTGAAAGAACCGACAGCCACCCTGCCCCTGCAGGAACAGGACGAACTGCATACCGAGCTGATGACCCTCAACATGGGGCCGCAGCACCCATCGACCCATGGGGTGCTTCAAGTCACCCTGACCCTGGACGGAGAGGTGATCGTCGACGCCGAGCCGGTGATCGGTTTCCTCCATCGCGGCAAGGAGAAGCACGCCGAGACCATGCCATACCAGCAATGGATGGTGATGATGGATCGGTTGGACTACCTGGCGCCGCTCCAGAGTGAGATCGCATACGCGATGGCGGTTGAGAAGCTCTGCGGCATGGAGGTTCCGGAGAAGGCGCAGGCCATCCGCGTGGCGATTCTCGAGTGCATGCGGCTGACCTCGCATCTGATCTGGATTGCCTGCTCGGGCCTCGAAATCGGCGCGGTGACGCCGTACTTCCTCGCCTTCCGGGAGCGCGAGGACCTCTACGACCTGCTCGACGAGCTGACCGGGCTTCGGACCAACCAGGAGTTCATCCGGTTCGGCGGCGTGAAATCGGAGATTCCGGCCGATCTCTGCCGCCGGCTCAGGGAATGGGCGGACCGGTTTCCTTCCCGTTGCGATGAGTACGAACTCCTCCTGACGGGGAATCGGATCTGGTACGACCGCGCCCGGAACGTCGGCATTCTCACGCAGGAACAGGCGCTTGCGATCGGCCTGACCGGCCCGAACCTGCGGGGCAGCGGCGTCCCGCTCGACCTGCGCAAGACGGATCCTTACTGCGGCTACGAGAAGTACGACTTCGAAACGGCGGTCGGCACCATCGGCGACGTGTACGACCGGTACCTCGTGCGGCTCGAGGAGATGCGTCAGAGTGCCAGGATCATCTCCCAGGTGATGTCCGGGATGCCGGCAGGCGAGCACATGTCGCGGGACTACCGGTACGTGCTTCCGCCGAAGAACAAGGTCTACTCCTCGATGGAGGAGCTGATCTACCAGTTCAAGGTCGTGACCGACATGCGGCCGCCGAAGGGGGAGGTCTACCAGGCGATCGAGGCGACCAAGGGGGAACTCGGCATCTACCTCGTGAGCGAGGGTGGCACGAGCCCGTACCGGGCCCACATCCGCTCTCCGTCCTTTGTCAATATCATGGCGATCAAGCCGCTCTGCGTTGGGCGCTCCATCGCGGATATCATTGTCTTGATCGGTTCGCTCGATTTCGTCATGGGTGAGTGCGATCGGTAAGGTGCATCGATGGTCCTGGTCAAACAACGGACACTCTCGTTCGGCGAACGTTTCTACTTCAAGTCGGTGATTTCCGGCCTGATCTACACGTTCAAGAACCTGTTCAAGAAGAAGATCACCCGGTGCTACCCCGAGGTAAAGCTCGTTCCGACGCCCGCGCTGCACGGCGTACCCGTGCTGGTTATGAACGAGGAAGGGCACCCGCGCTGCGTGGCCTGTGGTCTCTGCGAGTACGTCTGTCCTCCGCACGCCATCGAGATTCACGGAACGGAGACCGACCGGCCGATCGAGCGTATGCCGAAGACGTTCACGATCGACTACCTGCGCTGCATCGAGTGCGGATACTGCGAGGAGGCCTGTCCCGAGGAGGCGATTGTCATGAGCCAGGATTATGAGCTCGTCGGCGCCTCCCGCACCGCGATGGTGGCCGATCTGAACCGGCTGCTGACGCCCGCCTCGAAGCTGCAACCTCGACTCGAGTACATCCGCAAGACGTACCGACGCTTCCAGACCGACCCGAAGGAGGAGGCGAACGCCTCCACCGTGCCGGGGCGGGGCGGCCCGGGTGCGGGTGTGGCCGGCAGGGCCGTGCCGGCCGCCAGAAGACGGTATCGCGAGAACTACTGACGGGTCCTGGCGGGCGCGTGACTGCGTTGGGAAGGTCGGGCTAAAGGAGCCCGCTGCCTCCGCCCGATGAGAGGTTTCGAATCCTGCCGATCCCAGGCCGTGACCATCAGGAGAAGCGATGCTTCGAGTCAAGGATGCGGCTGACGCATCCCGTCACCCCCGATCCGCCGAGCGAATACATGTCGCCCTGGGAGAAATGAAGGTCGCTTGCGGGGAGGACGTGGTCTTCGAGAGCGAGCCACTCCGCCGGGGGTTCGCGTTTGCCGTCTTCGACCCAGTGGCGCGAATCGGCGGCATGATTGCGTCGGTGGGAGACGAGGAAGACGGTGGCACTCAGGACGGCTCGAGGGCCGCTTTCAGGGACGGGCACGCCGCGCTCTCCACCTTGGTAGAGTCGCTGGTGCACATGGGAGCGGACAGGCGCAGGCTCTCCTTCGCCGCTGCCGGTGATCTGAGCGTCGCATCGGGGGCGTTCCAGGAGGAGCAGCCCGCCGGCCCGGCCGGCAAGTCCCGCCGGCGCCTGCGCAGGTTGAGCCGCCCGATGACTCTGATCATGGACCTGGGAATCGGCGTGGCCCAGGCCGTCGCGGCGGAGTAGGGGCCGATGCGGCAGGGTCCGAGCGGATCCCCCAAAGCCCGGTAATCGAACCCGACGCGGCAGGCGTCGGGGCACTTTGTGCGCACCCCGACTGCCGGCGTCAAGTAGCATGCGGTCCCGGTCGCGAGCCGGTTCCTTTCTCTCTCGGGCAAGACAGATGACGACAGGCACTGTTCACTGGGTCGATACGCCACGAAAGCTGGCGGAGGTCGGCCGGGAGCTCGAACATGCGGACGTCATTTCCGTGGATACGGAGCAGGATTCCTTCTTCTCTCACCGGACGAAGGTCTGCGTGATTCAGGTGGGCGCGTTCGGGGAGGAGTGGGTTATCGACGCACTCGCGCTGGACGACTTCTCGCCGCTGGCTGCGCCGTTCCTCGACGAGCGGATCCCGACCATCTTCCATGCCGGCGAGAATGACATCGATCTGCTGAGGAAGGACTGCGGCCTGGAGGTGAGGGGGCTGTTCGATTCGATGTCCGCCGCCGCGATCATCGGTCTGAGGAAGGCCGGTCTGGCGCCGCTGATCGAGGAGTTCTACGGCGTGGTGATCGAGAAGAAGTACCAGCGTAGCGACTGGCGCAAGCGGCCTCTCGATCAGGAACAGATCGAGTACGCGGCCCTGGATGTGAGATACCTGCCGCGTCTCCGGGAGCAGTTGCTGGAACGGTTGCGGGAACTTGGTCGCGAGGAAGAGGCAGAGTCCGATTTCGCACGGATTGAAAGGGTCAATCATCCGGCGAAGGAGTTCGATCCGGACGACTACTTCCGACTGGACGCGGCGCGGACGCTGGACGGAGTGGGGCGGCGGGTGCTGCGGGACATGTTCGTGCTTCGCGAAGAGATCGCCTCCGAGGAGGATCGGGCCCCGTTCCGGGTCTGCCCCAACCACGCTCTCGAGCAGATCGCGCGACTCAAGCCGCCGAACCTGGCTCAGCTG
The DNA here is from genome assembly GCA_043802345.1 of Planctomycetota bacterium. Taxonomy (GTDB): domain Bacteria; phylum Planctomycetota; class B15-G4; order B15-G4; family JADJEK01; genus JAZDLC01. The sequence goes on along the minus strand of JAZDLC010000269.1, from coordinate 4,716 downwards.
AATCGCATTCGGGGGCTTTCGGACCGCCTGAAGCAGCGGCAGGGGAAGAAGATCCTGGCGCTGATCCGCCGGGCCGAGAAGGAAGGCCCCCTGCCGAAGCCGAAGCGAAGGCCGTCCGGCGCTCCAGGGCCGTTCCAGCTCGATCGGGAACAGAAGAGGATCTATGACCGGCTCCGTGGGTGGCGAGCAGACCGTTCGGAGAGAAGGGGAGTCGAGCCGGGCCGCGTGGTGCCGAATACGATGCTGCACCAGATCGTGTTGAGAAGGCCACAATCGAAGGCGGACCTGGAGGCGGTTGGATTCGAGCCCTGGCGCGTCCGCGAGTACGGCAAGGAGCTGCTTGCTGTCCTTCGCGGGAACAATCAGTCAGAGTGAGGCGGTCCGGCCGCCGGGAGACCGCGCGTCAACCGCTCTTGAGACAGGCTGGCAGCGCAGCCTGGAACACCCGCTCGGGTTCGATGCCGGACATGCAGATCGGATCCTCGCAGCGTCTCAGCGAGCAGGGAGAGCAGGGAACCGGATGCCGTACGACCGTGCATCCGCCGAAGGGAGGCGCATAGACTCGGGGGTTCTTCGGACCGAACAGCGCCACGGTTCTGGTGCCGAGGGCGGATGCCAACAGGAGCGGGCCGCTGTCCGCCGCCACCACCAGGTCGGCGCGGCGCAGCAAGGCCACCAGGCCTGGCAGGCCATGAGATGGTTCGAAGAACCTTGCGCTCCCAGAAGAGGCGTCGACGACTGCCTGCGCAAGCGGTCGCTCTCCCGGCCCGTAGCTCACCAGGACCAGGGCGCCGCTCTCTGTCGAGAGGCGCCGCGCCAGCTCTCCGAAGCCCCGGGGATGCCAGCGCTTGAACGCGCCGAACTTGCTGGTCCCCGGGTGGAGCACGACCAGCGGCCCGGTGTCCGTTCGGAGTTGCGTGAGTCGCTGCTCCACCGACTGGGCGGACAGAGGGTCTTCGAGAATCCGCGGCCGCAACGCCTCGCCAAGGCCGTTGCCGGAAAGTGGCTCGGGAATGGAATCGCAGATGGGCCGGAGGAGAGCCAGCGCGCGCTCCGCCCGGTGGCACCCTTCCGGAGGGAGAACCCTCTCTCTGGCGAAGAGATGGGCCCCCTCCCGGGATGCGGCCCGCTCCAGGCCGATCTTCCTGCCGGCCCTGGCGAAGAAGAGGTGGATCGCCCCCTTGAGATTCCCCTGGAAATCAATGGCGGCAAGGTAGCTCCTACCTCTCAGGTTGGACCGATGTGAGAGCAGGGCCTTCAGGCCCGAGGGAGTGGGGCGGGCACTCTGGCGGGGGAAGGGAATGCACTGGTCAACGCCATCCACCAGCTTCACGAAATCCTGGAACCGGTCCTCGACCACCCAATCGATGGCGAGGTCGGGGCAATACCTCCTCAGGAGCGGGACCACCGGCAGGGTGTTGATGATGTCGCCCAGGGCGGAAAGTCGAATGATCAGAATCCGTTGATTCACTCCCTCATTCTCCCGGTCCCGGAGGGCGTTTCCAGGCAGGACTGTATGATTCCCAGCATGCGGGGCAAAGCGCTTCCGGATGGATATGAAGAGGCGAGCCGCGGCAGATTCCGCCTGGTGGCCAGGGCCGGTCTGCTGCCCCTGCTCACCGAGGCGGGAGCGCTGGATGGCGTGCCGCCGGAGAGGTGGGGAGAGCGGCTCGGTGACGTCGGGGGCGGGCGGAGGCCGCTGATCCAGGTTTGTCTTTCTGGCTACCCGGATCCGCTGCTGGTCAAGCGCCTCAGGAGGGGCGGCTGGCTGGGCCGCCTGTTCTTCGATCTGACCCGGCCCGAGCGGGCGCTGCGCGAGATTCTCGTGGTCGAGTTGCTCCGGGAGGAGCAGGTCCTTACGCCGGCGGTGCTGGGTGCGCGCCTCGAGCGTCGTTTCGGCCTGGCTCGTGTAGAGCTGATGACATCTCTGGTGGCGTCCGCCTGCGACCTGATGGACTGGCTCCTGGTGGAGCGTGCGCCCAGGGAGCGAGGACAGGTCCTGGCGGCCGCGGGCCGGCAGGTGGCGGCCATGCACCAGGTGGGGGTGATCCACCAGGACCTGAACCTGCGCAACCTCCTGGTGGATGCGCAGGGCCGGGTGCACCTGCTCGATCTCGGCCGGAGCCGCCGGGGAGACAGGTCAGAGCGTCGGGCCGCCGCGAATCTGGCCCGCCTCTACCGCAGCGCGGTGAAGCGGGGTCTGGTGCCGGAGCGTTTGCGAATGACCGATCTGGTCCGGTTCCTGAAAGGGTACCGGCCGCGCGATTGGCAATCGCTGTTTCAGCAGGTGGCGGTCTCGTTCCGGCGGGGACTCCCGTTTCACAGGGTTTCTTGGTGGCTCTCCGGGGTGAGGAGAGGATGATTCGCTGAAGGCGTCGCGCCGCGAAGGTGACGTTCTTCGATTCCGCTGAGGAAGGCAGGAATCCTGGTGTTCCTGCCTTCCTCAGCGGTCTTTTGCGTGATCCGCCAGCCGGGTCATCTCCCGGAAGACTGATTCGGTGAACAGAGTGACCTTCCCGGAGGCCAGGGACCGCGCCAGTGACACCGCTTTCCTGCGCCAGAGGCGAGAGTCCCTACCTCGGCCGCTCCTCGAGCCACCAATTGCGCCACTTCTCGATGTCATCACCATGGCGCTGGCCGGAAAGGAGTTCCAGGGAGGCGATCAGATGTGTCGCGACGAAGTCCCGCCGGCGGTCGAGGTCGGTCAGCTCTCGAAACTCGCCGTCCGGCGTGTCCCGCAGCAGCCGCTCGAGCCGCTTCAGCAGGTACTCGCAATTCTTCACGTCTCCGAGCTTCCCCAACGCCTGGGCCGCGTTGGCCTGGACCAGCAGATACCGGTCGTCGAGGAGTTGGGCCAGCCGGCCGGCGGCACTCTGGTTCCGGATGGCGGCGACCGCGGTGACCGCGTGGGCCCGGACCTTCGGTTTCTGGTCGTAGAGCGCGTTGATCAGCGCGGAGATCGCCGGTTCGCCGGTCTCCGGGGTCAGGATCGTGGAGAGCGCCAGCACCGCGTTGGCCCGGATGTCCTCCTCGGGCCTGGTCAGCAGCGCAATGATCGGGTCGGTCGGAGTGGTCGGATCGCCGAGCTTCCAAAGGCCGAGCAGACAGTTCTGCACCAGGTACGGCTCTTCCGCATCGAGCAAGCGGACGAGGGTGCTGACGGCTCTCGGATAGAGTTGCGGCCAGCGGGCCAGGAACAGGCGGCGCTCCTCCGGATCGGCGGGCTCCCTCAGGCGGGCAAACCCGATGGCCGCCGCCGCGATGGCCTTCTGGTTCGGCTCACCGGTCTCCAGCACCCTCAGCACGGTCTCGAAATTGAGATAGACGGTCCGCTGCAAGACCTCTTCGAGGTTGTCGACCAGCTTCCGATCCTCTGAGCCGAACTGTTCCACATTTCCGCGGTTCCAGTGCAGCAGATTCTGGTCCAGCCGCATCACCAACTCCGCGCGCCCCCGATCGGTATTGGGGGCTTGCTCGGAGAAGGCCAGTTGCCGCTGGTACTCCATTTCCTCGTCGGTCAAGGCAGACCCGGCTGGACCATCGCCGGGAAGAATGCCACAGCCGAGGAACCCGAGAGCCAGGATCAGGACAGGTCCGCGTTGCGTCAGTAGTGCTTTCATTCGCTCTGTACGGTTGCCGCCCGGTTCGGGCGGCATCGGTTCCATGGAGGCTACGTGCGAGTGGACGATTCCCGGCCGGGTCAGCTTCCTTCAAAACTGCAGGTTCGCTACCATTCCAGACTAAACCCCCTTCCCCATCGATGTCCATGAGCACGCACCAATCGACCCAGCCGGAAGCCGGATCGCCCGCGGCAATCCACCACATCACCGACGCGGCAAGCGGTCTGGATGCGTTCCTGGTGCTGTACGACCTGAGCCTGGGGCCGGCCTTCGGGGGAATTCGCTTTCGGTCGTATCCGGATGCGGCCGCGGCCCGGGAGGATGCCGTCGGGCTGGCGCGACAGATGGCCTGGAAGTGCGCCCTGGCTGGCCTGGATGCGGGCGGCGGCAAGGCGGTGGTGCGCGCGGACAGGCTGATCGACCGGGCGGCGGCCTGCGGGGTTCTGGGCGATTTCATCCAGGGTCTCGGCGGTCAGTTCCGGACTGCGGGCGACCTGGGCGCGACTCCGGATGACGTGCGCGCGATCCAGTCCCGGACAGGGTACATCGTCGCCCCGGAGATCCTGGAGGGGCTGGCCGACTCGGTGGCTGTTGGTCTTCTGGCGGCGATCGAGGCGCTCGGTCCGAGGATCGGGAGCGAAGACCTGAACGGCCTCGCGGTCGCGGTTCAGGGTGTGGGGGACATCGGATTGTCTCTCGTCCGCAGGCTGGTGAACAGGGGAGCCAGACCGGTAGTGGCCGACACTTCGAGGGAGGCGGTAGGGAGGGCCCTCGAACTGCCCGGCGTCTCTCTGGTCTCTCCGGACCAGGTTCTCGATACCTCCGCGCCGGTGCTCTCACCGTGCGCCGTCGGGGGCGTGATCGATCGGGAGGCGGCCGGGCGGCTGCGTTGCCGGGCGATCGTCGGCGGTGCCAACCGGATCCTGACCGGGGAGGGCACGGGGGAGGAACTCTGGAGACGCCGGATCTGGTACGCGCCCGACTTCCTGGTCAATTCAGGCGCGGTCATCGAGGGAGTCTTCCTGGCGCTTCATTCCCGGCCCGCGGGGGAGTTGGAAGTCGCCCGGATCGGCGAGCGGGTGGCGGATCTGATGGA
>JAZDLC010000268.1:0-2112 GCA_043802345.1 Planctomycetota bacterium | reverse complement strand
ACTCTGGAGAGGGTCCTCCCCTACTGGCATGATTCGATCGTCCCGGACCTCCGCGCCGGGAAAAGGGTTCTTATTGCGGCGCATGGGAACAGTATACGCGCCCTGGTGAAATATCTGGACAACATCCCCGACGGGGTGATCACGGAATTGAACATCCCAACGGGTATCCCCCTCGTCTACGAGTTGGATGATCACCTCCATGCCGTCAACCACTACTACCTGGGTGATCAGGATGCCGTTGCCAAAGCGACCGCCTCGGTGGCGGGGCAATTGGCGGGGAAGAAGTAAGAAAAGGCGGCAGTATGCGGGAAATCGATGCGAAAATTGTGACGGAAACCATTTCTACGCTTCTGCAGGATGCCTGTTACCACCTGTCGGATGACATGATGACAGCCCTCAGTCTGGCACAGGAAAGCGAAGAATCCCCGGCGGCTCGTAACGTGCTTGCCAAATTGCGGGAAAACGCGGAAGTCGCTGCCCGCGATGAAATCCCTTTATGCCAGGACACGGGTATGGCGGTCGTTTTTCTGGAGCTGGGACAGGATGTGCATATCGTCGGGGGCGATCTTTACGAGGCTGTTCAGGAGGGCGCGCGTCGTGCGTATAGCCGGGGATACCTGCGCATGTCCGTTGTCGACAGGCCGTTTTCGGCACGAATGAACACGAGGGACAATACGCCGGCCGTGATCCATACCGCCATTGTGACGGGAGAAAAGCTGAACATTAAGGCGCTCTCCAAAGGGTTTGGCAGCGAGAACATGAGCCGCCTCGCCATGTTGACCCCTGCCAAGGGGCGACCGGGGGTCATTGATTTTGTCGTGAAGTGTGTCGATGAGGCGGGCGCCAACCACTGCCCGCCCGTGAACGTCGGCGTCGGCATCGGAGGGACGGCGGACAAATGCATGCTGCTGGCGAAACAGGCCCTTCTCCGCAGGGTGGGTCTCCCTCACCCAGATTCCGAGATTGCCGAACTCGAAAACGAGATATTGAGCCGCGTCAATGAACTGGGGATCGGGGCCATGGGTTACGGGGGGAAGATCACCGCCCTGGCCGTGCATGTCGAGGTCTTTCCCACCCACATCGCCAGTCTTCCGGTAGCGGTCAACCTTCAATGCCACAGCGTCAGACACCGGGAAGCAACGCTTTGACGGAAGAGGGAGGGGGGAAAGCCGGGACAGCCTATGCAAACGATCTCAAAGACCGCAAGACCTGTGGAACTTCCTCTGTCCGATGATGTTGTGGACGCACTGCGTGCGGGCGATGAACTGCTTCTCACCGGGGTGATGTATGTCGGACGCGATGCGGCCCATAAACGGATGATCGAAGCCCTGCAGGCAGGAGAGCCGCTTCCCGTTGATTTGAAGGGACAGGTGATCTATTTCATGGGGCCGACTCCTGCGCGGCCGGGGAAACCGATCGGATCCGCCGGACCAACGTCCAGTTACCGAATGGACGCCTACTCCCCCAGGCTCATGGCCGAGGGGCTGAAAGGGATGATCGGCAAGGGGATGCGCTCCCGGGAAGTGAAGGAAGCGATGAAAAAATATAAAGCGGTTTATCTTGGCGCCATCGGCGGCGCAGGCGCCCTGATTTCCCGTTGCATCAAGAAGGTTGAGGTTGTTGCCTATGACGATTTAGGGGCGGAGGCCCTCCGGCGGATCGTCGTGCAGGATTTCCCGGTAACGGTTGTCAACGATATTTATGGTGGTGATATTTACGAAGAGGGGAGAGCACTATTCCAACGCCACTAAGGGAAGTTTGATCCCCTTGGGGCATACCGAGGGAAGCAGTTCCCGGAATGTATGCAACCCCTCCTCCGTCAGGCCGGTAATCCTCATCCTGTGCAACCCCAGGGCATCGCGGGGATCGACCGCCAGCCGCAGGTTTTTCACTAGGGCGGCGGGAGTGACGGCGCCGCTTTGCCGCACCTCGGCGTCGCACACGCCGCAGAGGATGCAGGTGGCGGGGGATTCAATCCGCTCCGCATCCTCCGGGAAGATCAGCCCGTTATGGTGGGGTACGGTGATTACCCAGGGCAGCACCCGTTTAAGCGCCTCAAAGAATGGGTCCATGTCCGCCACCAGGTCCTTGAGCTGCCGGAAGCCCGGCAGC
>JAZDLC010000267.1:0-6756 GCA_043802345.1 Planctomycetota bacterium | reverse complement strand
CTCGACCAGGCCGAAGCGCCGCCAGACCAGCGAACTGATCGTGCCATCGTCCGCAACGCTGACCTCCGTCCTGCGGTCCCCCTCGTTCTCGCCCAGCGGCACCAGCACCAGCAGGCCGGGCTCTTCAACGTCCACGCGCATGCCGTCGAGGTCCGGCAGAGGAACCGCGAACGGCAGGTCGGCGATGTCGCGGATCGCCCGCTCGATCCGGGCGGAACGCGGCCGGAGAAGTTCCGGGAGTGCGCGGGCCTCCACCTGCGAGCGGCCCTCCCGGTCCCACGATCCCAGGAACTCCGCCTTCTCGCCATAGAGCCGCGGCTGCGGGTTCGGCATGCTCCAGGCCAGAGTGCGAGGAACGCGCTTGCCGCCGTACCTCCGCCGGATCCGGTCGAGCAGCCTGCCGGCTTCCGAACTGATCCGTGACCGCGAACCGGGCCGCCGTGACCACTCCTCTTCCGGCCGGATTCTGGGGACCGACTGCCGCGCGAGTGGCGATGTCCCGGAGCCGCCTTCCGCCACAAGATAGTGCACCGCGAATTCGACGCGCTTCGCGACCTGACCGGCCCCCTCTTCCGGCGTCGCGTGGACCAACGGGACATACATCAGGAGCCGCGGCTCACCCCGAGCGCCGGGCAGCACCGAGAAACCCCGGTCGGCGAACTCCGGTCCGGAGACCAGCGTCACCTGGACCTCCCGGGCGCCCGCGGGCAGTTCCACATCCACCCAGGCGCCCGGCTGCACCTCGGGAAAGGAACGCGCCGGCTCGAGATCGTTGCGGACAAAGGTGTACGGCAGGTGGCTGGTGGTCATCCCCGGTCCGGTGCGAGCGAAGAACTCCCTCGGCTCTCCCTGGCCGGAAGCCGGCATCACCAGGACCGGGTCGCGCCGATCCACCCCCTCGTTGCGCACGACGAGCCGCATCTGCCCGGCTCGCCCGGTCGGGTTCAGGCTGATCTGCACCGCCGGTTCGCTCGAGGTCGGCAGCCGCGGGCGCAGCGCCGGATCGCCGAACAGGTTCAGGATACGATGCTGTCCCCAGAGGAAGTCGCGCTCGCCGATCTCGATCGCCCGGTCGAGCGGCTCCATGATGTGGCCGTTCTCGAGCAGGTGGGCGAGGAAGTTCCGCCCGTCCCGGTACGCCTCGCCCAGCGTGCTTTCCCCGGAGGCCAGCCTCGCGAAGAAGAGCTGCGCCAGATGCTCGGACCGCGCGTAGGCGACCCGGGTGTTCCCCAGATAGGCGACCGCGCCGAGTTGGAAGAACCGTCCCGGAAAGGTCCGGTCGAAGGCTTCGCCCACATCCATCGCGGCCGAGGAACAGCCGCCCCCGAACACGATCGGGGCGCCTTCCAGGGCCGGCAGTGGCCGGTCATGCGCGTTGCGCGACCTGCCGGTGGTGATCGAGGCTCCCGGGTGAATGCCCCACGTGCCCGGCCCTGAGTGATTGAAGTAGGCGATCCAACCGGAGGTCGACATCGCCTCCACGACCTCGTCGATCTCCACGTCCTCGCGGTAGAAGCGACGGGCCGAGACGCCGGCGGCGACCAGGTCGCCCTCGATGCCGCGAATCAGGGCCTCGGAGCCCGGCAAGACCCACGGCAGCGCACCTTCGAGCTTGTAGAACCCGGGCTGGATGACCGTCGCCTGCCCGGTCCATGCGCCCGTGAGAAGCGGGTAGGCGATCGTGGTGGCGATGATCGCCGAGCCCTCGATCAGATCCCGCACCGGCAAGCGCCCCACGGCCAGCTCGAGATACGAGTCGTCATCGAGGTTCGCGTACGGCGCATCGGACGCCAGTTCCTGCTTGATGTCGTACGCCTCGAACCCGCCCGAGGCCTCCTCGTAGCAGAAAGGAATCTGGTCAGGGGTGCCGACCAGAGCCAGGTAGGTGACCCCTCCCAACGCGCCCGCCAGGTCGCGGATCTCGCGCCGGATTTCTTGGGGGTCGGCCTCGTCCAGGATCAGCTCGTTTCTAAAGTACGGCACGAAGGCGTTGTCATAGTGATAGGTCAGGTGGAACCGCCGGCCTGCGAGTTCGATCGAGCTGCCGATGCGCGGCTCCTCGCTCTCCTCCAGCAGACCGTCGCCATCCAGATCGATCCGCAGGCGACCGTGCCGCGGGGACTCCTGGGACGCCACCCGGATCACGCCGATCTCCGCCGCCCCGGCGAGCACCTCGCCGCTTTCGGTCGGGATCCTTCCTACGAGAAACGAACCGGCGGAAGCGACCGACTCCAGACCGGGCGGGCATTCCTCGGTCCTCTCGAGGGGAATCGCGTGCCGGACCACCGCCTGGTGAAGCGGCAGCACGACGCCGCCGCGAACTCCGGCCAGCGCGGCCGCCAGGGCGCTGATCTCGGGGGCCGATCCTGCGGCCGTGTTGGCCACGGCGATGTAGCCGGCGCCTCCCGCGGCCCGGGCCACATCTGCGGGGCCTGCGAGATGCTCCACCGCGAAGCTCCCGGACCGGAGTTCGACCTGGCCCAGCACCAGCACTCGTTCTGGACGCAGCGCCTCCATTCGTGGCCAAAGGCCATTTCGATCAATCAGCATCGGAGCGTTCAACCGCAAGGCCAGGCTCGCTGCCATCACCGTGCTTTCGAGGTTCCGCTCGCTGACCACCAGCACTCCGCGGGGAAGCCAGTCGTCTCGCGCCGGCTCCGTCCGCAGGAGTTCCGGGTGGGACGGACCGAAAAGCCGGATCGTTCCCGGACGGTACTTTCTCAGGAACGCGCGCGCGACCGTCCCGAGCGTGCCCCGCACCGCCAGCACCACCGGGAGCCCACGGTTGCTGCGCGCCGCGCCCGGCAGCGCCTCGAGATATGAGTAGGTCAGGTCGAGTTCGTTCTCGCCATGGACGACCGTCAGCACCCGCTCCGGGTCAGGTTCTCCGTAGTCGAACGGGCCCGTGTCGAGATTGATCGAATCGATGGCGGTGGCCACGATGCCGTCCAGTTTCGCCTGCTCGGCAACCGGAAGACGACCCTCCACCCGTCCCAGAACGCGATCCGCCTGGAAGTAGGTTGCGTCAATTGCGACGTTCGATTCCAGCTCCTCGCTCTCGAACAGGTAGCGGACCGAGGCTGCGGCGCGCCCTGCCACCGCGCGGGCCCCGCGGGCAGTCGCCCGCACGGTTCCCCTTGCGCCCATCTGGCTCAGTTCCGAATCGCAGAGCTGCTCCGGGTCGAACTCCCGCTCCAGGCTCCAGGTGATCAGGCTGACCGACCGATCCTCGTCCTGGCCCTGGCGGAACTCATGCTTGCGGCCCCCACCTTCGGTCTCGACGGCCGCCATCTGCGTCCAGCCAGGGCCAGGCGCTCGGAACGAGAAGCCGAGCGCCTCGTCCTGGAACCGCTCGCCATCCCGCGGGCCGCTGAAGGCCAGGAGCAGGACGGCCGGCGCGAGCCAGTGCAAACTGCATGACAACATGACAACACCTCGTCACTCCGGCCGGATGGCCGGCCACGCCTGGCAGGGTCGGATCCCGTACGATACACCGCCATGCGCGAAAAGGGCCGCGTGGAACTCCCCCACAATGGAGAACCGCACCGGTAGGATAGCCGGCATGAAGATTCTCGCGAAGTCGACCATCCTGCCGTGCCTCTCACTGTTCTGCCTACCCGGTTCCGGACATGCCGCCGAGGACTCCCTCTTCAAGAACGTGGCGCCGGACCTCGGGCTGGCCGGCGTGGCGGCGAAAGACTGCATCTTCGTCGACCTGAACGGGGACGGGTATCACGACATCGTCCTCGACTGCCGGCGCTTCTTCCTCAGCGACGGCGGCGCCCGCTTCCTGCCTCAGGAAGACGTCGGCATCGAGTTTCCGCGCGTCACGGTGACGCCGGTGAAGGAGGACGGATCTCCTGATTCGGACAAGGCCCAGGAGAGAGACTACGTTCCGCAGTATCTCTCCTTCGCCGACCTCGACAACGATGGTGACCAGGACGCGGCGTGGGGCGTGCTCGCGGACTGGGTGCGCAAAGAAGGCGAGCGGTTCGTTGCGGTGGAAGAATGCGATCCGGGCGTGCGGAGCCGGATCTATCTGAACGACGGGCACGGGCGCTTCGCCGAGGCTCCGAGTTCGGAGTACAGCGTGCCGGACTCCCCCGGTCCCGCCAAATGCCTGGCCCTGGTCGACGCCAATGCCGATGGCCTGCTCGACCTCTTTGAGGGGAGGGACTACCGCCGCTACGGCGAACTCCAGGACTGCGGCATCGACCGGCTCTGGATCGGAGACGGCAAGGGGAGGTTCAAGGACGGGACCGAAGCGGCCGGCCTCATGACCGTTCCCGAGCCGGAAAAGGACGACTCATCGCGGCCGACGTACGGCGTGACGCACGGCGATCTGAACAACGACGGTCTGCAGGATCTCCTGGCCCTCACCTATGGGCGTCAGTGGAACCGGCAGTGGCAGAACCAGGGGGGCGGCCGGTTCGCCGACGTCGGACGCACCACCGGCTTTGCGGGCGACGACATCACGCACGGCCGGTATCCGGGCGACCAGCGCGAGGCGGAGCGGCCGTTCCGGAGCAACGGAAACACGTTCGACTGCGCCATCGCGGACTATGACAACGATGGCGACCTCGACTGCTTCCTCGGCGAGATCGCCCACGCCTGGGCCGGCGAGGCCTCGGACCCGCCGTCCCTCCTGGTCAATCTCGGCGAGGAAGGCGACTGGAAATTCGAACGGCATCCGGTCATGGAGTTCCTGCCCGAAAGGCCGTTCCGTGACCAGAGGAACTACAACTACGGCGACCTGCACGCCGGATGGCTCGACTACGACAATGACCAGCTGCAGGACCTGTTGATCGCCTCGGGGGACTATCCGGATGGTCAGTTCTTGCGGCTCTACCGGCAAGAACAAGACCACACGTTCAGTGAGGTGACGGAGGAGGCCGGGTTCAACTGGGAAGGTTGTGGGGATCTATCACTCGGTGATTTCGACCGTGACGGCGACGTCGACATCCTCATCGGCCGGTCGTTCATGCGGCTCAACCAGGAACACCGTGACCGGTTCATGGACGGCATGAAACTGAACGAGGTCGGCCTGTTCCGGAACGAGGTCGGGAACCGGAACCACTGGCTGAATGTGCGCCTGCAAGGCAAGGGGAAGGGGAGCGCGAACCGTTCCGGCATCGGCGCCCGCATCTTCGTCACCACCGGCGACGTGACCCAGATCAGGGAGATCCGCGCGGGATCCGGCCTGACGAATCACCAGGATCCCCCCGAAGCCTGCTTCGGCCTGGGCGAGGCCGAGAAGATCGACCGTCTCGTCGTGCGCTGGCCCGACCGGACCAGGAAGGAACAGGTCTTCAAGGACGTCCCCGCCGACCGTTTCGTGACCGTCGTGCAGGGGAGCACCAGGCTGCTTTTCGAGGAGAAGTAGCCAGGGCCCGAGTTACGGGGTCTGTTTACCACGAAGGACACGAAGGGTCCTTCGTGTCCTTCGTGGTAAGAGGATTTCCGTAGCCCGGCCCGCTAGCTCCTGCTCTTTCTGGCGATGGTCCTGGCTTCCTCGGGAATGGGAGGCGGGACAGGGACCCCGGAAGTCTGCTTCACCGCGCCAAAGCGAGGGGGACAGACCTCATAGCAGGTGCCGCATCTGATGCACTGCTCCTGATCGATCACGTGGATCTGGTTCTTGCCGCCCGCGATCCCGCCGACCGGGCACCTCTTGAGGCAGATCATGCAGGCCAGGCAGGCCTCCGGATCAATATGGTACGAGACCGCATCCCGGATCAGCGTGTCGATCTCTTCCGTCGTGTAGAGCGCGTCGTACTCCTTCTGATCATCAAGGCGCAGCGCCAGCTTCTCCCTCTTCACCAGCTTGATGTAGGGAACCAACTGCACGACTTCCTTGAGTCCGGTCTGCAATTCGCTCTCGTCGACGCCCTCGCTCTCGCCCAGAGGCCCTAGCTCCCTCAGTTGCCTGGTGAAGTCGTTCATCACCTCGGCGAAGCGGTTCCCCTCGGAAGCGGAGATCCACTCGATCCGGAGCCGCTTGGGATTCACCTTGGCATGCTCCAAAAGCATCCTGCAGAGGTGCATCATGTTCAGCGCGTCGTAGTTCCCCTCGGTGACGTAGTGGCATTCGCCGAGCCAGCAGCCACCGATGAATACGCCATCTGCTCCATTTGCGAAGGCTCGCAGCATGAAAGCCAGGTCGACTCGGCCGGTGCACATGAGCCGGACGATTTTCATTCCGGGTGAGTACTGTTGTCTGGAAACTCCAGCCAGGTCCGATGCCGAGTAGGCTCACCAGTGGCACAAAAAGGCCACGACCCTCGGCTTGAACTCGAGATCGTTTCCCATTGTCGTCTCCCTTCGCGTTGCTCTTCCGTGGTGCCAAACTGGCCGGTCAATCGTCGACCGCTGACAGCGCCGCGTCGATCTGGCGGCCGACTTCCTCGTCCGTGAAGTGCTTGAGCACGATGGCATTCGTGGGGCACTTCGCATTGCAGACGCCATCCCCCTTGCACAAGATGGGGTTCACCCGCGCCTTCCGCCCAGCCGGGGTGTCGTAGAACTCGATGGCGCCATAGGTGCACGCCGTGATGCAGGCTCCGCACGACACACACGCCGCTTCCGCCACTTCGCAGACGGAGCCGGACGCACGAACCGTGTCCTGGGAGAGCAGGCTAGCCGCCCGCCCGGCCGCACCGTACGCCTGGCTCACCGCCTCGGGGATGTGCTTCGGGTAGTGGGCCGTCCCGCACAGGAACACGCCTTCGGCCGCGAAGTCGACCGGCCGCAGCTTCA
>JAZDLC010000266.1:0-3151 GCA_043802345.1 Planctomycetota bacterium | reverse complement strand
ACTCGCCGGGCTCGGCGTGGGCGGGTACCGGATCGAGGTCGGCAGGAAAATCGCCGGCTCCATTGCGGCAACGAACGTCACGGTGATCCTCGATGAGATGCCTCACCACCATCACCGGCATCTGAACGATATACTGGGAATGATCCGCAAAGCGGACTTTTCTGAGCGGGCACGGCAGACCGCCGAACGCATCTTCACGAGGCTTGCCGATGCCGAAGGCAAAGTGCACGGCTGCCCCCCTGAAGCGGTGCATTTCCACGAAGTGGGCGCCCTGGACGCCATCGTCGACATCGTTGGTGCCGCCCTCTGCCTGGAGATGCTTGGCTGGCCGAAGGTCGTCGCGAGCCCGATGCCCACGTTTCACGGCTATGCGAAAGGATCTCACGGCACCTTCCCCCTTCCCGCATTCGCTACCGCGGAGATCCTGCGCGGGGTGCCCTGGCGGAAGCTCGATATCGAAGGGGAACTGGTCACCCCGACCGGCGCGGCGATTATTACCGAGATTGCGTCGGAATTCGGACCGCCTCCCGCCATGACGATAGAGACCATCGGCTACGGCGCCGGAAAGAGCGATTTCGGCATCCCCAACATGCTGCGGGTCATGATCGGAGAAGAATCTGCACGACCCACCGACCTGCAAAGCGTCACGGTGATCGAGACGAACATCGACGACCTCAATCCCCAGTTCTATGAGACCGCCATGGATCGGCTTTTCGCTGCGGGGGCGCTCGACGTCTTCATGAGTTCGATCCAGATGAAGAAGAACCGGCCGGGGACGCTTCTGTCTGTCATCTGCGACCCTCTCAGGGCGGAGGCGATCGCGGCCGTCATCCTGGCCGAGACCTCGACGCTTGGCGTCCGGATGGCCCAATGGGAGCGCATCTGTCTGGATCGCCGCTGGGAAGAGATCGCCACGGAATTCGGGATGGTCCGGATCAAGATCGGGGAGAGGAGCGGCAAGACGATCACGGCCACTCCTGAGTACGAGGACTGCAAACGGGCCGCCGCCGAACATGGGGTGCCTATCCGGCATGTCTACGAAAGCGCCATGGCTCTCTACAAGACGGGCAGATCATAGAGCGCGTTCGTATCCGTGCTGCTATCCCGATATAATGCCAAAGAAGGAGGTGATGCTATGATTGTTCTGAATCGCCGGACGTGATTTCATAGTCCAGTGATGCACGTTGTGCATCATCAGCATGCGAATCCTCCTGCGTGGAAGACTCATAGCGTTGCCTCCGCGGTAGCCTATCCCTGACAACTCCCGCTCCATCGCTGTGAGTTTCTCCATGAAGCCGGATGAGATTCATAACGAAAGGAGCTTGTATGTCTTCCATTTCTCGTTACCTTACGTCCCGATGGGGACCGATTATCACCGGTATCGTTGTGGGTATCCTCGCGCCGGTGCTGGTTAAACTGGGCAATCCCGGCAACATGGGAGTTTGTGTTGTCTGTTTCAACCGCGACATCGCCGGCGCCCTGGGGATGCACCGGGCTGGCGTCGTGCAGTATATCCGCCCGGAAATAATCGGCTTTGTGCTGGGTGCGCTCATCGCCGCACTGATCTTTCGCGAGTTTAAGCCGCGCACCGGCTCGGCACCGCTGGTGCGTTTTCTGCTGGGGATGTTCGCAACATTTGGAGCACTGGTGTTTCTCGGCTGTCCGTGGCGAGCCTATCTGCGCCTTGCCGGGGGGGACGGGAATGCCATTTTCGGCATTCTCGGCCTGGCAACCGGTATCGGGCTGGGTATTGTTTTCCTACGTTCAGGGTACAGCCTCGGCCGGAGCCGTCCGGCGCCAACGGCTGTGGGATGGGTAATGCCCGCTATTGCGGTGACGCTGCTGGTTCTTTTGATTGCAGCGCCGCAGTTCGGCCGTGACGCCGGAGGCAACCCAACCGGGCCCATATTCTTCTCCACAACAGGACCCGGCAGCCAGCATGCACCGCTCCTGGTCTCCCTTGTCGTGGGCCTCTTCATCGGTTTTCTGGCACAGAGGAGCCGCTTCTGCACCGTCGGCGCCGTGCGCGATGCCATACTGCTCCGCGACTTTCGCCTGCTTTCCGGCGTTGTGGCGCTCTTGGTTGTTGCATTGGTAACCAATATGATCCTGGGGCAATTTCAGCCCGGCTTCGAAAAGCAGCCGATGGCCCATACCAACGGTTGGTGGAATTTCGGCGGTATGGTTTTGGCCGGTCTGGCGTTCACCCTGGCGGGGGGATGCCCCGGCCGTCAGCTCTTCCTGGCCGGCGAGGGTGATGCCGATTCGGGCCTTTTCATTGCCGGGATGGTTGTCGGCGCCGGTTTTGCCCACAATTACAGCATGGCCAGCTCCGCCGCCGGTCCCGGCGTCTTCGGACCGGCTGTGGTAATCGTGGGGCTCATCATCTGCGTTGTCTTTGGCTTAACCATGCGAGAAGTAAAGGCGTAGGAGGCTTATCATGAGTAATATAAGAACCGTAGATGCCCGCGGGCTTTCCTGTCCGCAACCGGCCATGTTAACCCGTCAGGCGTTGCAGGAGTCTAATAAGGGCACTGTGGAGGTGCTTGTGGATTGCGGCACTGCCCAGGAGAATGTCTCCCGCTTGGCTAAGAAGGCCGGCTGGGCCATGGCGGTTGAAGAGCAACCCGAAGGAAGTTGCCGGATTGTGCTGACGAAATGATTTACCTGGACAATGCGGCGACTTCATGGCCCAAGCCGCCCGAAGTTTTAAGAGCCATGACCGACGTCCTGGAGAGTGCCGGGGGCAACCCCGGCCGCTCCGGACACCGGGTATCAATTGCTGCGGCACGGGTCATCTATGACACCCGGGAAGAAATCTCCCGGTTCTTCGGCGTCTCCGACCCGCTACGGGTTATTTTCACCGGGAATGCCACCCATGCAATCAATCTGGCACTGATAGGGATGCTCAAACCGGGCGACCACGTGGTCACCAGCTCCATGGAACACAACGCAGTCATGCGGCCGTTGCGGAGACTCGAGAAAAAGGGTATTCGCCTGAGCATAGCGTCATGTGCATCCGACGGCAGTCTTGATGTCGAGGATGTTGCCAGGGTGGTAACATCAGACACAAGACTCGTGGTTCTGACTCATGCCAGCAACGTGGTGGGAACGCTGTTGCCCGTAGCTGAAGTTGCCGTCATCGCTCATC
>JAZDLC010000265.1:0-9108 GCA_043802345.1 Planctomycetota bacterium | reverse complement strand
TGGGCCGGTTGATGGGGGAGCGTCACGGGGTCGCCATCGCGGGCACCCATGGCAAGACCACGACCAGTTCCCTGGTCGTGCACGCGCTCTGCGAGCTGGGCAAAGACCCCTCGTACGTGGTCGGCGCGGTGGTTCGTTCGCAGGGCCGGGCGGGCGCCTCCGGATCCGGCGATCTCTTCGTCGCGGAGGCCTGCGAGTATAGCAAATCGTTCCTTGATCTCACGTTCAGGTCGGCCACGATCTGCAGCGTCGAGCCGGACCACCTCGATACGTATGGCGATCCGCGGGCCATGCGGGACGCGTACCGGCGGTTCGCCTCGAAGCTGCCCGAAGGAGGGCGGCTCTGCCTGACTCCCGCGGGAAAAGAGGCGCTGGGCGGGGGCTTGCCCGGCCACCTCCGGATCACGACGGTGGGACTCCTGGAGACGGCGGACATTCGCGCTGTCGGTCTCTCCGAGAGCGGCGGTTTCTTTTCGTTCGGCATCGATGGAGAACTGAAGTCCGGGCGCCTGGACTGTCCTGTGCCGGGCAGGCATTTCGCGGAGGATCTCCTGCTCGCGGCGGCCACGCTCTCGGGTCTGGGAGTCAAACCGATCGACCTGCGCCGCGCGCTGAGCACCTACACCAACCCGTCCCGCCGGTTGGAGACCGTGGTGGACGGCGAGATCGGCCTGATCTCGGACTACGCGCATCACCCCACGGAACTCCTTGGCGTGCATGAGACGATGCGGCGCGTTCACCCGGGACGCCGGCTCCTGGCGGTCTTTCAGCCGCACCAGGCGAGCCGCACCCGCTTCTTCCTGGCAGATTTCGCCCGGACGCTGGCATGCTTTGATCTGACGCTGGTCGCCGATATCTACTGCACCCGCGACTCTCCCGCGGATCAGGCAGCGGTCTCTTCAAGAGACCTGGCGGCCGGGATCGCCGCGGCGGGCGGCCGCGGAGAGTACACCGGCTCACTCGCCCAGACCTTGCGCGTGTTGCTCGGCAAGGTTCGGTCCGGCGATCTGATTCTGCTGCTGGGCGCGGGCGACATCGACGAGTTGCGAGATGAAATTGAAGCTGCCCTGTCCAACAAGAACTGACGTCGGCCTGGCGCCGCTGACTACCTTCAAGATGGGCGGCAAGGTGCCGCTGCTCGCCGAGCCGCGCAATCGGGAAGAGTTCGTCGCGGTGATTCGTAGCCTGCGGGAAGAACAGCTGACCTTCCGGATCCTCGGCGGCGGGGCGAACGTGCTGGTGGATGATCGCGGGCTCGATGACGTGGTCGTGCTCACGAATGGAATCACCTTCATGCTGCGTGAGGGGGAGGACACGCGCACGCTGAGACTGGGAGCGGGCCTGAGCATTCCCCAGTTTGTCCAGGCGGTGCGGCAGATGGGGCGGACCGGCGTGGAGTGCCTGGTCGGAATCCCCGGCAGCATCGGCGGCGCCACGGTGATGAACGCCGGCGGCCGTCACGGCCAGTTCTCCGACATCGCGCGCAGGGTCAGCATCCTGACGCCGGAATCGGAGGAGCAGGAACATGAGGTTACGCCCGAGACCTTCGGCTACCGCCGGTCGATCTTCGGCGGCGAGGTGATCGTGCTCGAGACGGTGGTGGAACTGGAGAAGGGAGACCGCGACCGCTCGGACGAGCTGATCCGGCAGTATCTCAAGGAGAAGAGCCTGGCCCAGCCGCTTACCGAGAGGAGCGCCGGCTGCGTCTTCAAGAACCCTCCGGGAGACTCCGCCGGCAGGATCCTCGACCGTGCCGGCGCCAAGGGCATGAGCCGCGGCGGCGCGGCAGTATCGGAGAAGCACGCGAACTTCCTCGTCAACCGGGGCGGAGCAACGCTCGCGGATGTCCGCTCGTTGATCGAGGAGATGCAGCAAGTTGCTCTGGAGAAGTGCGGGATCGAACTCCAGACCGAAGTCCTGATCTGGGACCGCGAGCGGTAGGGAAGCGAATCCGGGTTTCCTTTCGCCAAGCCGCCTGGGGATGCTCTTCTTCTTGGCGCTCTCTGCGCCGCTGCGAGAGTCCTCTCTTCCGTTCTCGGACGTCTTGTTGCGCGAAGGCTCGGTCAGTCCCGATCGCCCTGCTTCGCCTGCTGCTCGAACCAGAGCCGGATCTGCTCCAACGGATCCTGGTTCGCCGGGTCGCCCGGTGCGAGCTCCGGGTCGAAGCCGAATTCGCGGCCGGCTTCCATGCGGACCTGCTCGATCCGCATGACGCGGACGTTGGCGTTGTCGGAGCGGAGCTTGCCCAGGGTCTCTTCGAGCTCGAGGGGATGGTGGCCTCCCATCAGCTTGAGGGAGGCGAAGCTCAGGACCAGCAGCACCAGGAAGATCCACATGATGCGGTCGAAGTACTTGTTGATCAGATCGCGGACCGGGGGGCCGAACTTGTAGACGAGACCTGCCACGAGAAAGAAGCGGCCGCTGCGGCCGACGATCGAGGCGAGCACCAGCGTGGTGAGCGGGACCGAGTCGTGGAACATGCCGGCCGCGATCGTGAAGACCTTGTACGGGATCGGCGTGAACGCCGCGACCGTGATGAAGAAGAACGCGTCGTTGCCGTACATCTCCGCCACCACGTCGAACTTCTCCGGCGAGGCGATGTGAGTGATGATCCAGCGGCCGAGCGGCTCCACACCATAGCCGATGGTATACCCGAGAATGCCCCCGAGCACGGAGCAGACGGAACAGACGAGGGCGAAGCGGAAGGAACGTCCGGGCAGGCCGAGACAGAGTGCGAGCAGGAGCACGTCGGGCGGGATCGGGAAGAAGGACGATTCCGCGAAGGCGAGGAGCGCCAGGGCGGGGACGGCATACGGCGTGTCCGCCAGGCTCAGGACCCAGTCGTAGAGACGGCGCATGGCGCCCGGTCGGCGCACGGCCTTGGCAGCTTCGGTCACGCGGTTTCCTCGTTCGTGTGAATGTCCCGGATGTCCAGATCCACGGAGGCCTGACCCCGGAACAAATTCAGGCGTGGCGTGAAGGCCAGCGACAAGGAGCCGGCCGCGCGCAGCCGGTCGGCGCAATGCGCCATGCCGAACGCTATCGCCTTGCGGGTGACGCTTCCCTGGGAAACGGTGAACGACAGGTGGCTCTGGTTCTTGCCGACCTGCCTTGGGGCGCCGGACAGGGAGAGGTCGGTCGCGACCAGCACCGGGGGAGGCAACCCCTCGCCGAATGGAGCGAGCCGGTTGAGCTCGCTCATCAGGGAAGGAGTCAGCAAGCCGAGGGGAATCTCCGCGTCGATCAGGATCCTCGGGTCGGGCACCGGACCCTGGTTCTTCCTCGCCTCAAGAAGCAACGCCTCCCGGAAGGGAGCGACCTGGTCGGCTCGAATCTCCAGCCCCGCGGCGGCGGCGTGACCCCCGAAAGCCACCAGATGCTCCGCGCAGCGGGAAAGGGCCTGATGAAGGTCGAAATGGGGCACGGAGCGCCCCGAACCCCTACCGCGATCCCCGCTGAGGGCGATCAGCACCGCCGGCTTCTGGAACTCGGTCATCAGCCGGGCCGCAACAATGCCGACCACGCCGGCATGCCAGTTCTGGTCCGCGAGGACGATGATCGGATCGTCCGCGGAGTTCGACTCGAGCACCTGCTGTCTCGCGCTGGCGACGATCTTCGCCTCGAGCTGCTGGCGCTCGGAATTCCGGCTGTCGAGTTCGTTGGCGAGTTGCCGGGCCTCCTGCTCGTCCTGGGTCAACATCAGTTGCAGCGCCCGATCCGCCACACCCATGCGGCCCGCGGCGTTGATCCTGGGACCGAGACGGAAGGAGATGTCGTCCGACTGCACGTCCCTCGAGCACGAGGCGATTTTGAGCAGGGCCTTGATGCCGGGGTGGTTCGCGTTGCTGAGCGCGATCAGGCCGGTGCGCGCCAGAATCCGATTCTCCCCGATGAGTGGCACGCAGTCGCAGATGGTTGCCATGGCCGCGAAGGCGATGGAGTGCCGGGCGAGGTCGAGAATCGCGTCCTGGGTCGAGGCCTTGGCCGGCAGGCGGCTCGCGAGCGCGCTGAGCAGCTGAAACGCCACACCGGTGCCGCAGAGGTGGCGGAACGGATAGCCGCAGCCGGACCATTTCGGATTGAGCAGCGCCAGCGCGTCGGGCAGTTCCTCGGACGGTTCGTGGTGGTCGGTGATGATGACATCCACGCCCCTGCCCGTCAGCTCGCTCACATGTTCAAGAGCGGTGGTCCCGTTGTCGACCGTGATCAACACGTTGACGTTCTGATCCAGGATCTCGGCCACGCCCTGGTCGGTCAGGGAATACCCCTCGTCCAGCCGGCTCGGGATGTAGGTCGTGACGTTTCCCCCTGCCAGGCGCAGGAACCCGGCCAGCAGCGCCGTGCCGCAGACGCCATCCACATCGGAGTCGCCGTAGACCAGAATCGGCTCTCGTTTCCTGAGGGCATGGACGATCCGGTCGACGGCCGGCTCCATCTGGCTCATGAGGAACGGGTCCGAAAGGGACGCCGTGGACGATTCCAGGAAGGCGCGCGCCTCTTCCTCCCCGTCGATGCCGCGGTTCACGAGGATCGCGGCGGTCAGGGAGGAGATGGAGAGGCTGTGGCTCAGCCTCTCCTGAAGCTGCGTCCGATCCGGATGGAAACTCCAGGTAAGGGGCATGTGGTCTACATAATCGCCGGGCGCGCGAGGGGTCAAAAGGATTCCAAACTTACGGAGTTGGGCCGATCCCTTTAAGGTGGTGGCATCATGGTAGACACTCACAGAGACGATCATGCTGCTGCTCTCAGGAACATCCCTCAGATCGACGTCCTGATTGGAAGGGCCGGGTCGGCAGAAGACCTGGGAGGACTTCCGCGGGGGCTGCTCGCCGAGGCGGTCCGCGCCGTGGTCGCGAGGTTTCGCGATGGCGTGCGCGAGTCGTCCGGTCCGGATGATCCGGAACCGTTCTTCGAGGAGACGCGATTCCAGGCGGTGATTCGTGCCGAGATCGCCCGTCGGCTGCGCAGGAGGCATCTCCCGGTCATCAATGCCACCGGGATCCTCCTGCACACAGGCCTGGGACGGGCGCCCCTCTCGGACCAGGCGATCGAGGCGGTTTCGGCGGCTGCCCGGTATGCGGTGGTCGAGATCGACCCGGAGAGCGGCCAGCGGGACCACCGGGAGGTGCGCGTCGCCGAGCTGCTGGTGGAGTTGACCGGAGCGGAGGCCGCCACCGTGGTCAACAACAACGCGGCCGCCACGATGATCGCGCTGGCGGCGCTGGCTTCCGGCCGGGAAGTGCTGGTCTCGCGGGGTGAACTGGTCGAGATCGGCGGCGGGTTTCGCATGCCTGACGTGATGGCCGCTTCCGGTTGCCAACTCCGTGAGGTCGGGACGACCAACCGGACCTACGCGCGGGATTTCAAGAAGGCTCTCTCCGAGCGGACCGGTCTGCTGCTCAAGGTGCACACCTCCAACTTCCGCCTGGTCGGATTCACATGCTCCCCGGCTGAGGAAGAGCTGGCGGAGCTGGCCCGGCAATCCGGGATTCCGTACGTTTTCGACCTCGGCTCCGGCCTGCTCCGGCCGGTCGATCTGGAACCGCTCGCGGGCGAGCCGTCGGTCAAGGCTGCGGTCGAGGCGGGGGCGGACCTGGTGACGTTCAGCGGGGACAAGCTGTTGTGCGGTCCCCAGGCGGGGATCCTGGTCGGCAGGAAGCAGGCGGTCGCGGCCGTCAGGGAACATCCGATGTTCCGGGCCATGCGGCCGGACAAGCTCCAGTTGGCGGCGCTGGAAGCGACACTGCTGGCATATGTGAGGCAGCCGGAGGGTCCTCCGGACTTGCCTCTTTTTCAGCTCCTCTCCAGGCCGCTCAAGGAGCTCTCTTGCCTGGCCAGGCACCTGTCCGACGGCCTCGCCAGGATTGATGGCGTTGCCACGGAGATCCTCGACACCGTGGGGTATCTAGGATCCGGATCCGCGCCGGCCCGGCCGGTCAAGAGCGTCTCGCTGGCGATCGGACGCGCGAACTTGCGGCCCGATGACCTGGCCGATACGCTGCGCCGCGGCGAGCCGATGGTGTTCGCGCGTGTGGACGAGGGCGCGGTCCTGCTGGACATGCGTACCGTCTTCGCGGATGAAATGGAGCCGCTCTTCGACGCTCTCGTGATGGCCCTCTCTCCCTCAGACCAGAAGGAATCAAGGTGACCTCCTCGGCGAATCCGATCCGTTTGACCGACCACGCCTCCTGCGCCGGCTGAGCAGCCAAGCTGCCCCCCTCGGACCTCGTTGAGGTCCTGAAATACCTGCCGGAGATGTCGGATGAGAACCTGCTCGTCGGGCCGGAGACCCTCGACGACGCGGGGGTTTACCGCCTCGACCGGGACACCGGGCTGGTGCAGACGGTCGATTTCTTCCCGCCGGTGGTGGACGATCCTGTCTGGTTCGGGCGAATCGCGGCGGCCAACGCCCTCTCGGATGTCTTCGCCATGGGTGGCAGGGCCCTCACGGCGATGAACATCGTCTGCTTCCCCGCGGCGCTCCCCATGGAGATTCTCGGGCTGATGCTGAGGGGCGGCGCGGAGAAGATCCTCGAGGCGGGGGCGATCCTGGTGGGAGGCCATTCGATCAGGGATCCAGAGGTCAAGTACGGCCTTGCGGTGACCGGCCTCGTCCATCCGGACCGGATCATCAGCAATGCGACCGCACAGGAAGGTGACCTGCTGGTCCTGACCAAGCCGCTCGGGATGGGCGCGATCACCGGCGCCATCAAGGCCCAGAAGCTCGACCAGGAGCTGATCGAGCAGGCCTGCGAGCAGATGGCGGCGCTCAACAGGGGCGCCGCGGAGGCGGCCGTGGCGGCCTCGGCCCGGGCCATGACCGATATCACCGGTTTTGGCCTGATGGGGCACGCGCGCGGGATGGCCGCGGCCAGCGGGGTGACCTTCGAGATCGTCGCCGCCGACCTGCCGCTCTTCCCGACCGCGCTCGACCTGGCCGGCCGCAAGTTCATCTCCGGGGCAGTCGTGCGAAACCGGGTCTTTCTCGAATCGCAAGTGGAGGTCGGTAGAAAGGTCGAGGAGCCGCTGTGGCAGATCGCCTTCGATGCCGAGACGTCTGGCGGTCTTTTGATCGCCGTGCCGCCGGAGGGCGTGGACGATCTCTGCGCTGATCTGCGGGCCCGGAAGGTCCCTTCGGCGGCCGTGGTCGGGAGGGTCACCGCCTTCAAGGATCCGCTGCGGGTGCGTCTGGTTTAGCCCCCCGCCCGGCACCCCGTTGAAGAGACGGGGCCGGATCGACTATCCTGTGGGGTCAATCCCCCCCCGGAGCCAGGTGACCGGGCCAACCCCAGCGAGACGAAGTTCAAGCTTCCCATCAACCCATGAGCGACAAAGAGAAAATCAATGAGGACGCCGTCCGCGCCGAGCTGGATGCGGCCCTCGAGAACATGGCCTCCGACCCCGAACCCGACATGGAGGACGTGCCCGCTGAACCATCCGGCAAGGATGCCGGAAAGGAAACGAAGGGGGGGCGCAAGAATCGAGGCAAGGGCAAGAAGGACGATCCCCATCTTCACAAGGGGATCGTGACGGCCGTGGAGGGGAAGGACGTTTTCGTGGAACTGGGTCCCAGGACCCAGGGGGTGATCTCCATCGAGGAATTCGAGGCGGCGCCGGAGCCGGGCTCCGAGCATGAGTTCAGCCTGGTCAGCATCCAGGACGGTCTCTGGACGCTCAGCCGGCGAGAGGCGCGCACGCTCGCCACCTGGCGGGATCTGGCCAAGGGCCGGACGGTCAAGGCAACGGTCATCGGTGAGAACTCAGGCGGGCTCGAACTCAAGGTCGGCCCGGTCTCCGCGTTCATGCCGGCTTCCGAAGTCGCTCTCGGCCGCGTGGAGGACTTCCTCCCGTTCGTCGGCCAGACGATGGTCTGCGAGGTGATGGAGGCTTCCGTCCGCCGGAAGCGGGTGGTTCTTTCCCGGCGCGTTGTCCTGATGCGCGAGAAGCGCGAGAGTCGTGACCGGACGCTCGAATCGCTGGCTGTGGGCCAGGTGCTCCGCGGCAAGGTTGAGAAGCTCGAGGCGTTCGGTGCGTTTGTCGACCTGGGCGGGGGTGTGACCGGGTTGCTGCATGTGTCGAACATTTCGCACAAGCGAGTCAGCGATCCGTCGACAGTGCTCACTCTCGGCCAGGATGTCGAGGTCCAGGTGCTCGAGATGAAGGAGGGGGGCAAGCGGATCGGCCTGGGCATGAAGCAACTGGCCACGGATCCGTGGGAATCGGTGACCACAACCCTGCGCGTCGGCAGCGTGGTGCAGGGGAAGGTGGTGCGCATCGCCGAGTTCGGCGCGTTCGTCGAGGTGGGGGAGTGCGTGGAAGGCCTGCTGCACAAGTCGCAACTGTCGCCCGACCGGGTCAACCGTGTGGAGGACGTGGTCAAGATGGGTGACGAGGTGGCGGTGAGGGTGCAGTCGGTTGATCAGGAGAGCCGGAGGATCTCGCTTTCCCTGCTGAATGAGCGTGGAGCGAGGCTGGATTCGGACGAGGATGTGGGAACCGAGGAGATGACCAGGTACCTCGACTTCGGGTCAGGGACAAGCTCAGGGACGAACCTGGGAGCGCTGCTGCGGGAGGCTCTGGAGAAGAAGGCGAAGGGGCCGAAGTAGGGGAGCCAGTTGTTCTCGGCTGCTTTTGACACCTTGGTCGGTCCGGGCGTCTAACAGGTCGTTGGCGAACAGTGCAGTGCGCGGTCAGGACCGCGCGAATGGAGAATCGATTGATGGGGATCGTCCGGAGAACCCTGCTGGAGTCCCTGGTCGTCCTGGTGGTCGCGCTCGGCCTCAGCCTTCTGGCGAATGGTCTGAACGAGAACGGGCTGTCCCTGAGCAAGAACTACTTCGATGTCTCGCTGACGGCTCCGGTGCCGGCGGGGCCCGCCGTCGAGGACCCGGCCTCGGGCGAATCGGTGCTGGTGAAGGTCTCCGCGCGGCTTCGGCAGGCCGGTCTTCAGCCGATCACCCATGACGAGGCGGCCGAGATCTTCGGTGATGAAAAGACCGAGTACGAGCAGTACATCTTCGTGGACGCGCGCAGCGACCAGCATTACCAGTCGGGACATATTCCGGGTGCCTACCAGTTCGACCACGTCCACCTGGAGCGGTACGTCAC
>JAZDLC010000264.1:0-16259 GCA_043802345.1 Planctomycetota bacterium | reverse complement strand
CAGCGCCTGCATCGCCTCGTCGGTCAACCCCTCGATCTTGTATCCAAAGGTGGCTTTACACTCCTCCAGGTATCGCTCGGCCAGCTTGGGGATATCCTTCTTCCTGCTCCTCAAGGGGGGGATCTCGATCCGGATCTCGTTGACCCGGTAGAACAGATCCTCCCGGAACTCCTCGTTCCGGACGGCCTCTTCGAGATTCCGGTTGGTGGCGAACAGGATGCGGATGTCCGACTTCAGCGTCTCTTCGCCGCCAACCCGCTCGAACTCCTTGTACTCTACCGCCCGCAGGATCTTGGCCTGGGCGTTCTTGGAGAGCTCCCCGATCTCGTCCAGGAAGAGCGTGGCGCCGTCCGCCAGTTCGAACACCCCTTTCTTTGTCCGTTCCGCGCCGGTGAACGAGCCTCTCTCGTGACCGAACAGCTCCGATTCGAGCAGCGACTCGGCGAACGCGGCGCAGTTGGCGGACACGAACGGCTTCCCGGCCCTGGGGCTGGCGTTGTGGATCGCCTGGGCGATGAGGTTCTTCCCGGTGCCGCTCTCGCCCACGATCAGGATGGAGGCGTCCGACCGGGCCGCCCGCCGCGCCTGGGCCACGACCTTCCGGGTGCCTTCGTCCTCGGCCACCAGACTCTCGAAGGTCACGCTTCGATCCCGGTAGATTTGCGTGATGGACGGAGTTGAGGCATCGTCTGTGGGCATGCTGCGAGTATACGGATTGTTCTGTAACACGCTAGTTACCGCCCCCTGGACCGATGGAAGGCCGCAGGCATGACGCTACAGCCGGTTGCAAGGTGGGGATTCGTTGCCGGAGCGGTTCTGCTGCTCGGCTGCGCGACCATCACCGAACCCCGGCCCGAAGTCGACCTGGACCGGTGGCACCGGTTCATCGCACCGGATCGCACTGACCTCTGGTACGGGCGCCAGGCCTGGCTTCCGGATGTGGGCGCGGGTCTGTATGCCGCCGCCTCCGAGCAGCGGCCGCTGCTGCTGTGGATCCTGTCCGGCAATCCGCTTCATTGCGAGTGTGCGCAGGAACTCCCGGGCCACAGGTCTGTCTGGGCCGATCCGACCGTGGACCGCTTCCTGTCGGAATTCGTCCCGGCGGTGGACGCGATCTATGAGCTGCAGACGAGGCCCGGACCGGAGTCGCGCTGGTTCTGACCCGCTTCGCGAGGAACTTGCCGCCGGCAGGTGAGTCGGAGGAACTCCGCTCGAGGGAATGGAGCCAGGACCAGGTCTGGTTCACCCCTTCCGAGGCCCGCGCCTTGCTGCCCCAGGACCTCTCGATGGAGGAGACGGGCCTTGTCCCGGATCGCCTGGCTCGACGGCTGGCGCAGCTTCATGTCCTGGATGACGTGCGCGGCGCCGCGGAGCCGTTTTCAGACGACCAGGTGGAACTGGCGGAGTGGCGGGCGCGCCTGGTCTCCGTGATCAGGAACGAGGTCCGGGTCGAGTGGGAAGGGCGCACTCTGGCGGTGGCCGAGCCGGACCCGGGAGCCGGGAGGGTGGAAAACGGGCTCGAGACGAGCCTCTTCGGCCGGGGCACATTCGATCGCAGCCGCGGCCGGTTCGTCGAGTTCCGGCTACTGGCCAAGGGGGAGCGTTGGGGTCGAGGTCCGAACAACGGAAGGGCTGGCCAGGAAGCGCCCTCACCGATCGGTTTTGCCTTCGAGCTGACGCCCCCTACGCATCTCTTCAAGGTCGCGCCGAAGTTCTTCGGCCGACATTTTTCTGCGAACAGACGTCGATAATCGCCGCCAAGAGGCGGCTCGCAGAGGTCGGCTTCCACAAAGCAGACTGTTCGTGCTCCAGCGGATACGATCCGGACCGGGCTATGCCTCGTCCATGTGGGGATAGCTCCAGGTCGTGGGCGGAACGAAGGTCTCCTTGATCGTGCGGACGCTGGTCCAGCGGATCAGGTTCAGGAGCGAGCCGGCCTTGTCATTGGTGCCGGAGGCCCGCCCGCCGCCGAACGGCTGCTGGCCCACCACCGCACCGGTCGGCTTGTCGTTGATGTAGAAGTTCCCGGCCGCGTGCCTGAGCTTCCTGGAGATGTCGCAGACGGCGCTCCGGTCATTGGCGAAGATGGCGCCGGTGAGGGCGTATGGCGAGGTGGTGTCGCACAGCTCCACCGCGCCGTCCAGCTTCGCGTCTTCGTACGGGAAGATGGTGAGGATCGGGCCGAAGATCTCGTCGCACATGGTGGTGGTCTTCGGATCGGAAGTCTCGATCAAGGTCGGCTGCACGAAGTACCCCTCGCTCTTGTCCCCCTTGCCGCCGGCCAGGATCTCGCAACTGCCGGAGCTCTTCGCGGTCTCGATGTACTTCATGCAGTTGTCGAACGAGGCTTCATCAATGACCGCGCCCATGAAGGCCTGGAAATCGGTGGGATCGCACATCTTGATCTTGCCGATCTCCGCCAGCAGGCGGTCCCTGACCTCCGGCCAGATCGACTTCGGGACGTAGGCCCTGCTGGCGGCGGAGCATTTCTGCCCCTGGTATTCATAGGCTCCACGAAGCATGGCCGTGATCAGCTCGTCGATCCCCGCGGAGGGATGGGCGAAGATGAAGTCCTTGCCGCCGGTCTCGCCCACTACTCGCGGGTATCCGTGATAGCCGGCGATGTTCTCGCCCACGACCCGCCACATGGTCTGGAAGACGCCGGTCGATCCGGTGAAGTGGATCCCGGCCAGCTCGGGATGGGGCAGCAGGTAGCCGCCGATCACCCGGCCCGGTCCCGGCATGAAGTTGATCACCCCGTCCGGGAGTCCCGCTTCCTGCAGCATCTTCATCAGCAGGTAGTTGGAATACAGCGATGTGGTCGACGGCTTCCAGATCGCCACGTTCCCCATGAGCGCGGGAGAGGTGGGCAGGTTGCCGGCGATCGAGGTGAAGTTGAACGGCGTGACCGCCAGCACGAACCCTTCCAGATTCCGATACTCGCAGGTGTTCCACATGCCGGGAGCGCTATCGGGCTGGATCTCCAGGATCTGCCGGCCGTAGTGGACGTTGTAGCGGTAGAAGTCGATCAACTCGCAGGCCGCGTCGATCTCGGCCTGGTAGGGCGTCTTGCTCTGGCCCAGCATGGTGGCGGCGTTGATCCGCTGACGCCACGGACCGGCCAGCAGGTCGGCCGCGCGGAGGAAGATCGAAGCCCGGTCGTCGTAGCTCATCAGCGACCATTCCTTCGAGGCCGCCCGCGCCGCGTCGGCGGCCTGGGCCACGTTCTCCTGCCTGGCCATGTGCGCCCTGGCGAGCAGCCGGCCGTGGGCGTGAGGCTCGATCACGTCCTTCAGGTCGCCGGTCCTGACTTCCTTCCCGCCGATCACCAGGGGGATCTCGATCGTTTCCGACCGTTGCGCCTCGATGGCCGCCTTGAGCTGCGCGCGTTCCTGGCTGCCGGGGGTGTACCCCAGGATCGGTTCGTTCTTCGGGACCGGTGGGTGGGTAACGGAGTTGCTCATGACAGGTTCTCTTCTGGCGGTGACAGGGGATCGGGCATGATAACGCCTGCGATTGCGGGTCGACACCCCGTTTGGCGGTATCTGGTGGAGATCTCGCCCCCCGCCGATCGGGCGCCGTCAAGTCGCGAATCGGCAACGAATTGTGGCAATGCTGCCGGGGCTTCTCAGCTGCGGGCGGACAAGGCCCGGGCCCGGGCGGCGCCTACCTGCCCGATTCCGATCGCTTGTTGCGTGGGACCTTGAGCGCCTGGGGGAGCGCGGAGCTCAGCCTTGAGATGAATACGTCCGTTCCACCGCCGAGGCTGCGGTCGAAGCCGAGCGCGGATGTCGGGAAGCGTGCGGAATCCGTGGTGCCGGCCACGAGCAAGTTCCCGTCGGCAGCCAGGATGATCGAGTTTCCGCTGTCGTCACCCTCTTCCCCGAAGAAGATCGACGCCTGGAGGACGGAAAGCGTGCTGTCGCATCGAGCGACAAACGCGTCACCGTGGGGCGCGCCGCCGCTGAACCGATTGTCCGGAGCGGCCGGGATGCTGGGGAAGTCGGCCGAGGCGGTGTTGCCGGTCAGGAAGATCGTCCCCGCCTCGTCCAGCGCCATGGCCCGGCAGCTCTCGGCTCCGCTGCCGCCCAGATACGCTGCCGCCGAAAGCCTGGTCAGGCCGGCATCGAACTTCGCCAGGAAGCCGTCTCTTTCCCCGCCGCCGAACCTCATGCCGAACGCGCCGCTCGTGACCGGGAAGTCGGGCGACTGCGTGTATCCCGTGAGGAAGACTTCGCCGTCCCGGCCCACCTTCACCGCCAGGGGTTCTTCGATCGCTGCCGTGCCGAGGAGCGTCGCCGCCGCGACGGATGAGAGGTTCCGGGTGATTTTCACCAGGAAGATGTCGGAGCCGCCGTTGAAGTCGGTGTCGTACGCTCCCGGTGAGGTCGGGAAGTCGGGTGAGTAGGTTTCGCCGGTCACAAGAAGATGATCCGCGCCCAGAGCCGTTGAGATTCGCCACTCGACCTCGCTGCCGCCCAGGAGAGTCGAGGCGAGGAGGGTATCGAGGTCTGGGCTCAGCTTCAGAACGAAGGCGTCCCCGCCGAACCTCCCGCCATGGAAGAGCCGGTCATAAGCGCCGCTGGTCGTGGGAAAGTCCCGGGAGTCGGTGATTCCGGCCACGAAGACGTTTCCGTCCTCGTCCAGAACCAGGTCGACCTTGGGCCACGTCTGTCCCTCGTCCCCCGAACCGCCCAGGAAGGTGGAAGCCAGCAGGGTCTTCAGCTCATTGTCGAACTTCATCACGAACAGATCACGGCCGCCATTGTGCGTGCGGTCGAAGCCGTTTTCCGTTACCGGGAAGTCCGGGGACCCGGTGTAGCCGGCCAGGTACACGTTGCCATGAGGGCCGATGCCGATCGCCGACCCGAATTCAGGTCCTGTCCCGCCGAACCGCGCGCACACGGGGGTCGCAAGCTCTGGGTCGAACTTCACCACAAACCGGTCGAGGCCTCCGGATGGCCGGCAGTAGGCGCCCGCCGACGTGGGAAAGTCGGGAGACCGTGTGATATCGCTCACAAACACGTTTCCGGAGGAATCGACCGCGATCCCGGGCCCGTACTGCGCCTCCCCCCCTGATCCGCCAAGGAAGGTCGAGAAGAGCAACTGTGCGCTGATCACGCCCCTCTCCCGGTCGCGGTCACCTCCGTCCATGACCCCATGCCTGGGCGTGGCTTGCGACGGTCCGATGGGCGT
This sequence comes from Planctomycetota bacterium, assembly GCA_043802345.1. GTDB lineage: Bacteria > Planctomycetota > B15-G4 > B15-G4 > JADJEK01 > JAZDLC01. Next base: position 11,063 of record JAZDLC010000264.1, on the reverse strand, counting down.
CAGCAGGAGCGTCACCAGGGCGAGAAAAACAAGAAAAAGCCCGGCTTTCCGGGAAGCTGTGCGTGCTCCTGGGTGCATTCTCACTCGACCTTGTCTCTCCTGACTCACCGGAAGGGGGCAGCTCGGGATTCTTGCCGGCGAGTGGTCAGGAGTTGGTACTGGATACGGTCGCGGTTGTTACATCTGAGTGCCGGTCACAACCTTTTTTTTTCGGGAAGTGGATCACCAATGAAACTCTTCTGGGTCTGGGGGTTGGTCCCTCTGGCCAGTGGGTGCCATGCGACAGAGGTGCGCCCCTCGAAAGAGAGGTTTCTCGACGTGACCTACGTCGCGAACGAGGGCTTCCTGATCGAGTCGGCGGGGCGGAAGGTCCTGGTCGACGCGCTCTTTGGGGACGACGAGATCAACTGGTGCCATGTTCCTTCCAGCGAGACCCGGGAGCACCTCGCCGCGGCGTCCGCGCCCTTTGCTGGCGTGAATCTGGTGCTCGTCTCGCACCGGCATGTGGACCACTTCAATTCCGGGCTGGTGCTGGCGCACCTGAAGAGCAACCCGGATGCGCGGCTGGTCGCACCGCGGGAGGCGGTCCTGCGGCTGCGAGAAGATCCTGCCTGGTCGCCGCACTTCGAGGGCCAGATCGAGGAAATCGCCCTGGAGCTGTATGAAACGAAGTCGTTGTCGAGCGACGGGATCGGCCTGGACGTCCACAGGGTGCGCCACGGTTTCTATCCGGACGAGGATCCAGAAACCGGCGAGATCCGTAACAGGCACGAGACTGTGGAACAGTTGGTCTTCGTGCTGGAACTCGGCGGCGCGCGCATCGTGCACCTGGGTGACGCGTTCCTGCATGAGAACCGCGAGTTCTTCGAGAGTGAGCGGTTCTCGGCGCCAGCGATCGATCTCGTCTTCCTGGAAGGGCTGACCACCGAGTCGCTCGCGATCCTGGAGCAGCGGCTCGCTCCCCAGCATGTGGTGATGATGCATCTGCCTCAAGATCCGGAGACCATTGACCGGATCGCCGGCAGCCTGGCGGAGGCCGTCCCCGCCGCCGTCGTCTTCAGGAGCCGGATGCAGGGCCGGCGGTTCGTGATCTCGCGGGAAGAACCAGGATTCGTGTCTCGATAACGGCGTTTCTGGCAATCTGTACTTATGTCCTGAAGCACCGGGCCATCGGATCAAGAAATGGTCGGCGGGCAGAGCAGGACAGGAGATGACAGAGATGGGAATCAATCACCAGATGCTGCGGTGGGGCGCGCTTGCGTTGCTGGGGTTTCTTGCCTTCGCGCACGGTTTCCAGGAGGAGGGGCGGGGGAAGCAGGCGGTTCTCGAGGACCGCGACCGGCAGCGAGAGCAGATCCTCGCCATCGCCGAGCAGTACGTGACGCACGAGTGGACGGCGAGCGAGAAGAACGTCTTCCATGGCAAGACGCCGAATGGCATACCGGTCGCGACTCCCGATGACTCGTTCGATGAGGATGGATGGAAGGCTGACGGCAGTACGAACGTCGGCATTCCGTACGCCTGGGGCGGCTTCAGCAGCTCCGAGCAGTTTGACGAAGGTGTCGCCGAGGGGATGTATGCCGGAAATGTTCCGGAGTCGACGGGCGTGCCGGGGACCGGTCTTGCGGTCGGCGTGGACTGTTCCGGTTTCGTTGCCCGCTGCTGGGATCTTCCCGTCAAGCAGTCGGACGAGATTCCCCTCCAGGGCATCCTCGAGGTCGACTACGACTTCGAGATTACCTGGGAGGAAAACGGCGACGACAAGACCGTGAGCGAGAGGAAGATGCACCTGTCGCTGCTCGAATTCGGGGGCCCGGTGCCGGTGCGTCGCTGACCGAACCTGCACCGAGCGGCTGCAGGGAAAGCCTCCGCGGGGAATCCCCCTGATCCGGCGCCGCGCCGGCCGTATCATCGTCGGCGGCCGCGCACGCTTCGGCACCGGAGGACACCCAAGTTGCAGCAGAACCAGCGGATCGAACGGACGGGAGCACTCGTGTTCTGGCTGGCCCTCGCGGTCTTCTCCGGCGCCCCGCGCGCCCTGTCCTCTGAGGCAGACGTGGCCGATCTGCTCCCGCCCGTGGCCCCCTGGAACGGCGCCAGCCTGGAGCGGATGGCGAAGCCGGACGATCCGTGGATCACGCCGTCGGAGCGGACCGGGCTCGTCAGCACTCCGGACTATGCTGAAACCATGCGCTGGCTCAAGCGGATCTGCCAGGCTTCCGATCGGTTCGAGCGGGTCGGGCTGGGACGTAGCGGCGAAGGCAGGGAGATCCTGATGGTGGTGGCCTGCGCCGAGGGGACGAGAGACCCGGAGGTTCTGCGACAGAACGGCCGGCCGACGGTGCTCGCCCAGGCCGGAATCCACTCCGGTGAAATCGACGGCAAGGACGCAGGCATGATGCTGCTGCGGGACCTGATGGAAGGCGGCCGGCTGGAAGATCTGCTGCAGCGGGTGAACCTGCTGTTCATTCCGATTCTCAGCGTGGACGGGCATGAGCGCTCTTCCCGCTTCTCCCGGATCAATCAACGGGGGCCGGCGGAACAGGGGTGGCGAACCAACGCGCGGAACCTGAATCTGAATCGGGACTACGCGAAGGCGGACACGCTCGAGATGCAGGCCCTGCTGAGGGCTCTCGAGACCTGGCAGCCGGACCTGTACATCGACCTGCATGTCACCGACGGGATCGACTACCAGTACGACGTCACCTACGGTTGGCACGGTCCCACCGGATGGTCGCCGTCGATCGCGGGCTGGCTCGACGGCGAGATGCGGCCGGCGCTGGACCTTGACCTGCGCGCCGCCGGACATGTCCCCGGACCCTTGATCTTCGCGCAAGACAACGCCGATCTCTCCAAGGGGATCGTCGACTGGATGGCCACACCGCGCTTCTCCAATGCCTACGGCGACGCCAGGCAGTTGCCGACGATCCTGGTGGAGAACCACTCCCTGAAGCCGTACCGCCGCCGGGTGCTCGGCACGCACGTCCTGCTCGAGAGCGTCCTCAGGACGGTGGGGGAGAAGGGTGCGGGATTGCGGGAGGCGATCGAGAAGGACCGGACCGCCCGCAGGGACCCGGTTCCCCTGAGCTTCCGGCCCGGTCCGAACCAGGAGACGATCCAGTTCCTCGGCATCGCCAACCGGATGATCGACTCGCCGATTACCGGATCGAAGGTGGTGGAGTGGCTCGGCGAGCCCATCACCATGGAAGTGCCGGTGATGAAGATCGACACGCCCGCCATGGAGAAGAAGCGTCCGGTGGCGTACTGGATTCCGCCTGCCTGGGGCGAGGTGGTCGACCGGCTCGAGCTCCATGGGATCGTCGTGGAGCGCCAGGCGGAAGAGCGCACGGTGAGAGTCGAGGTCCTCCGGCTCGAGAAGTTCAAGCTGGACGACTCACCGTACGAGGGGCGCGTGCGGGTCCGGCCCGAGGAAATCAGCGTGAGACAACAGGAGGTGACCTTCCCCGAAGGCGCCTGTCGCGTGCCGACAAACCAGCCGCTCGGCACCCTGGCCGTGCTCCTGCTGGAGCCCGAATCAGAAGACTCCTTCTTCCAGTGGGGCTTCTTCCACCCGATCCTGCAGCGAACGGAGTACTTCGAAGTGTACGCCCTGGAACCGCTGGCCCGGCAGATGCTGGAAGACGATCAGGAGCTCGCCAAGGAGTTCAACACCCGCCTGAAAGAGGACCCAGAATTCGCCAACAACCCCGGCGCCCGCCTCCGCTGGTTCTACGAGCGCTCCCCCTTCTACGACCAGCGCTACCGCGTCTACCCAGTCGCCCGCGAAATCGAGTGAAAGCTGACGGGCATTTTCACCGGGCGTGAAATGACGAATCCGATACGGTGTCTTGATGAGGACGATCTTGGGCAGGCAGCCGGTCACTCTCGAGGCGGGCTACATCCTGTTGCTGCCGGAGGGGGCGCCCCCGGAGGGTGGGTGGCCGCTGCTGTTGGCGCTGCACGGCTTCGGGTTTGATGGGTCGTTGCTGAGGGGTCGGCTGCGTTCGCTGCTGCCCGCGCCGTACGCCGTCCTGCTGCCGGACGGGCCGTATCCGGTGGAGATGCGGCAGGCGTCGCCGCCGCGGGTTGGCCGATCCTGGTATCAGTACACGGGAGACCAACCGGCGTTCCTCGAGGCGCTTGCCTTCACCATCTCGCACCTGGACCGGCTGCTGGAGCGAGTCGCCCGGGAGCATCCTATCTGCACGGAGCGGATCGCAGTGCTGGGGTTCAGCCAGGGGGGATATGTCGCGAGCTTCCTCGCTCTCCGTGAGAGCGCCCGTTTTGCCGGCCTGATCACGATCTCCTGCAGGATCAAGGTCGAGGCACTTCAGGACGAGCTTCCATCACTCTCCGGGTTTCCCGTGCTCGTTCTTCATGGCGAGGGAGACGACCTGGTTCGCCTGGAACCGCAGTTGGAGGCGGTGGAGGTCCTGAAGCGCCATGGGGTCGACGTGGAGCTTCTGCTCCATGACGGCGGGCATGTTCTCAGAAGGGATCAGGTCGGGCGGATCGATCAGTTCACGCGGCGGGTGTTGGGGGTCTGACCGGAGGTCAGGCTCCCTGAACAAACTCGACCGGGATCTCGATCTCAGGGTGCAGGCTCTGCATCACCGGACAACCGGCTGCGGCTTTCTCGAGAAGGCGGAGTTGGTCCGGCTCGTACTTCCGATTCAGACCGATGGTGACCTTGAGCTGGCCGATGCGCCGCGCCGGCTTGGCGAGCATCTCCTTCTCGACCGTGACGGTGGTGCCCCGCAGATCAAGGTCATGGCGTTTCGCCACGATGCCCATGATCGTCACCATGCAGCTGCCGAGAGCGGTGGCGACCAGGTCGGTGGGGGAAAACGACTGCCCCTTGCCGTGATTGTCGACCGGGGCGTCAGTGACCAGCGTGCTGGACGACGGCGTGTGCGTCGCCTCGCAGCGGAGTTCCCCCTGGTAGGCGATCTCGATCCGAACCACGGAACGCGGCTAGCTCCGCTTGACCTTGTGCAAGGTGTGCTTGCGCAAGCGTTTGCTGTACTTCTTCAGCCCGGCGCCAGTCCCCTTGAACTTCTCGGGCAGGCCGCCCATGACGTTCATCTGGGTGCGGTAGTTGAGGTCGCCGGTCTCGGTGCACTGCAACCAGACCCACTCTCGCTTGGCTTTTGCTTTCTTGGCCATGACGACCTCCACGAACACCGTTTCGTTTTCTGGACTCGATAGAACCAAGCATGCTACGGGCCGGCCGGCGTGCCGTCAAGATGAAGAAGACCCACGGACCGTATCGGGAGCCGCGGCGTACCATGGTGCAGTGACCGCGTGCCGTGACCGCGGCAACACCCCCATTCAACTCTGGACGGCCTGCCCGTCTCCGAGATGTCCGACAGGAAGTTGGCGGAAGTCCGTAACTTGAAGATCGGCTTTATGTTCCAGTTCTTTCACTTGCTTCCCAGGGCGACGGCCTTGCGCTGCGCGGAGCTGCCGCTGGTCTACGCCGGGGTGGGCTCCCGCGCCCGGCCGGAGCGGGCCGAATGCGCCCTCGAGCGGGTCGAGGTACAGATCGGCGTCAGCGACGGCCTGATGACCGAAGTCCTGGAGGGGCTGAGCGAGGGGGACCGAGTCGTCCTGCCGCCGGAGCGTCCCTGGGGCATGGGATAGCCCGCGATGTTCCTCCTCCACGTGCTCCTGGAGGCGGGTCTGGTCTGCGGCCTCTCCGGCGTGCTCGGTTTCTTGCTGGGGCTCCGCGGCGTTCAGTTGGTCGGCACTCTCCCCTTTTTCGGGAGGATTCGCGCAGCCGGTGGCCGACCTGGACGCGGCCACACTGCCCGGCCTGATGCTGCTGGGAGTGACGCTGGCGGCAGCTGCCTGGCCGGCGGCGGTCCGTCTCGATCCGGCCGTATCGCTGAGGGAGGCGTGACGAGTGTTTCCGGAAACCGCGTTCCTTGACAAGCTCCGCCACCCCCCACTACTGTCGTTCTCATGAAGATCAAACTCATCTGTCCCTCGTGGCAGAGACTGCAGTACCAGACTCACTACGTTCTGCCTCCTCTCGGGATCACGGTGGTCGCCGCGCTCACGCCGGACGAGCACGAGGTCGTGATCGAGGACGAGAACGTCGAGCTGATCGATTTCGACGAGCCGGTCGATCTGGTGGGGATCTCGACCATGCTGGTCAGCCAGGCGCCCCGCGCCTTCGAGGTGGCAGACACCTTCCGCGCCCGGGGCGTCAAGGTGGTCATCGGCGGCCTGACGGCGAGCTGCATTCCGGAGCAGGCTGCCCGGCACGCGGACGCGGTGGTGATCGGCGAGGCGGAGGGGATCTGGCGGCAGGTGGTCGAGGATCTGGCGCGGGACGAGTTGAAGCCGACGTATCGGCGCGCTGGATTCGCGGACGCCGCCGACATTCCGAGGGCCCGCCGGGACCTGCTCAAGCCGGAGCACTACACCTACCGCGGCGTGCGCATGATGGATCTGATCGAGACCAGTCGCGGCTGTCGCTTCGGCTGCTTCCCGTGCCAGGTGCCGCATGTCGCCGGCAAGGAGCACCGCATTCGCGACATCTCCGAGGTGGTTGACGAGATGGCCGGCGTGGACTGCGATCGGGTGTTCATCGTGGACAACGCCCTGGAGCAGAACGAGGAGCATCAACTGGCGCTGTTCCAGGAGATGAAGCGGGCGGAGAAGAGCTGGGTCAGCCACCCGATCTCGACCAGGCCGGACATCCTTCAGGTGGCCTCGGATTCGGGCTGCTGGTTCGTGTACCAGGCCATCTTCGGCGACACGCCGAAGATCCGGGAGAAGATCAAGCAGCTTCATGACTACGGGATCGGCGTGCAGGGCACCATTCTCCTCGGCCTCGACGGGCACGGGCCGGACATCTTCGAGCGGATGGTGGAGTTCCTGCTCGATTGCGACCTGGACCTGGCCGAGTTCACCGTGCTCACGCCGTTCCCCGGCACGCCTTTCTTCGATCAGATGAAGAAGGCGGGAAGACTGCTGCATGAAGACTGGGGGAAGTACAACGCGGAGAACGTGGTCTTCAAGCCGGCCCGGATGACCCCCGACCAGCTTCAGGAGGGGTATCAGTTCGCATGGGACGCCTTCTACAAGGAGGAATCCCAGCCGGCCAAGATGTTCGGTCTCTACAAGCGGCTCAAGGACCGGCGGCGCTTCTCGCAGCGGATCGGCGAGCGCGAGGAACGGCCGATCCCGTATCAAAAGGGCGGGAGCGGGGCGCTCTGGGGAGGAGTAGTCGAGAAGTAGCGCGCGCAGAATGACAGAGACTTCATCTCCGCGTCAGGGCCGCGTCACGTTTGATCGCTAGAACGCCATGTCTTGGTGGCCGCGCCGTCGGCCGGCCCGGGTGCGCCCGGGTCGGACGTGAAATGGTGTCGACCTCGAGAAGAATAAGGTAGAAAGATCTCGACCGGATCCAGGCGGTGAAACGGTGCTCGAGGGCGGACGGCGGGCAGGACTTCGAGGATGGAGTTCTCAGGCCCGTGTTCTGCGAGAGCCGGGGTTTGTGCCATCGACCGCCCAAGTAGAGCGAGGTGGCGATGCAGCTCCATGACGAATCGAAACGGGCGGGAATCGGCTGGCTTGCGGCCTTCCTGCTGGGCTTGCTCGTCTTCACTCCGGCGATCCTGAGAAGGGACCTCTGGTCTCCCGACGAGCCGCGCCACGCCGAAGTCGCACGGACGATGCTGATCACGGGAGAGTACCTCGTCCCCAAGCTGAGCGGAGAGTTGTATCCGGACAAGCCGGCGCCGCCCTTCTGGCTCATGGCGGTCTCCATGAAACTCGCCGGAGGTCCCAGCGAGTGGGCGGCCAGGCTGCCCTTCGTTCTCGCGGCGGCGGGAACGCTGGCGCTCATCACGTTCATCGTGCGGATGCTCGGCGGCAGCGCGGCCGCGACGCTGCTGGCGGTCCTGATGCTGGCGACGGCCTATCGGTTCATGTGGCTGGCTCAGCGCGTGAGCCTGGACATGATGCTGACGTTCTTCACCGCGCTGGCTGTCTCCGGATGGCTGAGGCAGTGGAAGGCCCGGGGCTCCGAGTACGTGAATGGGCTCATCTTCTTTGGCGCCTCCGCCCTGGCGGTCTTGACCAAGGGCCCCCTGGGGCTGCTCGTCCCCCTGCTCACGGCAAGCATCCACGCGGCCTGGACCGGGAATCTGCGCCGGTTCCTGGCGCCCAGGTTCCTGGCTTCGATCCTGGTCTTTGTGGCGATCGTGTCCGCCTGGGTCATTCCCGCCTGCATTGCCGGCGGCGAGGCGTATACCCGGGAGCTGCTGTTCAAACAGAGCGCCGGGCGAGTCTTCAACGCGTGGAATCACGAGAACCCGTTCTGGTACTACGCGACCAAGCTCCCGCTCGAATTCCTGCCCTGGACGCCCGTCCTGATCCTGGGCCTCGTGGGGATCGCGCGCGGCTGGTTTCCCGCCGAGCGCGGCGCGGTACGCTTTCTCCTCGCGTGGTTCCTGCCCACGTTCATCTTCCTCTCGATCGTTCAGTCCAAGCGAGGGAACTACCTGCTGCCGCTCTATCCCGCCCTCGCGGTTCTCACCGCTCTCGCGGCCGACGAGTCGGCCCTGCCAAGGGGGGCGGCGGTTGCGTTGCGCCGGATCGCCGGGGGGCTCGCCTTGCTGATGCTCGTCATCGCTGTTGCCGTCGGGGTTGGGCAGTTCCTGCCGCAGGTCAAGGACCTCGAGCTGAAAGGTCTTTTTCCCGGCGCCGCGGCCGTGGCCGTCCTCATGGGTGCAGGTGGCGCCCTCTCCTGGCGCTTCCAGAAGAAGTCCGCGGTGCGGGCGTTCTTGGTCCAGGGGGCCACGATCCTCGGAGTCATGGTGTTCGCGGCCCTTCTGGTCCTTCCCGTCATTGACGCCAGGAAGTCGCCGCGGGTCGTCGCGGAGCTGCTGGCGGCAGAGTCGGCGCGGCCGGGCCACTATGTTCCCTTCTGCGGAATCCGGACCGAAGAGTACCGGTTCTACTCGGGCCTGGACTGCCGGGAGGTCGAACGCGACGAGTTTCTCGAGCTCCTGAAGAGAACGGATTTTGAACTCGCCGTGCTGGACAGGAAGAGCCTGAAGAAGGTGAGAGGTTCGCTGCCCGAGGGCACGCGCATTCTGCTCGAGACACGCGTGGGCCGGGACGACGACGTGGTCGTCCTGCGGATCCGCGAGCGGCCGGTTGGTGTTGCGGAGCCCGTTTCCACGGAAGGACCCGGATAGACCGGGAGCGCCAGATGGAAACGATGGAGAATCACATCCAGATCTCGGCGATCGTTCCATGCTACGAAGAGGAAGGCGCGGCCCCTTTGCTCGCGCGGGAAATCCGCGGCGTTTTCAGCGACCTCGGGCGTCCCTTCGAGATCATCTTCGTCGATGACGCGAGCACCGACGGAACTGTCGGCGCTCTCGAGCAGGTCAAGGCGGATGTGCCCGAGCTGGTCATCGTGCGTCATGGTTTCAACTGCGGACAGAGCGCGGCGGTGGCCAGCGGCATTGCGGCTGCGCAAGGAGACGTCGTGGTGACCATGGACGGAGACGGGCAGAACGACCCTGCCGACATACCAGGACTCCTGGACCTGTTGGAGGGGGCGGATGTGGTCTGCGGGGTGAGGACCAGACGGCAGGACAGCTTCGTGCGGCGATGCTCTTCGAAAATCGGCAACGGGTTTCGCAACATCGTGACCCGTGATGCCGTGACCGACACGGGTTGCGCCCTGAGGGTCATGCGACGGGAGGCGCTCGCTGAACTTCCGGTGTTCAACGGGGTGCATCGATTCCTCCCCTCGATCCTGCGCGTTCAGGGTTATCGCGTGATCGAGGCGCCGGTCGGCCACCGTCCTCGTACGATGGGGATCTCGAAGTACGGGATCGGAAACCGGCTTCTGCGAGGTCTCGTCGACTGTCTCGCCATGCTCTGGTGGCGGCGACGCGCGATCCCCGCGCGCCGGCTGTTTCCGGCAAGGCGCCAGGAGTCATCACGGCCGTGAGCAGCGCGAAACGCGGGCGCCTCAAGGTCACGATCCTGGTCGCCGTTGCCGCGACCTGTCTGATCCTCGTCTACTCGACGCCGCTCCGAGGGGGCGTGGAGACATGGTTTGAACGAACGGACGAGAGACTCCGCGAACTCGGTCCCCTGGGCGGCGCCCTCTTCATCGGCGTTGCGGCGGTCTTGACCGCGTTCGGCACCCCCCGGCTGCTCTTCGCCGCGATCGCGGGGGCTCTGTTCGGGTGGTGGATCGGCGCCTTCCTCGCCGAGACCTCGGCCCTGCTCGGATGCTGGATCACTTTCCGCCTCGGGCGCTGGCTGGGTCGCGGCTACGTGGAACAGCGGATGGGGTCGCCGGAACGAGGCGTGGGCTTGCTGCTGGAAAAGGCAAGGACCCACGGCGTTGCCGCCAATATCCTCATCCGCTCGGCCCCGGTCGGAAACTTCTTCGCCACGAACCTGCTGATGGCGATCAGTCCGATCAGCACGCGGGACCTGCTGCTCGGAACTCTGATCGGGACCCTCCCCGGAACCGTCGTCTTCGCGTTGTTCGGCGCTGATGCCAGGGCGGGGGTCGGGCTCTGGGCAGGGTTGGGCTGCGCGCTCTTCCTGGGCTGGGCCGTGCTGTTCTGGCTCTTCCTTCGCCCGCGCGTCGCGCGCCACCTCGGCTATGGCCCGAACAACCACACCCGGTGAGGATGCTCGCCAGGTGATCCTGGTTTGCGGGGGTCGTCAGCGCCTCCTCACCTCGAGCCGGGCGCGGAGTCCGTCCTGCTCGAAGGTCACGCCCAGGCTGGCGTTCTCCAGCTGTTCGAACGGGCTCTTCGACTGGATGTCGTTTCTGGGAGCGCCCGGAAGACCGAAGGCGGTCGACTCCATCGACTGGTACTGCTCGTTCCAGACGTATTGGCCGCCTCCCGGGCAGAGCAGCCGCTGATGGAACCAGGCCTCATGGAAGGCGACCGGATCCTGGTCCGGGAACAGCCGCTTCCACTCGTTGAGGATCGGGATGTTCCGGTACGAGGCCATTCTCATGCTCTGCTCCCGCCACTCGCCTGAAAGGCCCTCCAGGACCTTCAGGG
>JAZDLC010000263.1:0-11725 GCA_043802345.1 Planctomycetota bacterium | reverse complement strand
CGCGATCGGCGAACCTCTTCCTGCAGAATTCGATACAGCCGGGATTCAGATCCACCAGAAGAACCCGGCCCGCCTTCCCGATCAGGTACTCCGACCACCGGCCGTGGCCGGGCGCAATCTCCAGGACGACCGACGACGGCTGGAGATCGTCCTGGACGAAGGTCTCGAGAAGCGAAGCCTTCCAGGCGTCGTACGGCTGGCCGCAGTACCTTGCCTGGCCGTCCCACTCCTCGCCGTCATGGGTCCACTCGTAGCGATCCCAGTACTTGTTCCACTCGACAGAAGGCATCTCTCAACGGGTCCCGAAAGAAGGAGTGCGGACGAGACAGGTTGCATCCTAGCAGGGCGGCGAAGAAACCGGGGTCGGAGTCGGAATCGGGATCGGGATCGGAATCGATTCGGTTCGATCGCGCCGTATGATCGGGAGAGCATCTCTAGAAAGGGCCCAGCAACGTGCAAACCCGGGTGGAATGGAACCGGCACCGCAAGAGCGTCCTCAACGGGATCCTCATCCTGCTGGGCGCGGTCGCGGCGACCTGGCTTTCCTACCAGTTCTGGCGACTGGTGCTGAGCGAACTCCCCGGGCTCGGAGCCATCGACCTCCGCATGCGCTGGAACGAGGTCTCGGCGTGGTTTGCGGGAACCAACATCTATGCCGAGGGCGACGACGCCGTCTATCCGCCGGCCACCTATCTGATGCTCTGGCCGCTTCTCGGATCTCCGGACCTGACGGCGGTCCGCTGGTGCTTTTGCATCTTCACTCTCCTGGTCCTCTGGCGGCTCGTCGTCCACGTGATGCGCGCAAGCGGGGCCACGTCGCGGATGGGGCGCTGGCTCCTGGCCCTCGTCATGCTGGCGGCCTATCCGGTCGGGGCCACCGTCGGCAACGGTCAGACAGGATTGATCGTGGTGCTCTGCCTTCTGGCCGGACTGCCGCTCGTCGCTGAAAGGAACCGCTCCCTGGGCCGGGACGCCTGGCTCACCGCTCTCTTCCTGGTCGCTCTGGTCAAGCCGACGATGTCCGCGTTCTTCTTCTGGATCGTGCTGTTCGCCGCCGGGAACCTCCGCCCCTCGCTGCTGGTTTGCGGCGGCTACGCCCTTTTGACCGCCGTTGCGTCCCTGTTCCAGAGCGTGGGGCCGATCGATCTGGTGCGTGCCTGGGTGGCGCGTGGCCTGGCTGGCTCGATCCACGGCGCCAGAAGGGGCGAAGGTTCCATCCGGCCGGCGGAGCTCTCCGGCGACAATTCCCTGCACATCACCAGCGTCAACCTGCACAGCGTCCTGTCGTACCTTCGCCACGTGGACCTCATCCTCCCGGCCACCCTCCTGGTGCTCGGGCTGCTGGGACTCTGGGTGTGGTTCCATCGCAAATGTCCGATCTGGATCCTGATCGGCGTGACCGCGCTCGTGGTCCGGTTCGGCATGTATCACGGCTGGTACGACGACGTCGTGCTGTTGCTGCCGCTCATCACGCTCTTCCGGATCTTCAAGGGAGAGGAAACCGCCGGCCCACGATTGCGATGGGTCGCGGGGTCCCTCTTCGCCATGATGTCGGCCTCCCTGCTGGCGCCGGGGGGGGTTTACACGCTCCCCTTCCCATGGAACAACGTCTATGTCCTCCTGCAGACGGTCATCTGGCTCGGCGTCCTGCTCTTCCTCGGTTTTCTCGCCTGCAGGTCCCGCGCGGGTGATCGCCGGATCAACGGCCTGCCGCTGACCTGAGGGACTGGCGGAAGAGGTCGCTGAGCCGGCAGGCGGAAGCCTCGACGTCGAATTCCGCCTCCACCTTCCGGCGTCCCGCCTCGCCCATACGGCGCCGCAGGGCGTCGTCCGCAAGCAGCCGGGAGATGGCGTCGGCGAGCGGCCCCGGCTCGCCCTCCTCCACCAGGAGACCGCTCTCTCCGTGCTCGACCAGTTCCGGAATCCCTGAGACCCTCGTCGACACCACCGCGATCTTCTTGGCCATCGCCTCCATCAGGGAGACGGGGACCCCGTCGACATCTCCGCTCTGTGCCGTCACACACGGCAGGACGAAGAGATCCGCGTGGTCGAAGTAGGCGCGAACCCTCTCCTGGGGCACGGCTCCTTCCAGGGAGACGACTTCCTCGAGGGAGTGCCGGCGCACGGCCTCCTCGACCCGGGCCCGCTCCGGACCGTCGCCCACGATGACGCAGCGGAAGCGGACGCCGCGCCTGGCAAGTATCCCGCAGGCTTCCACAAGCACCGGCGCTCCCTTGCGCTCCTGGAGCTGCGCCACGAAGAGGATCTCCGGGAGGTCCTTCCTGGGAAGGTCGGAAGGTGATGAAAACTCGGCCGGCGAGAGACCGCAGTGCACGACATGGATCTTCGGCGCCACGTCGTACGGCTTCGCGTAATCGATCAGGAAGCGGCGCGTGTACTCGGAGATGGCAACGATGAACCGCGCCTCCCGGCACTTCTCCAACAGGATCATCTGCTTCGTGAAGAGCAGGTTGTGCGCCGTGAAACTGAACGGCACGTCGAGAAGACGGGAGATCACCAGGGCGATCGTTGCGGCGTTGATCGCGAAGTGCGCATGGATGTGCGAGACGCCGCGGCGCTGCATCGGCCGGGCCAGGTGCACCGCCATGCAGAAGTGAAGGAAGGAAAACCCCCGGTTACGCCAGCTCTGTCTTCTTCGCGTCAAGACGAAGCACAGCGTGCTCAGGTAGCGGCGCGGCCTTCGGAACAGGTAGCAGAGATGGTTTCCAAGGTACCGGCGCCAGACCAGGGGGAAGACATACACGGTCTCATCCACCAGCGGCAGCGCCTCGGCGGACAACTTCGTCCGGTCGGGCGACCAGGTGCCGAAGGTCAGCACCTTGAGCCCGCGACGGCGCAGCGCGAGCACCTCCCGGTAGACGAACGTCTCCGTCAGATGGGGATAGAACTGGGAGATGTACGCGATCGGTCCGGACGACGTCATCTGCATCACACGTCCCATCCCGGATCAAACCCGAGGAAGTCACCCAGTTCCTTGTTGTAGGGCCGGAAGTGGGAGACCAGACGATCCCGAAGCTCCCTGGACATCTCCGGATTGCGCGCCTTGTTGAGGTGGGGGAATCCGCGAGGCTTCCGCACCGGGACTCCCAGGAACTCCTGGATCCGTTCCAGGACAGGGCCGGGATCGGCGAACAGATCCTCGCTCCTCAGGACGAGGATCTGCTCCTCCTTGAAGCAGCTGCGCCAGGCCCGAAGCTGGCGGACGTACACCCCGCGCGCAAGATAGGAGTGGTGGCAGTGAGAGACGCTGCGGTACCGGCCGTCCGCAAGGAGCCGGGCCTCCTCTCCTTCCAGGCGCCCCTCCTCCCGCGCGAGCGCCTCCTCGAAGGTCGGCGCGTCCTCGAGACGCCAGCGGATCGCGTGGTGGTAGTGGGAGAAGGCCCGGTCGACCGGGTTCCTGACCAGCACGATCAGCCGGGCGCTGGGGATCACCTTCCGAACCCGCTCGGGGGCGCAGGGGTGGAAAAGGTAGTACGGAGTGGACTCTCCGGTGACCAAGGCGCGCCGCAGGAAGCGTTGCTCGAAGCGCTTGCAGAAGGCGAGGGGGAAGTGCGCGCGATACCAGTCGATTCCAAGGTGGTACTGGAGGTCGAAGAAGTGAACCTCCTTCGAGGGAGCGAGGGACAGGCCGGGAAGCCGTTCCAGTTGGCGGTGCAAGGAGGTCGTCCCGCAACGCTGGCCACCGAGGATCAAAAAGTCCGGCAGGAGCCGCCGGCGGCGAGTCCACCTTCTCAGGAGGGAAGGATTGCGATCGAGCCAGAACGGCCCCAGGGAAGCGGGCGCGGGGGGACGGGCTTCTCCGGGCGCGGACATTCTTCAGCAAGGCTCCAGAAGACGACGGTACAGCGCAAGGTACTCTTCCGCTTGCCGCCGCGCACCGAACTTCGCGCAGACCGATTCCCGTGCCTTGCGTCCCAACGCCCTCGCCCGCTCGGGGTCCCTCAGCAGGCTCTCGATCGCCGCCGCCAACGCCGCGCAGTCCCCTCCGGGCACGACCAGTCCGGTCTCACCCGCGACCATGGCCTGGTCCGTTCCGGAAACCGCGGTGGCCACGATCGGCGTGGAAGAGGCCATCGCCTCGAGCAGCGCGATGGAAAGCCCTTCCCACAACGACGGCAGCACGAAGAGGTCGACCGACGCGAGGAGGAAGGGAACATCCTCGCGTTCACCGAGAAAGCGCACGTGATCGGAAAGGCCGTACCGCCCGGTTTGCTGTTCCAGCTTCTCGCGCAGCCCTCCCTCTCCGACGAGCAGAAGCTGCGCGGCAGGACGGGCCGCGACGATCGAACGCATCGCCTCCAGCAGATGGCAGTGTCCTTTCTGCTCCGTGAGGCGGCCGACGGTCAGGATCAGTTCGGCATCGGCGGCCAACCCGAGCTCACGGATCAGGGCTCGCCGGTCCCCCCCGCCGGCGAAACGGCTCACGTCCACCCCGTTGGCGATCGTGGTGATGCGGCCCCGCATCGGGCCCAACTGCTCGACCAGGGCGTCGTGAACGCGATCGGACACGGCGATCACCCCGCTCACCCGGCCGGCAGTGGCAAGGTAGAGCCAGCGGTGTGCAGCCCGCTTCAGGCCGGTCCACCAGTTCCCTCCCTCCGGCAGGAAATCGACGTTGTGGATCGTCCACAGAACAGCCTTCACCGGTGGGACGCGAAGGAGGAGCAGGGTCAGGAAGTCGAGGGTCTGCAGGAGGTGAGTCTGAACGATGTCGATCTGCTGCTGCCGGACCAGCTCCGCCAGCCGCCGCCGGATGCGGCGCAGCTCCAGGAAGAAGTGGAACGGAGTCTCGATGCTGTATTCCCGGCCCCCCAGAACCTCCACGGGAATTCCCAGCGCCTCGAGGTCGTGACGGACCGCGCCGTCCACGAACGTGCAGACCGACGTCTTGCACTCGCTCTCCTTCAGGCGCTCGGCGATCGTGCGGACGACCTCCTGGGCTCCGGCGCGTTCCAACGTCAGCATCACATGCAGCACGTTCATCCGTCGCAGCACCGTGCGGATCACGATCTAGAGGGTTGGCTCCGAGCGGCCGAATGCCTTCTCGATGTCGTCCAGTTGGGAGCTGTCGAGACCTGCCGGCTCCCTTCCGACGCTCCTGCAAAGGAAGAAGATCTGGGCGGCCTTGCCGACGGTGTCGATCAGGTCGAACGCGTCGAGGGCGCCCTTGCCGATCGCCACGCAGCCATGCTTCTCCCAGACCACCAGCCGGTGCCCGGCCAGGGCCGCCATGGTGGCGTCCGCCAGATCCACGGTGCCCGGCAGGCGGTACGGCGCGAATCCCAATCCCTCCGGCAGCACCACCTTCACCTCCGGATGCATGCTCCAGAGCATCCGGTTCAGAGCTTCGGCGCGGCAGAACTCCGGCATGTGGGAGAGCGCAATCACCTCGGTCGGATGGGTGTGCAGCACCGCCCGCTGGGGCAGGTTCTTCCGGCGCAGCAGGCCGTGGATCTTCAGGTGCGAGACGAATTCGGAGGTCGCCTGGCAGGCCGCACCGGTGCCTCCCCAGAGGACCTGGTAGCCGCACAGGTCCTCGGTAACGCGAACCAGCACCACGTTCCGCTCCGGCCGCCGCTGGATCTCGCGGAACCGGCCGCCCGTGGAGGTGACCAGGAAGGCGCGGCCGGCAAGTTCCTCATACACCACGGTCTCAGGCAACAGCGGCGCCCCGGCGAGCGCGAGCGTGTTCCGGTCGAGCATCTCCGTCACCTCGACCGACAGATTGCCGGCGTTTCGTTCCGCCCATCCACGGGCGGCGAGGTACCCTCCCACCTCGCCCATGTCATCGAGCACTCCCAGAAGCGATCGGTTCAAGCCCATCAGGTGCGGTTCCTCGTCAAGCCGGTCAGGGTCGAGTCAAGGAGACCATTCTGACACCTTCCGGGCCGGTTGAAAGGCCCTCCCGGTCGATCAGGTCACGCAGTCTATTGGATCTGGATCGTCTCCTCGTTGCTCTTGACCGCGGAACCGTTGCTGGCGATCGAAACGGCGCGGAACGTGACGGTCGTCCCCGCGAGGCTGATGTTGCCGGGGACCTTGACCGTGAAGGTCCAACAACCGTCGGAGGCTGTTTCCCCTGCCAACAGCAGGCGCACGAACGGCACGCCGTTCAGAGCGGTCACGAAGAGCCCGACCGGAACCCCGGGTATGCCGACGAAGCTCGTGAGGTGGATCTGATCGCCGATCACCACCGCCTCGGGCTCCGCATCGAGGAGGATCCTCGAATCGACGCTTTGAAACAGCTTGCAGTCCTCGAGGATCGGGGAGACCGCCGGATCCGCGGTTGAAAGGCGGACCCGGTACTGGATGTAGCGGCCGAGGGTCGAAAGCGGCTTCGGAGCGGCGATCTCGGTGGACCAGGCCCCGAGATCCTGCGGGTCGTTCGACGACCGCACGCGGAAGCGGACCTCGGTGCCGGCCGGTTCTCGCGCCGTCCAGGCGAGCCAGGCCGGCTGCCCGCCCGCCCCCGCATCCAGGACCGAACTGGTCAACTCCCCGGTGGCGAGGAAAGTCGTCGGCCTGAACCAGTTGAATCTCCCTCCGGAGTAGGAGGATGCCGCCACGTCGAGCGCGCCATCCCCGTTGATGTCCACGGCGGCCAGGCTGTTCACTCCCGGCAGGGAGTTCTGGATGGGGAGTTCACACCAGGTCGGACTCGCGGGCGCCCCTCCTTTCAAGGTGGGAGACTGGCTCGTCCGACCGGAGCTGAACCGTCTCGAGAGTGCCGGCGACTCCGTTCGCGTCGAGCCACGAGTCATGCAGGTCCTCGTGCTGCTGGCAGGAAATCCGGGCGAGGTCGTCATCCGCGAGGCCATCCTGAATGCGGTGTGGGAAGGAGTCGTCGTCCAGGAGGAGGCCCTGACCCACGCGATCTCAAGGCTCCGGCGCGTGTTCGGCGATGATCCGAAGGCCGCGCGCTTCATCGAGACGATTCCGAAGAGAAAGTACCGCTGATCGCAGCGGTGGCTCCCGCGGAGGCTCCGGCGGTTCCAGCGCCCTCCCCGCAGTTGCTCCCGGCCCGGTCGGGACGGCTCGGGCATCTCACCTTCCTGGCGCTCATTGCAGCGGCCGTCGCCGCCATCATCTTCGCGAGATCCTGGTTCTCCGGTCCCCCACCCGTGGTCCAGGTCCTCGAGGGAAGACCGTTCACCAGCTTCCCGGGCCGTGAGATCACGCCGGCGGTCTCGCCCGACGGCACGCGCGTCGCCTTCGCCTGGAACGGCGAAGGGGATGCGGGCTACGATCTCTACGTCAAGCAGAGAGACGTCGAGACGCCGCTGCGTCTCACCGGGGAGGAAGGGCACGAGCACAGTCCGAGCTGGTCCGGAGATGGCGGCAGCCTCGCCTATATCGGCGACCGGGAGGGGCGCTCGGCCGCCTGCACCATTCCAGCGGTCGGCGGAACGCCGCGCCAGGTCTACGAAGCACCCGTCGATGGGTTCGTGCTGGACCTGGACTGGGATCCGAAAGGCGATCACCTCGTGCTCTCGGTCCTGCCGAAGCCGGGCGCCAATCTTCCCTGCTACTGGAAGGTCACGGCCGAAGGGGTCTTTCTCTTCCGCAAGACGGAGGGGCCGAGCGAACTCGCCTATTTCGACTTCAAGACCGGAGAAACCCGCTCCCTCTGTCCCCTCCCCTCGGTCCAGTGGATCCTCCTCGACGTCGCCCCCGATGGAGCTTCACTCCTGTACGACCGCGTGGACCGGATCGAGACCGATCTCGTCATCGTGGAAGGGTTCGCCGATCCTGGCCGATAGCCGGCCGGTTTCCGCGCTCTCCGAGAGCATCGGACCAAGGGTCCGAGAAATAACTCCCGGTTTTGGCCGACCCTCGCCGCCCCTGGCGGTGTTGCTCCTCCTCGGCGTATCTCGAATACACGGTCGTCGTCGCGCCTTGCCAGGAACGACGATTGCTCGCCCAAAACAGGAAGTCATTTCTGCGTGGACCCTAATGCCCCGTGTAGCCGGCGGCTCGCAGATGCTCGAGGGCCTGGTTGCTCAGGTAGACCGGCGCGCGCTCTTCGATCGGTGTGAGCAGGTGCACCAGGGTATCGGCGACACCGTCGCACAGTTTGCGGGGCCACTCAGCCCCCTGCAGAACCAGATCGCCCAGCTCCTGCGGGTCGGTGCCGAGATCAAACGCGAGAACGGGCTCACCACGGCCCCGCTCCCTGTCCAGCACATTCATGAGAACCTTATGATCCCGTTTGACGATCACCACGAGGTGCTTGACTGGACTCTTGCGCTGTCCCGGCGTGAAGGCGAAAACGGGCCGGAAGCGGGAGATGCCGAGCAGCGATTCTCCCATCCAGCCATCCACGGAGTCGATACCCGCCATGTCCGCGATCGTGTCGGGAAGGTCGACCAGCGACGCCGGCGCCGGGACCGTGCGCGGCTCCACGCCCGGGCCGCGGATCAGCAGCGGGACGCGGATCAGCTCCTCGAATCCGGGCCCCGGGTGCACGATATGGTTATGTTCCAGGAAGGCCTCCCCGTGATCGCTCGTGAAGATCATGAATCCCGAGTCGAAGTAGCGTCGCTCGTCAAGCTCACGAGCAAACTCGCCGAAACCGAGATCCAGGCCGAGCACTCCCGACAGGTACTGGCGATGCAGAAGCTTCAAGAGCGACGCTATCTCCTCGGACTCGATCGCCCTGGGGTCGATCGGTGCCGTCCTGTTTGCAACCCAGCGAACAAGCTTTCGACACCCCTTGATCAGCTTCTGCTCATCCTCCACCGAGAATCCCGCGTCGCTCTCGGCACGCTGATACGGCATATGGGTCCGGTACGTCTGGACGAACAGAAAGGTCGGTCGGCCGTCGTCGGCATCCAGAAACGCCAGCGCTCTCCTGATCGTTCGAGCGAGATCCCTCTGTTTATACTCCTCGAACCACTCGAAGCCGTCGTCAATGCCATAGTCCCGGGAGACGAACAGGGAATCGGTGATGGCGCCCGTGCGATACCCCTGTTCGGCGAGCCGCTCGGCCACCGTGGTCAGGCCTCCCGGCATACCGGAGGCCGCGTCCTCGGCCCCATGCTGCCCGGGAAATACGCCGGTGAACATCGACACCTGGGACGGCAGGGTCCATGACGCAGGGGCCCAGCTCTTCGAAAACCTCGCGCACGATTCGGCGAATCTGTCCACCGCGGGCGCCATTCCATGCTGCCCGCCATACAGCGTCAGGTTGTCGGCCCGATACGTGTCTGCCAGGAACAGGATCACATCGCGCCTGGAGTCGGCATTCCGCTCGCCTTCGTTTTGGTGCTGCCCGCGCCGGACGGTCACGATCGGAGCCAGAAAGGCGGTCAACGCTCCTTCACCGTCGACCGCGAACTCCCAGCTCACGCTCTCCTTCGCCTGGCGGGGAAGGGGAATACGTCTCCGCTCGATATTCTCCGGCACCCCGGGCGTGAGCTGCTCCTCGAAGAGCAGTTGGCCGTCCAGCAGGATCCGGAACGTGACCGGTTCCGGTTCCCGCCCCTGGATGTCGGCAGCGAGTGCAGCCATTGCGAAGCTGAGCACGCCGTCCTCCGGCAGGCCGCTCTCGATCTGCTGCCGCTCACCAGGCCACACGGGAAGGCCCTCTCCCACGAAAGTCCGCAGCGGCAGCCTCCAACCAGCTTCGGTCTGGCCGCCCCTGCTGACAAAGACTCCGAGCACGGCGTGTGCCGGCGGACCGGCTCCATCCGGCAGGTCGAGGAAGACGTCTTTGCCAAAACTCGTGAACCCCTCCGCGGTACCTCGACCAGCAGCAGTCTGGAACTTCCGGTACGGAACGAGTCGCAGCTCTCGATCACCGACCCGCAGTCGGACCGGCGCCGCGGTGGAATTGGGATCTCTGATCTCCCGGATGATCTTCCCGGCCCTCCAGAGCTTCTCTGTCGCGTCGAGAGTCCAGGCAGATCCGGAGAGGTCGGCTTCGATCCAGACGCCGCTATGAGAGGGATCCTCCACGATCCGCGCTGTTGACCGTCCACCGGACGTCTGCATGGTCTGGAACGTAGTGGAGGGTAGGGGTGGTCGAAACCCCTTCGTGAGATGAATCACCTCTTGCCGACCAATGGAGTCATTGCGATTGGCCGGAGAGTCACCGCAGCCGGCCACCGACAGGAGCAGCAACAGCGCGGCCGTTGGCAGAGGCCGGCGACCCAGTGTCCCCGCTACGTGACCCATCCAGAAACTCTGTCTAGTCCTCATCAGCGATCGAATTCCAGTTTACTCGGCCGACTCGGTTTTGAGCGTCATGATTCAGACGGAATGCAATCGTTCTCATGCCAGGGAGCCGGGCACGCAGGACGCGACCTGCGGAGGAGATCCGTCTATGCCACTCTCGGGTCCGATCCGCCTTCCAACCAGGCTGGGAATCCAGGCCGCTTTTCACCGCGCTCCGAGCTGCAGGTGAGTAGCATCCGACCATGGCGATCCGGAGTTCAGCCAGGAAGAGACGACGCGTGCTCTGTCCCCATTGCCAGCGGCGGCGACTTGCCAATGCAGTGACGCTGTATCGGATCGAGTGGGATCCAGGCTCCTCCGGAGCGGAGCTCGTGAAGGAGCAGCCACTCGGCTGCAGGACCTGCCTGGTGCTGGAACTGCTGCGCGGATTCGGATCGTGTATTCAGGCCGTGTGGCGCTGTCCGGAGGGAGTCTCGCGAGCCGGCTTGCCGGCCGCGGCGGCACGCAACCTGATCTGGTCGCTGCGGATCCCTTTCGCCGGCCCCACCGCCCCTCTGCGAGAGGCCCTGCTTTCCGCCGGGATTCCGTACCGGGACTTCCTGGCCGGGGTGGAACTCGGCTCCAGGGCGCCTGATCTCTCCCTGGAGGAACGGATCGGTCAGGCCCGTGCACTGGTCACGCTGCTCCGCGCGGTGGCGATCGCCTTCGGCGCTCGCGACGATCGGCAATGGCGATCGCTTCGGCACTACGTCCGCTTCCTGTTCGACTCCGAACCCGAGGTGCTGCGGGCCGCCGACCCCGGAGATCAAGCGCCCGACCCGCCCACCATTCAGGAAGTCACCGATGCCTGCGCAATCCTGCGGCGGGGCATGTCGCTGGACGACCTGACCCTGACCCTGCACTTGATGATCGGTGTCACCGAGGTCGGCGGGAAGGTCCTGGCGCCGGTCCGGGATCGCCTCTTTGACATCGCGATTCAGTTCGGCCTGGATGCCGCCACCGTGGCCGAGATCCTCGAGGCCGTGTCGGTCCAGAAACCCGAGTCCGAACCGGAACCAGAGCCACCCCCCATCCACGAGCAGTTCGAGTCGAACGACCCATGGGTGGTCTTCGGTCTGAAGCGCACCGCCTCGCGGACGGAGATCCGCGCGCGCTACCTGAAACTGGTCCTCGAGCACCACCCCGACCGCCACGCCCACCTGGGAGAGGCCTTCCAGAAGGCGGCGAACCTGCGTCTCGTGAAGATCAACACCGCCTACCGCCGGCTTCAGGCGGCGTGCCGCCGGGAGACTGCTTGATGATCGGCCGAGAGAGCCAGTTCACACCATGAGACTTCTTTAACTATTTATGTGGAAGTTGTTTGTGACTTTTTCGAGAGGGGATCTTCTACCCGCACAGCGTTCCTGACACTGAACAAGATTCCTTGAGTAGGCAGAATATCAGAAGAGAGCTCTCACTCGAGCTTCCAACCCGTCAGTCCGCGTTCCTCTGGGGCCCCCGGAAGACGGGGAAGACGCACTGGGTGACC
>JAZDLC010000262.1:0-3172 GCA_043802345.1 Planctomycetota bacterium | reverse complement strand
GCTCCTAACCGCCGCTGCCCAGTCCTGCTCGAACACCGCGGCCAGCTCGCGGACCACCGGCCCCTCCAGGAGCATCGCGAAGTCGGTCCAACGCCGCTCCAAAGGTGTCGGTCCCATGTACTCCTCGGCGAGGTTCATCCCCCCGATCTTCGCCACGGCGCCATCCACGATCACGATCTTGCGGTGGTTTCGGAGCTGAGTCGTCCAGCCGCGGAACGGTCGGAACAGCGGCGAGAAGACGGCGACCCGTCCTCCGGCCTGCACCAGCGGGCGCACGAATCGACCCCGGGTGCGCCAGCAGCCGAGGGCATCGAGCAGCAGCCGCACACAAACACCCTCTCTCGCCCTTCGTGCCAGCGCTTCCACGATGACCCTCCCGACCGGGTCACGGCCCAGGATGAACGCGCCGACATCGATGGAACTGGATGCCGTATCGATCAACTCCATCAGCTTGCGGAAAGCTTCCTCGCCACCATGCAGCGTCACCATCCGGTTTCCCGTGGTCGCCGGCGGAACACCCATGCTGGCCAGGCCCTGCTCCAGTTTTCCGTCAGGATCCGGAGAAGGGGAGTGCGGCGGCACCGCGAGCCGCGGGCGATGAGCTCGCCGCGTCAGCTTGCGCCGGCCGAGGATCAGATAGAGCGGGACACCGACATACGGGATGAGGACCATCGACAGCAGCCAGGCCATCGCGCTCCCGGGCGGGCGATGCTCCCGCATCAGGCGGGCGACCAGGATCACGGCCAGGAGGAAGCCGAGGACCGAGAGCAGGTGGGACAGAAGCCATGGAAACGGGTCGAAGGTCACGTTTGATCCCTCCATTGGCGTGACGCCGGGCGCGAGAAGCGAGGCGCCGCGGACCGTGAGACGGAAGGAGGAGCGTACTACTCTACTCCTTCCGAGTCAGCTCGTTCATCAGCTCGATCTGGACGCGCTGGATCTCGATCAGCCGTTCCCACTGGTGGGACTGCAGATGGTCGATCTTCTCGTGAAGCTGTCGGATCTCCAACTCGGCCTTGAGATTCACCCGATAGTCGTGCTCGGCGCGCAGCCGGTCCTTCTGCTCCTCCCGGTTCTGGCTCATGAGAATCACGGGCGCCTGGATGGCCGCGATACAGGACAGCACGAGGTTCAGCAGAATGAAGGGAAACGGATCGAACGGACGACTGAGGAGAGCAATGGAGTTCAGGGAGATCCAGCCCAGCAGCACCGCGAGGAACAGGATGATGAAGCGCCAGCTCCCGCCGAAGCCCGCCACCCGGTCGGCCAGCCGCTCGCCCAGGGTCGCGACGCTCTCGAACTCCTCGTTGATGTTGCTGGCGACCGTCTCGGAGGCCCGCAGGCTCTCGAGCACCTCCCGCTCCACCGAGTCGAGCTCCCCCTTCTCCGCCTGCAGCAGCCTCTCGACATGGCGGTTCCGGTACCGGCCCAGGTCGTCCTTGCAGATGTACCCCGCCGCCTCCCAGCCGGGATGCTCTTTGCGAATTTCGGCGACGATGGACGGCCGGAGAAGATCGCCGCGGACCAGCTCCGACCGGGGAAACGTCTGCTGACACACTCGACAGACAAGGGAAACATCGGTCGTATTGCTCGCCATTCTTTTTCTCCAGAAAGGAAGCGATTCCACACCCGGAAGCGGTCCGGCGCTCGAGACGGCGTCAGCTCCCTGTTTCGAGTCCGGCCGGGGCCGGAGGCAACGGGAACGAGATCGTCACGATCAGTCCCGGCGCGTTGTCGCCGAGGGTCAGGCGGGCACGATGCAGGTCGGAGACCGCCTTGACGAAGCTGAGACCCAGGCCCGAGCCGGGCCTGGGCGGGCTCGACTCGAGCCGGACGAAGCGCTGCAGCACGCGCTTCCGTTCCGCCTCCGCAATTCCCGGTCCCTCGTCAGAGACCGAGAGTTCCACGCAGCCGGCGCCAAGGCGCGCCGACACGCCCACGGTCGTGGACGCAGAGGCGTACTTCAACGCGTTGTCGATCAGGTTCGAAAGCGCCTGGGAAATGAGGTGGCGCTCACCCCGCACCGTCAGGTTCGGCTGGACAGACGACTTCAAGGACATCCCCGCCTCCTCGGCGACCGGGTCGTACAGGTCGACCGCGTCCTCCACGAGCGCCGCCAGATCGACCTCCTTCATCTCCTCCCTGAGCGTTCCGTCCTCCACCTGGGCGATCCTGAGCAGCGCCGAGAAGGTGCAAAGGACTGAATCCGTCTCCTCCAGCGTCCGCTCCAATGTCACGGCGTCCTGCTCAGCGTTGCGTGTGGCGCGCAGCGCGGCCTCGATCCGGGACCGCAGCCGCGTGAGGGGCGTGCGCAGGTCGTGCGCGATGTTGTTGGAGACCTCGCGGACCCGGACGACGAGCCGGTCGTTCTGGTCGAGAAGCTCGTTGAAGTGGCGGGCCAACTGTTCGAACTCGTCGTTCCCTCCCCCCACCGGGACCCGGTGCTCGGCGCTGCCGCTGAGGATGGCCAGGACGGTCCGGTTCATCAGGTTCACGCGCCGCAACAGGCGCGCGCCCACGGCGAGGCCGGACGACATGGCGAGCAGGACGATCAGCACCACCAGGCCGGAGAGCGCCAGTTTCAGCCGCCGGCCGTACACCTCCTGCTGGGTCGCGTCCTGGCCGACGAGCAGCCTGTTGCCATCGTCGAGAGTGATGGTTTCTGCGTGAACCGTGCGCAGCACCGAGCCGCCCGGGCCCAGCTCTGCGAGGTCGAAGGAGGCCGAGTGCTCGTTCCAAAGCTCCTGCGGCCACGCCTTCAGGTTGCCGGTCAAGCCGCTGCCGCCGGACCGCTCCAGCAGGTAGTAGCGGCCAGTTCCCTGGCGGCCATCAGAACGTCGCTGGACCTCCACGACCAGCGCGTCGGTCCCTCCCTGATGCTGGCGCTGGATCAGCTCGGAGATCTCCGTCTGGATCGAGGCGCGCATCTCCTGTTTGACGGCGTCGATCGACCAGAGGTAGACCAGCACCAGCACCGTTCCGACGACAACGAGAGACAGCGCGGCGCCGGCGGCGACGAGACGGAGAGTGATGGAGAACCTAGCGCGGCGCACGGAGGATGTATCCTGCACCGCGCACCGTGTGGAGCAGCGGCGGGTCGAAGTCCTTGTCGATCCGGCGGCGCAGGCGGCTCATGTGCACGTCGATCACGTTGGTCTGTGGATCGAAGTGG
>JAZDLC010000261.1:0-9783 GCA_043802345.1 Planctomycetota bacterium | reverse complement strand
CCGGGGGCGGCCGCTGAGCAATCAGTTCCCTCGGCAAGTCAAACGAATAGGCACTTCGATCGTTAGTATCAGTCAATCCAAATCCCTGCGGTCCGTTGACTTGTGGTGCCGCGACAGGTACAAGACCGGATTCTCTTCGACCGGCGAACTAGAAGGACACCACGACGGTAGATCCCACCATGGCTTCCTGGGAAAAGGTGGTTTTGATCACATACTACGCGGTGCTCGCCGTGCTTTCGATCTACGGAATGCACCGGTATGTGCTGGTCTACCTTTTCTATCGCCACCGCAAGAACCGACACGAGCCACCCAGCCGCTTCCGTGAGTTGCCGAAGGTCGCCGTCCAACTGCCGCTGTTCAACGAAGCGTCCGTGGTGGAGCGCCTGATCGATGCGGTCTGTGCCATCGACTACCCCAAGGACAGGATGGAGATCCAGGTCCTCGATGACTCGACCGACGAGACCGTCGACCTGGCCCGGGAGAAGGTTCGCCGCTTGGCGGCTCAGGGATACGACATCCGCCACATCGTCCGGACGGATCGCGCCGGATTCAAGGCGGGCGCTCTCGACAATGGGTTGGGGCAGACCAATGCGGAGTTTGTCGCCATCTTCGATGCGGACTTCGTGCCGAACCCGGACATCCTGAACGAGACGATCCACCACTTCACCGATCCGAACATCGGCATGGTTCAGTCGCGTTGGGGACATCTCAACCGGCGCTTCTCGTTGCTGACCAGAATCCAGTCGATCTTCCTCGACGGACACTTCGTCATCGAACACACCGCCAGGAACCGCTCGGGCCGCTTCTTCAACTTCAATGGCACCGCCGGCATCTGGCGCAAGAGCTGCATCGCCGCGGCCGGCGGGTGGCAGCATGACACGCTCACCGAGGATCTGGACCTGTCGTACCGGGCTCAGCTCGTCGGGTGGCAATTCGTCTACTTGCCGGAGGTGGTCTCGCCGGGCGAACTGCCTGTGGAGATGAACGCGTTCAAGACCCAGCAGCATCGCTGGGCCAAGGGGTCGATTCAGGTCTGCCGGAAGCTGCTGCCCAGCATCTGGCGAGGGAACGCGCCGCTCAAGGTGAAGATCGAGGCATCGTTTCACCTGACGAACAACTTCGCCCACGTGCTGATGATCGCCCTGGGCCTGCTCATGCTTCCCGCGCTCCTGGCTCGCTTGTCCGACAACAGCGTGGCCCGCAGCCTGCTGTTCGACTTCTCCCTCTTCGTCGCCGCCACGACCAGCGTGCTGACGTTCTACACGGCGTCCCAGCGCGAGGCATATTCGAGCTGGACGAGTACGATCCTCTACTTCCCGATGCTGATCGCGCTCGGGATCGGCATCTCGGTCAACAACGCCAAGGCGGTCCTCGAGGCAGTCCTCGGCCGCGAGACACCGTTCGTGCGCACCCCGAAGTACAACGTGGGAGAGAGGCGTTCGGCGAAGAAGACTCTCTTCCGGTATGCCGGTTCGCGCCAGGGCTTGCCATTCTTCGAGATTGCCCTCGGTCTCTACTTCTCCGTCATCACCAGCATTGCGGTCTATCACGGATTGATCGTCACCGGCGTGTTTCTTTCCCTCTTCATGGCGGGCTACTTCTGGGTCGGAATCGCCTCCCTGATCCGGCCAAAGACGAGAGCCGATCTCGTCACGCGCGCTATTTAGCCCGCCACCTCAACAGGCCAATCACCGCGCCCCAGGCAATCCAGAGCAGCACCGGCAAGTACTCGGCCAGCCGCAGGAACCGATCCTCTTCCCAGACGCCGGTCAGGTCGTACCGCGGCAGGACGTGGTAGGAGAGCAGCACGGTCGCTGTCCAGAGCAGCAGGGGGGCGGAGAACCACATCGACAGGAACGGCACGAACCAGAGCAGGTACCACGGATGAACCGTCGGCGAGAGCAGCAGCAAGGCGCCCAGCGCCACCGCGCACGCGCGCCCCGGGTCCGCACGGCGTCTCCAGAGCAGGAACACGAGGGTGGCCAGCGTCAGGCCCAGGAGCGCTCGGGCGGCGAGGTTCGGGGCGAGCGCGTACAGCGGCGAGCGGGCCCACTCCGGGAAACCTGCGCTCTCAAACCACCCCGCGACCGCGTCCGTCGCCCAGCCGATCCCATCCTTCAGCGCGGGGAAGAACGCGGCATTGTGTTCCCACCTGCGGGCGTATTCGAGGAGCCCAGCGGTCGGCGCCCCATCCAGCGAGAAGGGCAGGTAGCCGATGAAGAGCGTCCCCAGGAAGATCCCTCCCTGGGCACACTGGATCCGGAGGGGACGGCTGGCCAGGAAAAACGGCAGCACGACGAGCGCATACGGTTTCGCCAATGTGGCCAGACCCAGCATCCCCACCGCAAGAAGCGGTCTTTCCCGGACCAGAAACAGCAGGGCCAGCACGGTCCCCAGGACGGCCAGCACATCCAGGTGCGCTCCGGCTGCCACCTCCACCATCACGAGCGGTGACCAGCCCCAGACGATGGAACGTCTTGGATCCAGCCGGCGGGCCTTCAGCAGACGGGCCAGGGCCCACCAGACGCAAAGGTCGGCCAGCAGCATCAGCAGCCGCACGCCGATGGGGCCGGAGCCGACCCAGCCACCGATCAGGAAGGAGAGCTGCGCCAGCGGCGGGTAGGCGGCCCGGACCTCCTTGTGCGTGACTCGAGGCCAGATGGAATCGTCCCTGAGTGCTTCGAGGGCCGGATCATCCGGCGCATGGAGATACGGATTCTCGCCCGCTGCGATCACCCGCCCCTCCCAGACATACCGGTAGATGTCGTCGGAGAGTCCCTCGCCGGGAAGCAGCAACAGCAGCCGGCCGGCGACTCCCACCAGGATCAGGACCGGCCAGCGACCCATCCCCCGAAAGGTCCCGTGGACCGCCAGCACGTACGGGATGAACGCCAGCAGCAGCAGGAGCAGCGTGAGCCCGACGTCCTGGCGAAGTGACGGGAGCCACGCCAGAGGAGCCAGGCAACCGAGCAGCCAGAGCCCGGGCAGGCTCAAGTTCCTTCCGACTCCCCGCTCTCGCCTTCAACCCCCGAGTCGACCTCCTGCTCCGATCCGCCGCCCGCGGGCTCCTCCGGCTGATCCCAGTCCGGTTCCCGCTTGTCGAGAAACGACTGCGTACCCTCCTGGCACTCGCTCGTGTTCCGCATGCGCGCGTTGTATTCCACGGCCGCCTTCAACGCCCGTTCGATTTCCAGCCCGGGCAGGGTCTCCAGCAGTTCCTTCGTCATCCGAATCGAGCCGGGAGAGTTCCGCGCGATCTGCGCCGCGATATCAAGACACTGCTGCATTAACTCGTCGGAGTGAACGACCCTGGACACCAGGCCGATCTCACACGCCTCATCGGCGGTCAAGTGCCTCCCGGTAAGCACGAGATCGCGCAGGCGCTTCTCGTTGACCATCCCCCGCATGTAGACCGAAACCACCCCCGGCACGAAGCCGAACCTCACCTCGGGATACCCGAAGGTCGCCTGACTCGTGGCCAGGGTAAAGTCGCAGAGGGTCGCCAGCCCGCAACCACTCGCGAGCGCCGGGCCATTGACGGCGGCGATCGTGACCTTCTCGAACGACCGCAACCGCCTGAAGAGGCGCGCCAGACGTTCCGCGTCCGCCAGCTTCTCCTCATACGAGGAGTCGGAACGCGAGAGGGCCTCGTAGAGATCCATGCCGGAGCAGAATGAGTTCCCGGAGCCGGTCAGGATCACCGCCCGAACGCCGTCGTCGTCCAGCGCGAGATCCAGGGCGGCGTGCAGGCCGGCGAGGAGATCCTCGTTCAGAGCGTTGCAGCGCTCCGGTCGGTTCATCGTGATGATCGCCGCCGGCGGATCCGCCGTGTAGATCACCGCCGGCTCCTGCTCCGAAGCCGGCTCTTCCGGACCGGATGGTCCGGAGAGCTCCTCCTCGGAAGAGACGTCTGGTTCGTCAATCATGGTCGGCTCCTGCTGAGGATTACACAGACCGCCACATTGCTCTGCAACGGGCTGCACCTCAAGCGAAGCCATCCTGACGGCGGTGGCTCATCCGTCCTCCTCGGAGTCGGAGCCCTCCTTGCGGGACGGTTCCTTCTCTTCTTCCGCCTTCTCGGCCGCGACCTCGTCGGCCTGCTTCTTCGCCTGTTCCACCAGTTTCCCGATCACCTTGGCGGGAAGCACGAATGACTGACCGCCGCCGCCACCCATCATGCTGAGGAACCCCAACGACGATCCGTCCTCCTCCCCGACGCCCGTTTCGAGGGTGGTCAACACGCCGACCATCGCGCCATCCATGGTGTAGACCGGCAGCCCTTCGGTGGTGACGCCTCCGTCCAGAATGAGCGCCTTCCGGGGCTTCTTGATCCGCCCACTGACCACCGCGCTCCGCACGTGGGGAGCGTAGTCATACCCCTTCTTGAGGCGCCCCACCGCGGCCACCTTCTGACCCACCTCCACGTCCGCGCTCTCGTCGAAACGGGCGACCGACAGCTCGCGTCCCTCGAGATCGCGGACCTTCAGAAAGGCGAGATTGACGTTCTTGTCGGTGGCCACCAGGTCGGCGTCATACTCCTTCTCCTCGCGCTCGAAGATGACCTTGATCTCCTGCGGTGTGCGCTTCAACTGGAATGAACCACTCCCCTCGTCGCTCGACTTGAACGAGTCGTACGACACCATCACCAGGCCGCTTTCATCGACCACGACTCCGGCGATCTCTTCCCGGGACTCCTGATTTTGGCCCTGTCCTCCGAAGTTGATCTCGGTCTTCATGACCGCGCGGACCGTCACGATCATGGGCGCCTTCTTTTCGAGCAGCGCCGCGTACTGACCGGCCTCGTCCGGACCCGCCGCACCGGCCTGGCCGGCAGCGCCGAGGGCACTTGCCACGAGGGCCGCCGCCAAGAGAATCCCTGATCTGCTCATGTTCCTCACCTTTCTGTCAGGAAGTGTCATTTCTTGCCCTCGATCTTCGTCCAGTCCGGTTCGATGAACACGAAGTGGGTTCGGTGTTCCCGGCGAGCGAAGAGGCTGATGATCTTCGGCCGGTTCTTCAAGACGTCCTCGAACACCTGCTCGAACTGCTTGATCGTCGCGGCCTCGGTTCCGTTGATGGAGATCAGCAGGTCGTTGATCTCCAGACCGGCCACGTGAGCCCAGCCCCCACGGGTCGCCTCGGTGACCAGCAGGCCGTCCAGCCCCTTGGGAAGCTTGAACTTGACCCGGTCCATGAATGTCGTTTCGCGGACCGTGAATTCGAACGCATCCTGCTTCGAGGTCTTCACGTCCAGCGCGGAAGCGGGAGACTCTTCCAGTTCGATGGAGACCGTCAGCGCCTCGCCGTCCCGGATGACGCCGAACTCGACATCCTCTCCGATGCTCATATTCTCGATCGCCAGCCTCAGGTCATCGGCATCCTGAGGCCTCGACGCCTCCAGCGGCTCGTCATCCATGCTGACGAGCACGTCGCCGACCTTCAGCCCGCCCTGCTCCGCCTGCGTCCAGGGAAGAACCTGAGAGATCCGGAAGCCCTGCTTCCCTTCGAGTCCCAGGGCCCGGGCCGTCTTTTCGGTCAGAACCTGGGTGCTCACGCCAAGCCAGGCCTTGGGCAGTTCCTTGCCGCGGTGCTGCTTCTCATCGTCCCGCGCTTCCACCAGCGTGACCATGATCTCCTGGTCACTGCGGTAGACAACCGGGAACTCCTTCTTCCCGGCCGCCGCTTCCATCGCCTTCCTGAAACCATCCAGGTCGTTGACCGGTGTACCGTCGACGGAAAGCACCACGCTTCCCGATTCGATCTTGGGCTTCGCCTCCTCGAACGGGAAGCCGGGACGGACACCCGTCACCAGAATGCCGTCATCACTCGGATAGCTGTTGGCGATCGACATGGGCAGGGTGACCTCGCGCACGGTCAGTCCCTGGCTCCGCAGCTCGATTTCCTTGCCCTGGTACTTCTCCAGATGAGCCACCGTGACCTTGGTCTCGCCGGCCTTGCCGTCCCTCCGGTAGCGCACCGTCACCTCCGCCCCCACCGGCATCTCGGCGATACGCTGGTAGAACAGCGGCGCTTCGTCGAAGAAGCGGGTGTCGACCTTCTCACTGTCGAAGGAGAGCAGGATGTCGCCGGCCAGCAGACCGGCCGCGTTCGCCGGAGAGCCGGGAGTAACATTCGACACCAGCGTTCCTTCCCTGAGCCCCGCCCTGGAAACCGGCAAGACCGAGAGTCCCATCCACCCGCGGCGAATCTCGCCGAAGGTCAGCGCCTGATTCAACACCTGCTTGATCGTCTGCGAGGGAATGGCGAAGCCGACCCCGCCACCGCCCCTGGTGTTGATTCCGACCACGTCTCCCTTCAGGCTGACCAGTGGGCCGCCCGAGTTACCCGGCAGGATCAGCGCATCATGCTGAATCCACCGGTTGAACATTCCTGTGGTCTCTCCGTCCAGATCGAACTCCTCGATCTCGGTGCCGGTGAAATCGGTGAAGACCCGCTCCGTGTTGGACACGATGCCGAGCGTCATGGAGGACGAGAGGGTCAGCGGGTTCCCCACCGCCAGCACATGGTCGCCCACCTGAAGCTGCCGCGAGTCGCCGATGGTCGCGAACGGAATCGGAATGGTCGGGTCCTCGCGCTTCTCGAGATCGAGCTTGAGGATGCAGAGGTCGGAGAACGCATCCCCGGCCACGCGGGAAGCCCCGATCGTCTCGCCGCTGGGAAGGGTGCACTTGATGCGCGCCGCGGTTCCGGCAACATGGTAGTTGGTCACGACATGCCCCGCCGGGCTCACGATGACTCCGCTCCCCGCCGCCGGATAGTGACGAATCCGCCCCTCGCTGTAGCTCTCGTCCACCACCGAGATATTGACCAGCGCCGGGTACACCCTCTCACGGGCGAATTCGACCGCCGCGCGGAAAGCGTCCCCGCCCGACTGGGCCGGGGCCGTCTGCGGGCAGAAAGCAAGCAACAAGCAAGCAGGCAGGATCTTCGAACGAATCACGGGGATCTCTCCTTCGATTCCGTCATGAGAGTCTGGGAACGGAGAACCGTACGCGCTTTGCGCCTTTCTGTCAGGCCCTTTTTTGCGCCGGGGACCGCCTCGTTCGGCGGAGGCGCGGAAAAACCAGGGCGAAAAGAACAGCGGTCACGAGGACCGAGATCAGGAGCAGGACCGACCGGCCGGGAGGGTGCGAGTCCAGGGCACCGTACACCGCCTCCAGGATATTCTTCAGGCCGAGCAGGACCGTCACGGCGACCACCAGCGAGAGCAGGGCGTTGCCGGGCATGCGGTTCAGCCCCTCCTCTCCCATGAGGGACCGATCGTTCACCAGCAGCAGCAGGAACACCGTCACGAACGGCAGCAACACGCCGTTGAATGCCTGGGCCACCAGGATGATCGGGATCGGCTTCTGGCCGAAGATTCCGAACGCCACACCGGTCAGCAGCACCAGCCCCCAGGTGGCGCGATAGAGGCGGGAGCAGTGGTCCGTGGCATCGGCCGAGCCTCCACCCGTCAGTCCACGGGCAGTGATCGCCGCGGCGAGCGGCGCCGTGATGGCGGAGGAAAGCCCCGCCGAGAACAGCCCCACCGCGAAGAGAGGTCCGGCCCAGGTTCCCAGACGCGCGGTCAGGGCAGCGGCCAGATTCTCGAACGAGAAGTCCCCCTGCACCGATGTTCCAACCACGACGACGCCCATCGAGACCAGGCCGCCGAGGGCGACGGCCAGGATCAGACCGAAGCGCAGCTCCTTGAGCTTCTGGCCCCGGGCGATCCCCGATCCGAGGAACAAGTTGTACGGAACGACCGTGGTGCCCACGAGGCCCAGGACCAGCAGTCCGGATCCTGCCGGCGAGGATGGGATCAAGAGGCCGGAGAGCACGTCCGACCACGGAGGAAGCAGGCAGGCCGCCGTCACCAGGAACACCACGCCCATCAAGGCGACCACTCCGCCCAGAATGCGGGCCACCCACTTGACCGATCCGAACCAGAGAATCAGTCCGGCCGCCAGGCCCATGCAGAGCGTGATCCAGCGATCATCCAGATCGCACACCAGTTTCGCGCCGGCGACTCCCCCCAGGATGTTGCCGGCCTGGTAGGCGGCGCAGCCGACCACGATCGCCACCACCACCAGCGGCAGCACCAGGAACCGCATCCAGGAGTCCCGATAGCGAAGCCTGAGCGCCTGGCCCAGATCGCTGCCGGAGGAAAGAGCGATGCGGGCGCTGGCCTCCTGGAGCGTCGCGCAGGCCAGGGTGGAGAAGGTCAGGGCCCAGAGCAGCTCGAGGCCGAAGAGGTGTCCGGCCTTGGAGGCGACCGTGACGGTTCCCGGCCCGATGAACGCCGCCGAGAGGACCGACCAGAAGAGGATGGAGAGGAGCTTCCGCATCTCGGGGGACGCTACTGGTTACAGACGACCACAGTCAAGCAGCCGATGCTCCGGGAGTGCTGGCCCATTCCCTGGCCCTTTCCCACCCCGGGCGCGCTAATCTGTCCAGGGCAATGGACGACTCGGCGGCCAGGGCCGCCCAGGCGTGTGACCATGGTGATGAGGTCGGACCAGGAACATGGCAAGGAAGTCGCAGCCGCATAGCCTGGTCCCGATCGAAACGCTCCTCTCTGGGAGCTGGATCACGCTGATCCTGCTGATCAGCCTGCTCACCCTCCCTCAAGGAGAGCGGATGTTGCTGCGCCACGCCGAGGTCCTGTTCGCCGCATTCCTGACGCTGCTCGCCCTGCGGAGAGAAGCCCGCGGACTCTCGCTACTGCTCCCGTTCGCGGCGTTCACTCTCACGCTCTTCTTCGAAACCGTGTTGAGATCGCCCGCTCCGCGCTCTCCCGGCTGGTGGTCCGCGGTCGTCACCGCTCAGGACCTGCTCAAGGTGCTGCTCGTCTTCGGTATCTTCCTGCTCGGCATGACGCATCAAGGACGGGGCAACCGCTGATGGAGTACACAGTGCTGTTTCAGGACCAGCACCTGCTGGCGATCGACAAGCCAGCCGGCATTCTCAGCGTGCCGCCTTCGAGCGGAGGGGCGCCGAACATCGCCGACCTGTTGCGACGGCGCGCCCGGAGCAGGGGCGGAAACGCATGGCCGGTGCACCGACTCGACAGAGACACGTCTGGAGTCCTGCTGTTCGCGCGCTCGGAACAGGCACGTGACTTCCTGGAGCGGGCGTTCCGGGAGCGAACAGTGGTGAAGAAGTACCTCGCCCTCGTGCACGGCCGTCCCGCGAAAGAGAGCGGTACCACGAGGTCCTTCATCGTCGACCGGGGCAAGAGCGCGCGCTCGAGCAAGACCCCGGTGCGGGGCGGTCGCGAAGCGCTCACCGAGTACCGAATCCTGGAGCGGTTCGAGAAGGCAACCCTGGTGGAGGCCCGGCCGAAGACGGGCCGCTTCAATCAGATCAGACTGCACATGCTGGACCTGGGATGTCCCATCGTGGGTGATCGAAAGTACAGCCCCGCATCCCGCCACCCGGTAATGTCCGACCGACTTCTCCTGCATGCCGCCGGGCTCTCTGTCGCGCATCCGATCAGCGGCAAGTTGCTGGTGCTCGAGGCGCCGCTGCCCGCCGATTTCGAAGAAGTGCTGGTTCAGTTGCGAGGCGTGTGACCGGAACGAGTCGTGCACCGGACCGCCCTCCCGCCGACGAAATCGGCTGCAGCAACTCGACAAATTTTGTCGAATCAGTCATTCTCTTGGTACGTGATCGCGCACGGTGCACGGTCATCAGTTTTGTATAGCTCCTGGAGGGGTTAACTATGGCGGCAATGAGAACCCGTAAGAAGGCCACGAAGAAGAAGGCCACCAAGAAGAAGGT
>JAZDLC010000260.1:0-14564 GCA_043802345.1 Planctomycetota bacterium | reverse complement strand
CGTCCTCGCGCTCGAACTTCTCCGTGTCTCCGCGCGGCGGGGACTTCTCGCCCTGGCTCTGCTCGGGCTCGCTCTGATCCTCCCTTCCCGTCTTCGGCTCCTCCTCTCCCTGCGGCTGGTCATTCCTGGGCTTCTCGCCCTGCTGCATCAGCTTCTCCGGGTCCCTGTCCTTGCCGATCTCCCTGTTCTCCTGCGGCTTCTTCCCCTGCTGCTCCTCGTTCGGGTCTCCCTGACCCTTGTTGCTCTGGGTGTACTTCGTCAGCCGGACCAGCTCCTCGATGTCCTCGATCACCTCGCTCTGCTGCGCCTGGACGTTCTTCAGCAGTTCATCGATGTTCTTCTGAACCTCGCTCAGGGATTCCCGAACGCGGGCGGGCGAGGTCTCGTCCACCTGCAGGAGCAGCTCGTCAATGCGCTCCATCTGCTTGTTGATCCGGGCGATCAGTTCCCGGGCCCGCAGTTCATCATCGCTCTGGGCCGAAGCGGCGGGACCGAACAGGGAAGCGAGCAGGAGACCCAGCAGGATCACGGGTTTCATCGGTTTCTCTCCGTATCTTGTCCATCCTCGGCGGCCGGCTCTTCCCCGGCCGCGTTCACCAGCGCCCGGAAGAGAGCGGTGACTTCCGAATGCTGGTGTCCCATGCGAACCAGCCGGCTTCGACCGATCTCGTCCAGCCCTTCCTCGGCCAGTTCCGGGTGGGTCTTCATGAAGATATCGATCTTCTTCATGGCGGCCTCTTCCATTCGCTTGACCATCAGCAGTTCCGCGACCTTCGGCACCAGCGGCTGCTGTCCCGGGTTCTGTTCCTGATCCGGGTTGCTTTCCTCGGGCTTCGCCTGCCGGCGGCGTTCGAGTTCGTTCTTCATCGCGCCGATCAGGTCGTCGTAACGTTCCACCACCTCGACCTGGATCGACTGAGTGAGTTCATCCGTGAGGTACGGCCTGGAACCGAGCATCCCGGCCAGGCGGTCCAGGTCTTCAGAGTTCTGGTTGAGCGTGAAGGTGAAGACCTGCGCCCCATCCTCCTTGACCTTCTCCACAACCTCATCATTGCGCGCCTGGATCGTCTTGGTTTCCGATGCCAGGCCCTTGACCTTGGACCGTCCGGACCGGCTCAAGACCCCCTTGGACTCCCGCTCCAGATGGATCTCCCTCGTCTTCTCATGAACGGACGCCGCATCCTCCCGCAGGCTGATCAGCTCCTCGCGCACCTTGAACAGGAGCTCCTCCTGGCGCAGGTTCTGGTACTTTTCCTTCTCTTCCTCCATCTCCTTCTGCGCCTGAGCCAGGTACTTCTCGGCCTCCTTCTCCCGGGGAAGCGCCTGTTCCCCCTCGCCGTCTTTGAGCTGACCGCTCGCCTGCTGCATGCGAGAGGCGGCGTCCGAGAGCGCCTCCTGCTGCTCACGATCCTTGAGCTCCTTCAGCCGATTCATCAGGTCGCGGGTGCGCTCTTCCAGGTCCCGCTGGCGCTCGGCGAGGTCCGAGTACTGCTGCTCCTCGAGTTCGAGTTGCCGGGAACTCTTCTGCTGGGCCGACTGCGCCGACTGTTTGAGGGACTGCTCCAGTTGCGCCAACTTGTCCAGAGCTTCTTGCTGCTGTGCCGCCGCCTGTTGCGGCTTCGACGCGGCGAGGCTCTTTGACGCCTCCGCCATCTTCTGCCCGGCATGGCCGGCCGACTGCTGCTGCTCCTCGCTCGCCTGTGCGTCGCTGGAAAGCTCCGCCAGCTTCTCCAG
This sequence comes from Planctomycetota bacterium, assembly GCA_043802345.1. Classification (GTDB taxonomy): domain Bacteria; phylum Planctomycetota; class B15-G4; order B15-G4; family JADJEK01; genus JAZDLC01. Next base: position 12,830 of record JAZDLC010000260.1, on the reverse strand, counting down.
CATCTTCTCCAGCTCGGACATCCCGCCTTCGAGGTAGTTCTGCTTGCCGGCCAAACGGTCCGCCTCTTCCCTGGCCTTCTCGGCTTCGGATTCGAGAGCGGATCGAGCCTGGTTGAGAGCGTCCAGCGCCTCGGCCTGCGGTTCCTTGGCCGCCACTGGATCCTGGCTGGAGAGATCCGTCTCGGCCCTTTCTGCGGCGCGAGCCGCCGCCTGGCTTTCCTCGGCAGCGTTCTTCATCGCATCCTTGGCCTTTGGGTCGGCCTCCGCGGCGGACATCTGTTCCAGTTGCGACGAGGCCTTCCTTGCTCCATCGGCGATCTGCCGCTCGGCCTCCGCCCCACCCTCGGGCGTGGCCTCGGGGTTCTCCTTCACCTGGTTCGCCAGCTGCTCCCGGGCTTTCTCGAGCGCCGCCAGCGCTTCCTGGCTCGAGGTCCTGGCCTCGCCCGGTTTCTCGCTGCGCGCCGCGGCTTCCGCCTGCCCGATCGCCTTCCTCGCGGCGGCGAGCTGCGCCTGCGCCTTGCCCGTGGCTTCGCTCTCTTCCGCGCCCGGCTTCCGCGCCTCCTGCTGTTCGCGCTCGAGCTGATCCAGCGCCGCTCCGGCCCGACTCTGGTCCGCCAGGAACGCGTCCCGCTTCTCGGCGGTCATTCCGGGACTGCTGTCCTGCTCATTCGAGGCTTCCGTGCCCTTGGACTGCTCCTCCTCGAGGCGCTCCAGGGCTGACTTCTCGGCCGCGATCGCCTCATCGATCCGGTCAAGAGCGGTGCCAACCTGCGCGCGGATCCCTGCCTTGGATCGCTGCAGCTCTCCGCTTTGCTTTGCCGCCAACCGGTCGAGAGATTCCCTGACCTCTCGTAGAGCCTCGTCCGACTTCTCGCCGGCCCGTTCCGTCTCTTGCCGGAGCTGCTCCTGACTCTGACGCAGTTGCTCCGTCTTCTCCAGCGCGCGCTCCAGCAACGCCTGTTCACTCTCGGTGAGGCGGGCCGTCTCCTCGACCAGATCCCGCTCGGCTTTGCGCAGGTCCTTGACCTCCTCGATCCCCCCTCTCAGCTGATCCAACCTGCGTTCCAGCTTGTCCAGGTCGTTTCGGTCCAGCAGCACCGCGTAGACCGATTCGAGCGTCTGCAGGATTTCCTGCTGCCGCTCCACCGACGAATAGCGCGCCGATGTGATGTCAGGAATGACCTCATCGATGCGATCCTCGATCCGCAGGGCCTCGGCCTGAGCCATCGCCTCGGTGAGCAACCCCGCGTTGTACGTTTTTCCCTCTTCCGCCAGCTTCTCGGCCAGACGAGCCATCTTGGACTGGATCTTCTCCAGCCGAGCCTTGATGGTGCGCTGATCCCGAGCCAACCGCTGAAGATCTGAATCCCGCTCCTGCCCGGAGGCCAGGGCCGACAGAGCGGCGAGTCCGGCGGCGCACAGAAACATCGTTCGCCTGTTCATTCTCCAAGCCCTTTCCTGTTCCAGCGCCCGGTCATCAGCCTCCCTCCGTGCGCAGGGTCGAACGGGTTCGCGCGTTGAGGTCCCGCTGGTTGTCCAGCAGGTCGCGGAAGAGAGTCAGGATTTCCTGGAAATCCTCCCACTCGTCCATCCGCTCCAGGAGCTGATCGAGTTTCGCCAGCGCTCTCTCCTGGGCCGCCAGCGCCGCCCGGACTCCGCCCGGCCGCTGGTTGTTGTCGACCAGCAACCTGGCGTCGCTGAGCGCCCTCCCGGCGGCCGGTGATTCGATCTCGGCGACGTCGAGAATGCAGGAGAGCATGCCCAGCAAGCGGCCGAGCACGTCGAGGTTGCCGAAGGCTCCGTCCTGATACGAATCGACCACGGGCCGGTAGATGCTGAAATCGAACCCCTCCACCAGGGTCGAAGCGAGCTTCCGCTCCGCCAGGAGGGGAATCAGGCGCTCCGCCGCGGCGGAATGGTCCATGCGGTTCAGCAGGTATTCCTCGTACAGCTGGGCGAAATCCTGCGCCAGACGGACCGCCCGGTTGGTCACCTGGTTCTGTCCCACCTCCAGGCCCGCCAGTTCGTCCACACCCGGCTCGTTGTCCCCCTCGCTCGCTTCGAAGTCGACCAGGGCGTCGGAGAGCCCCTGGTGCTTCATGCCCTGCAGATCCCGAAGGGCCCTCACATCATCCTTCATCCGGATCTGCTGCTCCGTCAGGAGGCGCATCTTCTCGTTGACGGAGATGACATCGAAACGACGGTCCGCGACGACGGTCCGGTTCGGTCCCTGCCCGTCTCCCCGCGAGTAGTTGTCCTCGCCAACGACCTGATAGATGTACGAGTCCCCCACCTGCGAGGGGCGCACGGCATCTTCGTGCGGAAAGGGGTTTCTTGACAGATCGATCAGGCGGTACACCAGACTCCGCCCGGCGAAGGCGGAGGGGGCCGCATCCGCCAGCAGGTCGAACTGACTCTCGGCCTCCGATCCAAAAGGCACGAGGGAGAGCGTCAGCGACTCGACGCCATAGTCGTCGTCCGCGGCCACCCGGAACGGCACCAGGCCAGACGGAGTGACATCCAGATTCGCCCGGGCCGGCTCGATCAGGCGCACGGTGGGAGAGCGGTCCTTGACGGCGATCACCGCGTAGTCGGTCGACTTGAGGTTCCTGAAGCCGTTCTTGCCGAGCAACTGAACGGAGTAGGAACATGATTTGCTCACCGTGAAGCTGGCCAGCCACCGGTCGGAATCGTCGCCCGCCCGGCCGAGTCGCGGTGAGTCCTGGCCGACGTCGAAGACGACATGACCCTGGTCAATCTCTCCCGTGACCGTAACTTCCACTGCGACGACCGTTCCGATGGGAGCCTCGACATCTCCCCGCGGCACGGAGCGAGGCGCGAGGCGGGTGTAGGCGGGAAACTGGAGGCGAGTGGCGACCGACACCACGCCGGGCGGAGTGAAGACCTCGACCGCGACCGCCGCGCCGTCGTCGTTCGGATTGCCGTCGTGGGGCCAGAACTCGAAGGAGTCCCGCACATTCCGGAACCTTCCAACCCACTCGGACCCGGCGGTGGGAGAGAGCCCCATCGGACCCAGCCGGTTGCCGGAGGACGCTTCGGAACGGGTCCTGAGCTCCACGAAATCGGGAGACTTGCCCCGGACCACGACGGTCACCGGGAGGCTGGCGCCTCGCGCCATGCGCACGATCTTCGGTTGATCGCCTGCGTACTCGACACTGAAGTGCTCGGCGTTCGCCGGAAACTCCACGAGCAGGAAGGTGTCTTGCGGCCAGCGGGCATCCCCCCCGAAGAGGCGCTGGAAGAAGATCCCCGCCAGGTCCGGTTTCATCACTCCAAACCCCACGTCCAGGGCGAGGAGGACCACGGCGAGGGCGAGCATTCGCCGCAGATGCTTCAGGTCGAAGATCGCCTCGAAACGCTTCCCCTGCCGCAGTTCGCCGGTTTCCTTCCTGAGAAGCTCAACCAGCGCCACCGACACGTTGCGATCCGGAGCGAGCGCCTCTCCTGCGAGCTCGAGCGTGGAAATCAGGCGGCCGTCGAACTCCTTGAATCTGCCTTCCACGGCGCCGGCCACGTCCTCGGCTCGAATCCTCCGCCGCAGCGGAAAGATGATGCCGCGATAGACCAGGTAACCGGTCCCGGTCAGGCCGAAGACGAGCAGCAGCAGGCGCACTCCCACGGGAAGCGCGAGCGAGCGATCCAGGAGATACAGGACCGCCAGGCAGGCGCAGGCGGCGAACACCGCCTGGAGGGTGCCGTAGAGAACGCACAGGCCTCGCAGCCGGCCCCGCAGTCGTTCCAGTTCCGCTCGTAGGCTCTTCGGGTCCATCGCCACCTTTCAGACCATGGGAAAACCGCGCACCGACCCGCTAACGCTGCAGAATCGGCAGGTACTTGTACGGCACCTGGAGGATGATCGCCGCGACAGCGGTCCCGAAGGCATTGCCGGGTCCGACGTCGTTTTCCCACTTTCCATCCCGGTGCTGGGAGGCCAGGAGATCCCGCCGGATCCTGCTGTAGTACCGGCTCCAGTACGGATCGCCCGCCACATACATCGCCTGTACCGCGTAATAGTGGCCGTACCAGTAGAAGTAATGCCTTTCCTTCCCCTCGAGCAGGTGAAAGGACTGCTCCAGAACGTCCAGCGATTCTCGCAGCCGTTCGTCGGAGTAGACGCCCGCGTTGTAAAGCGAGGTGATTCCGGCGGCGGTCAGGGCGAAGGATGAACGCGTTTTGTCCGCCTTCTGGTACTTGAACGATCCCCGGCGCATGAAGTAGTAGCCGTCGTAGGCCATGAAGTAGTTCATCTCGTCGTTGCGGACGTACGAACTCTGAACGTACCTCACGGCCCGATCGATGGTGGTCCGGGGAACCTTGATGCCGATGTTTCTCGCGGCCCTGAGCGCCATCAACTGGCAGACCGTGATCGACATGTCGGACTCCACGGCAAACGGCTCGTACCGCCACGATCCGTACCGGTTCTGCGACTTGACGATCAGGTCGACGGCCTTCTGCAGCTTCTCCCGGACATCCGCCCGCTGGGTCATGCCGACGATTTCGGCGAGGAACAGCGTGGCGAAGGCGTGGCTGTACATCCTGGTGCCGTTGCGGGCCACGAAACCGGATGTTTCATCGACGCAACCCAGGATGAACTCGGTGGCGGCCGAGATGGTCGCGCCGTACCGGCCGCGCCCTGGAAGATGGCCGCCGGCGAGAAACGCCATTCCAGCCAGGGCGGTGACGCCCACGTGCGGCACCCTGGCCCGCTCCACCTCATACTTCTGGTTCAGCTTGAAACCGACGTCACCCGTCCACGATCCGTCCGCGTTCTGGTTCTCCTTGAGCCACTCCAGGCCGGCCGTCACGGCGCGCATCGATTGGCGGTCGACCGGCACGTCCGCCGGCGCGGGATCTTCTTCAGACCTGGCCATGACGGTCAGCGGCAGCAACAGGACCATCGCGCCAACGGCTTGAGCAGAAACCAGTTTCGTCGCAACAAGCCTCACTTGGAATCCTCACCCGCCTCCCGGGCGGGGTAGATGTGTAGCTGGCCGTCCTTTAGCACAACCAGCGCGTTCGAGGTGCAGGTTGGGCTGGACCAGTAATAGTCCTGCTCCGACGGAATACGTTCGACGTTCAGGGAGCCCGACTCAAGGTCAAGGGTGTACACGAAGCTCTTGTTCCCCTTGGGAATCGTCTGCGGCTTGACATCGATCGTACCAAAGAGGCTGTTCTTCCTCGTGGCAAACGACGTGAACTCGGCCCAGTCATTCGGCAAGCCGTCCAGCGGGATCGACCAAGGATCCTGGCGGCCGGCCTCGACCACCACCATCGCCACGCGGCGATTCGTCCGATTCCTGTGACTGCCATGACTGCCTGCGAGCAGGACCACCTTGCCGGCGAGCGAGGTCTCCCCGTGGTCGAACACCGAGAGCTGGGGAAGGTCTGGAACCGCCCACAGTACTCGCCCCGTGCGCGGCTCCAGCAATTCCACCGTGTGAATCCCCTTGGCCCTCTGCCGCAGGAATGACCCGTTCCCCCGCAGCAGGACCAACCCTTCCGGCAGGGCCTGGAGCCATCCGACCTCGGCCGGCTTCGGGAGCCGCTCCTTCTCGAAGAGCCGGCGGCCGTCGCTCAGGTCGAATCCGATCAGAGTTGGTGAGTTGGCTCCCTGTCCGACGCCGATCGCCACCAGCAGGCCGAACTCCTCGAAAGCGCGGATACCCGTCCTACGAGACACCTCCAGCAGCGAGAGCGAGTAGCGGGTCGTGCCGGTCAAGGCGTCCCTGGCCGTGACCATTCCGTCAGCCTGGGTCAGCACCAATTCGGACGTGACGACCAGATCGTACGGATCGTTGCCCGTCTCCTTGCTCCAGAAGAAGGTCCCGGATGCGAGTTCGACCGCCGCCAGCACGCTGGCTCCGTCCGGCCGCCGCCACTGCATGTAAAGGAGGTTGTCCCCCTGCTCTTCCAGGGCGGGAACCGCGGGGAGCGTCCGCTCGAACAGCAGTTCTCCGGTCTCCGCCCGGTAACCGCGCAGTTTCCTGCGCTGGCGGACCACGATCCGATCACCAAACAGGTACGCCTTCAATGGATCGCTCTCGCTGAAGTAGCTGTCGACCAGCACGCGCCAGCTTTCTTCCAACCGCCCCACATCGATCAGCCGCAGCCAGGCATGCGCGGCCCCCCTGTCCGGCGCCACCTCGTAGACCATCACGGCGTCGGCGAGGATCTCGCTTCGCGCGCCCAGCAGCGGCACCATGTGGGTGTCCGGGTCGAGCACCAGCGGGAACCGCCGCACCCCGTTGACCAGGTCGGGCAGGCTGGCCAGGCGCTGGCCAAGACGGCCACCAGGAGCCGCCGGGCCAAGCCGCTCCAGTTCGCGAGCCGCCACCGAACCGTACGACTCCCCCTCTCCACCCAGCGCGGCCGTGTCGCGGCCGATCTCGCCGAGGCGCGCCCACAAGGCCCGGGCCAGTCCCGGTTCGCCGGCCAGCTCGGCGCCACGAGCCCCGAGGTACAGAGCATGAGCCCGGCCTTCCCCGTCGTTCAGGAGCGGCGCCACCACCTCGAACGCCTCGCCGTGCTTTCCCTCGTCCAGCAGCAGGCGCGCCAGATCGAGTCGTCTCGAATCCACGTCCCTGGAATTCGGGTAGCAACGGATCAGGTCGCCGAGGGCTCTCGAGTCCCGGGTCTCCATGGCCACTCGATGCAGCTCGGCAGCCTCCCGCTCGAACGGTTCGAAGACCTCCGGCCCGTAGGTCTCGATCGCCTCGGCAATCTTGCGTTCGGCGTAACGTCCCGCGGTGCTTCCTCCGAACGGAAGCTGGTCGTACTGGAGAATCATCTTCTGCCAGGCCGCGGTCGCGTCGCCCGGGCGGCCCCTCACAAGCGCCACCAGCGAACGCTGCTCCAGCGTGAACAGGCCCACCCGCACGAGTCCGCCAAACGGATGCAGCGAGAACGGAAAGTCGACGTCCGCGCACCGCTGATCGATCCAGTCCAGGGTCTCGAGGTATCCGGCGTAGTCCTTCTTTTCATCCAGGACCGCCAGGATCTGCTCCGCCGACGCGAGGAAGTCACGGGCGTCGGCCGCGTAACGAGCCTCCGCCTGCAGATGCTCGAGCCTCGAAGCACTGTCCGTCGCCCTTCTGGCCAGCTCACGGTGACTGCGATACAGCCCGTCCCGGACACGGCGGCTCGTTTCCGCGTCCACCTCCCCCCTGGCGAAGACCTGCTCGAACGACCGGATCGACGCCAGGTAGTCTCCCTTCAGATGCTCCAGGTCGCCCAGAAGGATCAGGTCCTCGTCGCTCTGCTCCTCTGTCAGGGCCTTCCGCCGCGCCTCCGCGACCAGCGCATCCACATCGAAGAAGACGGTCATCAGGTCCTGCGACACGGTGATCTGGAAATCCTGGTACAGTACGAGATTCCCGGCTTGCTGACTGTCGATCGGCACGGCTTCCTTCCGGACCTCGACCCTGGAGCCGGCCCGCGTCCAGCGCAGAATCAGCAGTTGGTTCATGAGCGGCTGGCAGACCACGCCCTCTCCCAGACATCCCCGGGGCCAGGGCGGAGTACTCCCGGGGTCCGCGATCGAAAACTCCCCGAGAGTCGCGCCGCTTTTCAGATCGAAGAACCCGATTCCCGAATCGCCCCCCAGCACAAGGGTGTCCCCGTCCACCCCCAGGAGGTAACGGTAGCCGAGGGGGTACCTCTGGCCCGAGTCCCGCACCCAGAGACGCTTCCCGGTGGCCACATCCAGGGCGTAGAAGTTGCTCGAGTCGAGGGGCGAGAACACGGCCACTCCGTCCCGCACCACGGGCGCGTCGTTGTTGGAGCTGGTCGACCGCTCCATCGGCCGGTAGTAGTGCCGCGCTCCCATGATCGGGATCGACTCATACTGGGTGACCCAGCGCAGGTTGCCGGTGACCAGATCGAGCGCGGCGATCAGGCCCAGATTGGTGCAGACGAACACGGAGCCGTCCTGCTCGGCCGGCATCTGCACGCTGAACTCCTTGAACGTCTTGTTGAACATGGTCAGTTCCTGCTGACCGACCACGATCGGCGTTTTCCAGAGCAGCCGGCCGTCCGAGAGCGAGAAACAGACGACGTAGTGGTTGATGGCGCCTTCGAGGATGTGCCCCGCGGCGATCACCCGATCACCCACGACGATCGGCGGCGCCGAGACCGAGAGGCGGTTGACGAGCGCCTGCGCGCCGAGCTCTTCCTGGTGCTGCTGCCAGAGCAACCGCCCCGTCCGCAAGTCGACCGCATGGAGACTCCGCCGCGGAATCGGCTCCGTGATCTCCAAGCCTTCCAGCAGGATGCGCTGCCCCCTGGGCTGCAGGTCGAACATGCAAGAGAGCACGACTCCATCCGCCACGGTCGTCATCAGCGGTAGCTGGCGGGCCAACTGTCCGATCCGGTACTCCCCCTTTTGCCTGTCACCCAGGTAGTCCTCGAACTGATAGAAGTCAACCCGGTTCGCGGTCCCCGCGAGCGGCCCGTGGAAAACCCACCGCGGTTCATCCGAGAAGAAGGTGTAGCTGCGGATGGTGAGACCGTCCGCCAGCAGGATCGACCCCCGGGAGATCGCCGCGTGAAACGGGAAACCCTGGTCCGAGTCGGTCGCGTGGATCGAAAACGGATTCCTGGCAATGGGGGAGAAGACCGGCACATGCCATTCCTTCGAGAGCCGGGGTTTTCCGACCGTGCCGGGGACGATGCCGCCATGGTCCGGAGAGCCCCCGAAAACCGCCCAGTCTCGACCCCTCGGCTCCGCCAGTCCCGAGAGCCGGCCCACTCCCAGGGGCAGATCCAGCAGCTCTCCACCGAGCCGGATCTCGGAGGATCCGTACGGCTCGGCGAGTTCGGCGCCCCTTCCAGGCCGTCCCTGCAACGCCAGGGCAGCCGCCGCGCGGAATGCGATCTTCGGCGTCGATTCCAGTGGGGGGTCCTCGAAGAGCAGGCGTCGCCGGTAGTACCGTTCCGCCAACTCGTGGTTGCCCCTTTCCTGTTCCAGATCGCCGAGCAGCCGCAGCGATTCAAGACCCTCTGGTGTCGCCACCCAGCGATCGGCCAGCTCGCCGAGCAGTTCCTCGTCCCTGGTCGCCAACGCCTTCTTGAACTTCGGAGCCACCCTCAGGGCGGCCCAGGCAGCGTACTCCTCCCTCCCTTCGGGGGGGAAGGACGAGAGCAGGAAGCGCGCATACTCGGCCGCCCCCACCCACCGGGGAGGGCGTTTCGCCACCTGGTAAAGGTGGTTCGGAAAGAGGTTTATGACCTCCTGGAGCGGCTCTGACGCCTCCCTGAAGCGCCCCAGCTTCATCAGCTCGGAGGCCCGGTAGAACCGGAATCGCACCTCACCCGAGACCTGGATGGCGAAGGTCGCCACCTCGCTCCGGTCCGGGTCGAACTGGTAGTCGTCTTCCTCGATCTGGTCCCAGCCAAGGAAAGAACGTTCCTGGGCAAGAAGACGCGGACCCGGCGCCATCTGAAAGAGCGCCAGCAGGATCGCGGGCATCGCCAGGCGCACTGTCAACGGCATGAGAGAGCCCGGACGGCTGTTCATGCGGCTCGCTGTTTCGAATCTATCGCTGTTTATCGTCCCGGTCCTTGGAGGCGTCGATCTAATCGCTAGACTTCAGTGGAGCACAGACTCCGGGTGATTATACGACTCATCCCCCAATCGGTGAGGCGGAAGCTTGGGGGTTGGTCTCTTCCAGCCCCTTCAAGGAAGAACCGTGCTGACGACCCCCGTCACCGGGGCCACATTCAGCTTCGCACTGAAAGAGCCCAGCTCGAAGGTCACCTGTCCACCGGAGGCGGGTGTGCCCGCCCCGTCGAAGAGCACCGCTCTCTGGCCACCGAAATCACAGCTCGTCAGGACCGACCCGTTGTGTGGCAATCGGTTCAGATCCCGAATCCAGGGTCTCTTCCGGAGTGGCTCGTCCAGGACGACTCCGGGGGGAGACTCCACCTGGTAGGTGTTGTCGTCCAGGTCGAAGAGGACGCGGTGGCCCTGCCCGGTGGCGATCGCCCGGGCCTGGGCAAATTCCAGGTCGGCCTGGAGAATCCGGACGTCCGCGGAGATTCCCATGTCGTCGAAGGTGTTGGCGGCCGGCATGGCGACTCCCGCGATGATCATTCCGACCACGATCAGGATCATGACCTCGACGAGCGTGAAACCGCGCATCACGTCGGACTCCCCTCCTGTTCGATTCGGATCTCGACCACGAATCGCGCCCCGTCCCCTGGTCTGGACTCGGCGTGGATCTTGCCGCCATGTCTCTCCACGACCTGGCGCACCAGCATCAGCCCCAACCCAGCGCCCTCGGCCTGCCCGGTGAAGTCCTCATCGCGCTGCGAGAAAGGACGGAACAGACGCCGCAAGACATCCGGGGGGATCCCCTCGCCCTTGTCCTCCACGACGATCCGGATCCGATCCTCCGCCACGGAACTGATCTCCACCCTGACCAGCGCCCGCGAGCCCGGCGTGAATTTGACCGCGTTGTCGATCAGCTTCTCGAACAGCGTGAAGAGCATCTGCCGCGAGCCACGGACCGGCGGGACGTTCCGGTCGATTTCGATGCGAACGTCCAGCTCCTTCCGCGGCCTCCGCTCCCGGACCGCCGCGACCACTTCGCGCAGCAGCGGCCTCAGCTCCACCGACTGCACCACACACGCCCCCTGGCGGAATTCGACGAACTGAAGCACTCCGTCCACCAGGCTGTGCAGCTCCTCGGACCCGCTGTCGATCCCGTCGAACGCCTCGGCGCGAATCTGATCATCCGTGTCGGTGTCCCGGGCCAGCGGCAGCAGCCCCATGATCTTGGTGAGCGGGGTTCGCAGTTTGTGCGCGGCGAGCGACATGAAGTCATTCTGGGCCTGGGTCGTGCGATGCTCAACCGTCACGTCGCGCAGACAGAGCACCCGGATCAGTTCCGCCTCCGTGCCCAGCCGGGCACAGAACGCCTTGCAACCGAGCACCACCGGATTGCGCTGGTCGAAGCTCTCGGCCGTGAACTCCTCCATTCCGCCCGCCTGAACCCGCACCCTCTCCACCGGGACCGAAAGGGAGTACGCTCCGATCCTTCTCAGGACGTCGTACCCTTCCGGCTCGGTGTCGGCCACTCCCAGGTACTTCCGGCCCACATCGTTCGTCAGCCGCGCGCGCCAATTGGAGTCCGCGACCACGATGCCATCGCCGATTTCCCGGATCACGCTCTCCAGCATCTCCCGTTCGTAGCTGACCGCCCGGTAATGCTGGAAGTTCGCCACCGCCACTGCCGTCAGCCCGGAAAGGGCGAACACCAGCTTGACGTCTCCGGTCGTGAATCGCCGGTCGTTCTCCCGGGCCAGCACGATGACTCCGAGGCTGCGGCCACCGGTCTCGAGGGGAGCGCTCAGGATCTGCCATGGACTGTTCACCCCCGGCCGCAGGTACTGGCTGGCCAGTTCGCCACGGAAGAAGAGCGGCCGGCCCAACTGCAGCAGCCGCGCGGCCACGTCGTCCACCAACTGATCCTTCAATGCTCCCCGGAAAGCGGAGACCTCGCAGACGCCGTCGGCGCGCAGCAGATACAGGACCGCGCTGGACGCCTCGGCCGCCTCCAGCGCGCGATTGACGAGATAGGCGGTGATATCCCCGACCCGAAACAGCCCTCCCAGGTTCGACACCGTGCGGTAGACCAGGGTCAGAGCCTCGTACGCCTTCACCAGGTCGGCGCTGAGCTTCGAGATTTGATCCTGTTCCTGACCGATGGCGGTGTCGGTCATGGCGTTCTCCCGATGCTGCCTGCCACCACATCCCAGGGGCCAGGCTCGGTGAATTCGTACACCGGCTGCGTGGCCAGGGCGCTGCTGTCCCTCAGGTCGGGCATGCCGGTCAGGTGAATCTGGTTCGCCACCACGGCGCCCTTGATCAGGCCGCCCTGCGGCCCGGTGAAACTGGAACTGGAATAGACTACCCCCTCGATGCTGGGCTGGAACAGGTCGAACAGGTCGCCGTCGCCGTTGAAATCGATCAGGCTGACGCTCTCGTCCAGTGAGTTCTGGAGTCTTAGGTCGATCGGCGCGTTGGCCACGAGAGAGGCCATCCCGTTGTCCACCCGCACCAGGTAGAAACCCTGCTCGATGAGAATGTGCGTGGCGCCGCGCACCACCAGAAGGCCTTCCACGTACACATTGCGAATGGCCAGCTTCTGGCCCGGCGCATCGATCAGATAGGCGCCTTTCGGATTGGTTGCTCCGTACGGGTTGCTGTCCGGTCTCAGGCTGATGTTCTCCAGCAGGATCGCCCCCGTCTCTGTATCCACGGGAAGACCGAGCATCGGCGAGGCCCGTGAGGCGTAGAACGCCATCGAAACCGCCGGAGGCACGAGGGTTTCGGATACGTAGTGGACCTGCCGGCTCTCGATCTGAAGCGTCACGCTGCTCCCGGACAGCGTCTCTACCGTGCCCGAGAAATCGAGGTCGCCCGTCGCCGTGATGTCTCCATTGGCGCGCACGTAGCCGCCGGACGTGACGTTGTCGAGCTCGATCGTGGTGGCGGAGAAGAGATTGAACCCCAGCACCGGATCGGGAACCGCCATCAGATCGGCGGAGATTCCCTGGGTCGCGTCCCCCACCACTCCCACGCAGGTCGCGCGGGAGGTCAGGACGCCCGTGCTCGAGGCGGTCACCGTCACTCCCTGCGACGGCGCGTCAGGATCTCTGAAGTTCCCTCCGGTCCAGCCCGGATTGCCGCCCAACTGGATGCGCGCGGCGTGCAGCCCGGCGAGCGACACCCGGGACGCATCAGCGGCCCGCGACAGGTAGCGGTTGGCCCGGCTGCGCAGGTCGGCCGTGAGCACCATGTACATCCC
>JAZDLC010000259.1:0-5021 GCA_043802345.1 Planctomycetota bacterium | reverse complement strand
CACCACACTCTCCAGCCGCTCACGGCCGAAGAACTCCTCACCGCGGCGCGACTCGAGAATGCCGTCCGTGGTCAGGACCAGGGTATCGCCCGGCATGAGAACGACCGGCCCCTTGACCTCGTACGTCATCCCCTGCTCGATCCCCAGCGCCAGCCCGGTCCGGTTCAAGTCCTCCGAACCCTGCTGCCTCACCAGCAGCGGGGAAGTATGGCCGGCATTGCCGTAGACGAAACTGCGCTGGCTCGGATCGAACACGGCCACGAACATCGACATGAACATCGAGCCGCCCGTATCCTCCTCGAAGCGGTTGTTCATCCGCGCCAGGATCTCGGGCACCTCGAACGGCCCGTCCGTCAACGAGCGCAGCAGGGAACGCGCGCTGGACATCAGCAGCGCCGGGCCGATCCCGTGACCGGCGACATCTCCAATGGCGACCACCCAGCGACCGTCATCCAACGGGATGAAGTCATAGTAGTCGCCCAGAGCCTCCTCGGCGGGAATGGCCCACCCAGCCAGCTCGAACCCCTTGATTCCCACCGGGTTCTTCGGGAGCAGCCCTTCCTGAATCGTGTGGGCCACCTTGACCTGTTCCTTGACCCGCTCGCTCGCGACGGTTTCCCGGATCAGTCGCGCGTTCTCCACGGCAATCGACAGAGCGCCCGCCAGGGCGTCGAAAAACCGCAGGTCGGCCCGCGAGAACTCCCGGTGGGACGCGCGCGAATCGACATAGATCACGCCCAGCCTGCGGTCCTTGACGCGCAGGGTCACGCACATCACGGCCCGGAGCTTCATGTCGACGATCGATTGGGAGAGATCGACCGCCTGCTCCTGCGAGGAGACCTTCCAGCACATCGCCGACCCCTCCATCGCGACCTTGCGAGTCACGGTGGTGGAGTACTGGATCGGTTCCCGGAGGTCACGCCCCTCCGCATCACGGGCGACCTGGACGGAGAGCCGCTCCGGGTCTCCCTTCTCGAACAGGAACAGGATTCCCCGCTCCGCCCCGACCACCCGAATCGACTTGTCGACGATCGATGTCAGCACGGCCCTGTGATTCACGGTCGAAATCAAGTCCGCGACCGCATCCAGGAGAATCCGGACCTTCGGCCCATCGATCCGGTCATCGCCGGTCAGGACCTGAGTCTGGTCCGGCGCCGCAAGCGGATTCACGAAGGACCGGCCGGCGTCCCGGCCTGACCGCCTCTCGTCCTTTCCGCGTCCAAACCAGCCCACTCGTCATCCTGCCGTTCATGCCCACAGAGACTTCCCGTCGATCGTATCGTCCCGCCACCTGCCAGCACAAGCCGAGGGGTGGACCCGGCTCCTTTTTCAGCCGCGCGCCAGCGCTCCTTGACGGTTCCATGGTCGACCGGCAGAATCTGAGGCACACACCCGGGGATCGGTGCTGGCGACCGGCCCGACGATCCCGGTTCCAGCTATTCCGGAGAGCACGATGAAGATCGATCGGGAAATCAACGGCGACGTCGCCATTCTCATCCTTCGCGGAGAGTTCGACTCCTTCGTGGTCAGCTCCTTCCTGGAAGAGGTGGAATCCCTGGCGGCCAACGGCGTGAGAAACGTCGTTCTCGACATGCGCATGGTGAAATTCATCATGAGCACCGCCATCGGCGCCATCGTCAAGTCGCGCAAGCTGATGAAGGAAATCGGCGGTGAACTCGTGATCTCCCAGCCATCCGGATTCGTCCGGGACGTGCTGGACAGCCTGGGACTGACCAAGGTCATCAAGGTATACGACGAAAACAACCAGGCTGTGGAGACTCTCGGGCAGGGGCCGACCGCCACCCTGCCCACGGGGAACAGCGTCATGTTCCACTTCACCGATCCGAAACGGCAGGCGGCGCTGGGGCGTCCCGTCATCGGCCGGATCCTGCACCTGGACGAGAAGGGCATGTCCGCCCAGGTCACCCAGGCGGCGTCCTTCTTCCCGGTAGACGCCGACATGAAGACCAAGTTCCGCCTCCCGCTCTTCAAGAAGGCTTTCTACTTCGAGATCGGAGCCAAGGTCCTCGAGGCGGTCGCCAACGAGGAAGGGTCGACCGTCAAGATCTTCTTCCAGAACATCGAGCCGGAGGATCGGAAGTCGATCCAGCAATTCATCTCGGACATGCAGTTCCTCCGGGACGAGGTCAAGAACGCCGGCGAGGAGTAGTTCGGAACGCGCTGCCCGCAGTCACTCGCGTTGCACGTTCTGCGGCAGTCCTTCCGCCGCCACCGTTGTCGGGTGCTTCGCGCCGAGTTCCTGCTGAAGCACGCGAAAGGGACCCCCCTCACGTCGCTCCCACCCCCACGAACACACACCGCGCCCCCGCCTCGAGCAGGGCGTGAGCCGCCGCGTCCACGGTGGCGCCGGTGCTCATGACGTCGTCGACGAGCAGGACCGATCGCCCACGGAACCTCCGCCGCCTCCAGCCGGCGCGAAAGGCCCCCGCCATCCTGCCGGCCCGGAGCGAAGGCGCAGCCGCCGCCTGCGGCGAGGTCCGGGAACTCCTGCGCAGGCCTCCCCGCAGATACGGCAGATCGAGTCCATCGGCCACCTGTCTGGCCAGAAGCTCCGCCTGATCGTACCCCCTCAGCAGCCGCCGGGTCGGATGGAGGGGGACTGAGGTCACCACGCTGACCCTGTGGTGGCAGCCGGTTTCGCGCAGCGCACCGATGAGTTCCCGGGCGAGGACCCGGAGCCCCTCCCGCCGGCGCCGGAACTTGGCCGCCAGCACCAGATCCCGGACAACCCCCGCATAGCGGGTCGCGGCCACCGCCCGGGAGAAGGCAAATCCGCGGTCGCGGCAGCGCCTGCACCGGGAGGGTCTCGGCCGGGATCCAGGCACCGGTTCCGCCCCGCATTTGCGACAACCGCGCCGTCCCACGCGCACGAGGCTGGCCCGGCAGAGCCCGCAGATCACCGCTCCCGGGTCAGGGATCTCGTGATCGCAGACCGCGCAGAGGGGCGGGAAGACGGCGTCCAGCAGATCGACTCTGCACCGCCCAGCCAGAACGAGGATTGACGAGAGCTTCACATGGCAGGAGTCGCCGCGGCGCGCGGGCGGTTACACCGGAAGCGTTCCGACCGTCTCCCCGGCGGGCTCAGGCCGTGCGGGCAGGCCCAGAGTGTCATACAGGACGCTGACCGCGACCGCTGCCGCACACCCGGGGTTGTAGAAAACATCCCTGGCGAGCGCCCGGCGGATCTCGCTGTCGCGCCCTGGATCGGCGAGACCGCGCTCCACGGCCGCCACGCAGGAAGCAGCGTCATGGGCGACCTCTCCCGCACGTTGGCCCCATGTGTCCAGGTCAAGATGCGGATACTGGGCCTTCAGGGCCTCCACATCGCCGACCTGCAGAAACACCATGGGCCGGTCCAGCAACGAGAACTCGTTCGAAATCGAGGAGACGTCCGAGATCAGCAGGTCGGTCACGAACAGGAGCGGAGTCGCATCATGCTGGTCGATGATGACCGTGCAGGGCTTGCGCTGCTCCAGCCGCCTCAGCCGCGAGCGCCAGTCGATCAGGTTGAACCTCGGATCGAAGAACTTGTCATGCAGCTTGACCACCAGGTTCCAGGGGCCGTCCGCCAGCCGCTCGATCAACTCCTCACCGAAGTCGAAGATCGGCGACTTCCTGAGCCAGGTCGGAGCCAAGAGGACCGTGGGCCGGTCTGGGTCCAGTCCGAACTCGGCTCGGATCGCGGCGCCGTCGAAGGATCCATCCAGCAGCCGGTCCGTCTTTGGCATCCCGACCTTCGCGAGCCTGGGATCGTCCTCCTGGAAGATGCCCGCCCCGATGAACGACCGGAACATGTAGGGACCCACGACCATCAGCTTCCCATATCGCTTCATCTTGGGCTGAATGGCCCCATTGCGGACCGACGCCCCGTGGAACACCTGGACCTTGGTCGCCGCGCTGATCGGCAGCTTCTCCCTTTCGAACGGCCCCCACAGGTCGTAGTCCGCGGTGAGGAACAGATCGAAGCGACAGAGCGCGGCGATCCCCCGGCGCAGCGAGCGCGCCCCCTTCACGTTCAGTTGCCGCGCCATGTTCCTTGACGTGAACGCCCCCCGAAGCTGGCCGGCGAAGAAGAACTCGATCCGGGAGTCGTGTTCCATCAGCCGCTGGATCGGGCGGAACATCGCGTACTTGACCGGCGACTCGGCGTAGAAAAGGATCTTGCTGGCGCCCCGGCGGCCGATGGGCAAGGAGAGCATCGCCACTCCGTCAGGACATGATCCGCGGCGGCGTGGCCGGATGCGTCGCCGTCGAGGACGGCTCCGGCGGGATCGCGCTGCGCGGGCCGGCGCCCGTGCCCGGCTCGCCGGCGGCGCCGCCTTCCGGCGCTTCGATCTCGAGATAGGCCATGAGCCGCTTGAGGTACTCCGAGACCGAGTCCTCCTTGCGGTGGCTCACGCCCAGGATCTCCCCGGCCTGCTTGGCGGTGGCCGGGTACTTCTGCAGCGCCCAGCTGTGCTCGCGGTAGAAGTCCGTCAAGAGGCGCTTGAAGGACCACTTGGTCCAGAAGATCTGGAACACCTTCAGGACCAGGGTGACGAGCATCATCGACCCGATGAGGAAGGCCGCGATGGTCAGCACGCTCGGGTCCCCGAAGAAGCTGTCGCGGTCGGCGATGGTCATCGACAGCTGGTCGGCGATGAGCAGGAACTGGCCGAGGATGAGGAACACGAAGCCGATCACCAGCTGCACCATGTTCATCACGTGGTCGCGGATCGAGCGCAGCGGCCGCTGCTTCTCGATGCCGTAGTACTCGTGCAGCAGGCGCTTGGGCCGCTTGAAGTACAGGCTGTTCAGGATGAAGAAGAACCCGACGATGTTGAAGGTCAGGGCGATGATCTGCCAGTTGACCTTGAAATCGCCGGTCAAGTCGTCGTACATCCTGCTGCCGCGCCGCCCCGGGGCCGCGCTCCCACCACTGCCACCAGGAACTGGATGGTAAGACCCGGGCCATGCCGGGGCAAGAGTTCCGCGCGCGCCCGGGCGCTTGCCGCCGCCCC
>JAZDLC010000258.1:0-55660 GCA_043802345.1 Planctomycetota bacterium | reverse complement strand
TGTTGTTCGACGGAGAGCCAGAGCGCTTGAGCACCAATGCCGGAAAATTCGCGGAAGAGAATCCGGATGTCGAGGAGGGCGCAGAGCGTGGGCGCGACAAGAACCGCGCCGAAGCGGCCGGCAACGAAAAACATTCTCCAGAGCACGCCCCGGTCGAAGCGGCCGCGGCTCCCTCAGAGCCGCACGAGCTGGAAGTCGCCAGGGAGAGACTCGACATGGGAGATGTGGAGTGGGCGCGGCGCACGGCCGCGGCGTTTCTGCTGCGCATGGATGGGCTTGGATACGAGGACACGCGCAGGTCATCGGAGGCGTACGCCCTGCTGGCGGACGTGCTGAGGTATGACTACGAAAGGTCGCTGCGGGGGGGAGCTGAGGAACTGGGAGCGGATGAGCCGGCCAGGGCGCGGGCGGAGGGGGAGCAGAAGCCGGGCGTGGAGGGAGGTCATTGATGCTGCGTCTGGCGAGCTTGACTGCGGCCCTGACCGTTCTTCTCGGCGGCGCCCTGTGGGCCCAGGGAAACGATCGACTGCTTCCCGCCCAGACGGAGGTGTCGATCAAGAAGCAGGCCGGGGACACCGAGCTGTACACCCTGCGGGGGCGGGACACGCGCGCCTCCGAGGTGCTCACGATGATGGTCGAGGCCGGGGACGTGACCGTGATCGTCGATTCGCTGGCGGAAAGGCTGTTGCGGACGACCATCGTCACGGTGGATCTGTATGAGCGCCGGGCTGGCTACGTGATCGACCTGATCGCCGCCGCCGCGGGCCTCGATGTCATTCGCGAGGTCGAGGTATTTCGCCTCATGGGCCCTCCCATGCCCGGTTCGGGCGAGGTCCGCGAGGCTCAGCGGCTGGCCGCCGAGAAGTTCTACAACATCGCGCTCCTGAGTCAGAGGGACGAAAAGGTGACCGCCATCGCGCTGCGCGGGCTGGCGGAGCTCCATCGCAGGAGCGGCGACTTCGACTCCGCGTTTGGTGTTTACGAGACGCTTCTCTCCCGGTTTCCTGAATCGAAGCCCGCCCGTGACACCGAGGTCCTGCTGGCTGATTGCTATCGAGAGATCGGAGACGGTGTCCGGGCCACCCAGCTCCTGCGGTCCTTTCTCAACAAGCAACTGG
Organism: Planctomycetota bacterium; assembly: GCA_043802345.1. Classification (GTDB taxonomy): domain Bacteria; phylum Planctomycetota; class B15-G4; order B15-G4; family JADJEK01; genus JAZDLC01. The sequence goes on along the minus strand of JAZDLC010000258.1, from coordinate 54,542 downwards.
TGCCTCATCTTCGGGACGCGGCTCTGCGCAGACTGCTCGGCCTGCTGATTGAAACGGGGAGCTTCCGGGACATCGCGGATCTGAGGGAGGGATTCCTGAAGCTCCCCGCGATCTCTCCCAAGTCACTGTCGCGCCTGTCCGACGCAGCCATGGCGATGGTGGAGGCGGGTGACCCGGAGGCGACCGTGCTGCTGCTCTCCGACATCTGGAGGCGCGACCCGGAGGCGCATGCGGTTCTCGGGCCGGTGTTGGCCCTGGGGCTGATGACGCAGAAGGTGGCGGACCCGGAAGCGGCCTCGAAGGTGCTGGCTCTCTCCAGCAGGTTCATTGAAGGGGGGCAGTTCTCGGCTACGGCCTACATGGCGTGGGCGGAGGTGGCTCGAAAGACGGGCCGCACCGCCGAGACGCTGATTTTCGCCACCACCGCCATGCGGTCAAAGGACGCCGGACCGGCGGTTCTGCTGCAGGCGAATCTCCTCCTGGGAGAATTGTATCGGAGCCTCGGTCTGACGCTGCGCGCGCGGCGGCACTTCTACGAGGCGGAGCAGCTCAGCAGCGTCGAGGAGGCGGCCGCCCTGGCGCTGGAATCGGCGCGGATGGCTCTGGAGGAGGAGGAGCCGGAGCGGGCCCGGCTGTTGTACCAGGCTACCTCCGACGTGGAGCTGGTGCGGCGGGAGTCGGAGCTGGGGATCGCCCGGGCGCTGCTGGCGGCGGGGGACGCCGAGCGCGCCCGCACGGCTTTGACCCTCATGTCGGAGGAGCAGTTTCCGGAACGGTACCGGAAGCCGCTGACGATGCTCGCGGTGGACTGTCTGGAGGCTCTTGGAGAGTTCGAGTCCGCCCGCAAGGTCCTGAACGGAGATCTTGCGGCTCTGCGCAGGGACCAGAAACCATGATGAACGGAGTCGCCCTCGCCCTGATTCTCCTGCTCCAGCACGGTCCGGCGACCGCGGAGGACGCGCCCGCACAGAAAGCGCGCGGGCAAAAGCCCGCCGCGCCGAAAGCGTCCCCGCAGGTGCCGGCGAAGGAGGCTCCGGCCTCCGGTGACGGAGCTGTCCAGCCGTCGAAGAAGAGCGCTCCGAACCTGGAGAAGCTGCTCGAGGATCCGGAGATGCACATCGCCGCGGCCGAGGCTCTGGAAGCGGAAGTTGCCAAGTTGCGGGAGACCCTCGGCAGCCTGGTGTCGGAAGGCGAGATGGGTGTGGAGCTGCTCCAGGAAGTCGAGGGGCCGGAGCAGCATCTGAGGGAGCTGGGTGTCTCCGAGGAACGGGCGGAGGCGATCAGGATCATCTCGAACGAGGTTCGAGCCCTGCGCGCGAAGCTGAGATTGATCGAGCTGCGCTCCCCGGAGGACACCAAGCTGCTGGAGAAGGACCCTCTCGCGAGCTTCGACCCCCTCGAAGATCAGGCGACCCACGAGGCCGAGGAGCTGGCGGCGCGCCTGGCGGAGCAGAGAGGCAGCAAGAGCAAGAGCTCCCGGCAGCAGCGTTCGCTGTATCCCTCCCGCGAGGCGCTTCTGGCCTTCAAGCAGGGCGACTACGGCGGCGTCATCGAGATCTTGAAGACGTTCGAGCCCCGGGAGATCGAGGTCGATGCACTCTATGCCTACGGCTGCGCCCTGGTGGAGATCCGGAACTTCGAGACCGCGCGTCAGGTATTCGAACGGGTGAAGGGGTTCACCGACAGGAAGGCTCTCAGCGAGAGCGCCGGGTACCAGCTGACCCGCATGCAACACCTGGAACACGGAATCGTCGGGCCGGGGGCAAAGCTCAAGGAACGGAGCGGGCAATGATTGAAGAGTGCAAGGAAGTCCGGGCAAGCGAGGCCGCGCAACTGGGTGAAGCCTTCAGCGCCTTCGCGGAGGTGGCCGAGCAGCTCCAGACCGCGTACCAGAGCCTGCAGCTCAGTGCGACGAGGCTGGACCAGGAACTGGCCGAGGCGAATCAGCAGCTAAAGGCCCAGGTGGTGGAGTTGGAGAACCTGTCCGGCTCGCTGGCTGCCGTTCTACGCGCGATACCGTGCGGCGTGGTGGTCGCCGGTCCGGACGGAACCGTGCTGATGATGAACCCCGCGGCCGAGGAGATCCTGGATGTCAAGGGCGAGCGGCTGCTGGGCGAAAACGCCGCGCGCTTCCAGGACGCGGGCGGGCAGCCGCTGCTGCGGGTTCAGGAGGGCCCGGGGGACGTGGAGGAGCGGACCATCCAGACGGCGAAGGGTGCTCGCTTCGTGGATGGCCGTGTGGTTCCGGTCAGCGACACCAACGGCTGCCAGCTGGGGCTGGTGGAGGTGCTCAGCGATCGATCCGAGATCAAGGCACTGCAGCTCGAGGTGGAACGCCTCGACGGCCTGGCGGAGTTGGGACGGGTTGCGGCCATCATCGCTCACGAGATCAGGAACCCGCTCTCGGGAATCCGGGGGTTTGCCGGCATGCTCGAACGATTCCTGAAGGAGGAGGATGGGTGCGGCAAGCAGCTGCGCTGGACCAGGAAGATCGTCGAGGGTGTCGAGCGGGCAGACGCGATCATCGACAGCGTCCTGTTCCTGGCGAGACCGAATCCGCTCAGGCGCGAGCGGATCGATGCGGAGGCCTTCCTGTGCGACACCTTCGAACTGGTGGCGCAGGCTGACCCGAACCGGACCCGCGGGGTCCATGTCTCCCTGGAGGTGAATCCGGGAGGGTTGGTGGTCCTGGCCGACCGCACCCGCCTGCAGCAGGCTCTGTCGAATCTCATGCAGAACGCGCTGGAGTCCCTGGAAGGAAAGGGGCGCCTCGAGCTGCGGGCGGAGCAGGTCAAGAAGACCGTCGAATTCGTGGTACGCGATTCCGGACCGGGTGTTCCGGATGAGGCCAGGGAGCGGCTCTTCGAGGCGTTCTTCACCACCAGAACAGAGGGAGCCGGGCTGGGCCTGGCCCTGGTCCAGCGCATCGCCGAGCTGCATGGAGGCAAGGTGATGCTGCGTCCGGGAATCGGTTCGGGCGCATCGTTCGTATTGGCCCTGCCTGCAATGGAAGTTCCCCAGGAAGCGTGTGCCCAATGACCGGAGCGATACGAAGAGTTCTGATCGCCGACGACGACCGGTTGGCAAGGGAGTTCATCTCGGAGTTCCTCGAGATGAAGGGCGTCGAGGCCGTGTGCGCGGAGAACGCAGCGGAGGCGTTTCGCCTCCTGGTGGACCGGGGCGCGGACATGGTGCTGACCGACCTGCGCATGCCGGGGGATGACGGCCTGACGCTGCTCCGCAGGATCAGGAACTCGGGCAGGGAGCTGCCGGTCGTAGTGATGACCGCCTACGGATCAGTGGATACGGCGGTGGAGGCACTGAAGAGCGGCGCGTTGGACTTCCTCACCAAGCCGCTCTCACCCGAGAAGGTCGAGGATCTTCTGGAGAGGGTCTCGCAGCACCTCGATGCGGAGCGGCCGGCGGAAGAAAAGGCCAGAATGACATGCGCCGTGCCGCGGAGTCATGTCCCGCTGATCGGGCGGAGTCAGGCGCTGCGGTCGCTCGTCGACACGACGATCCGCGTGGCCCGGTCGCGGGCAACGGTCCTGATCACTGGTGAAAGTGGCACCGGCAAGGAGTTGTTCGCCCGGCTGATCCATCAGGAGAGCCCCCGGCATGAGCGCCCCTTTGTCAGGGTCAACTGCGCCGCGCTGGCGGAGTCGCTGCTCGAGAGCGAACTCTTCGGGCATGAGCGGGGCGCGTTTACCGGGGCTGTCGGCCGCAGGCAGGGGCGCTTCGAGCTGGCCGACACCGGAACGATCTTCCTGGATGAGATCGCCGAGACCAGTCCAGCCCTGCAGGCGAAGCTGCTGAGAGTGCTCGAGGAACGTGAATTCGAGCGCGTGGGCGGCACGAAGACGCTGGTTTCGGACGTGCGCACGGTGGCCGCGACCAACCAGGACCTGGAGGAGCGGATCGGGTCGGGGAGCTTCCGCGAGGACCTGTTCTACCGGCTTCAGGTGGTGAATCTGAGAGTTCCTCCGCTCCGGGATCGGCGGGAGGACATTCCCGAGCTGGCGGATCATTTCGTGAAGCGATACGCCAGGGAGAACGGATTCCAGGTCGAATCGATCTCCGATCGCGCGATCCAGATTCTGTGCACGTATCACTGGCCGGGCAACGTGAGGGAGCTCGAGAACAGCATCGAACGTGCGGTCGTGCTCGATCCCGGCCGGATCTTGCATCCGGAGCACATCACGCTCGGCGTCACCGAAGCCAAGGACGGCCCCGATGTCTCCCGTCACGTCGGCTACTCCCTCGAGAACGTGGAACGGGCGCTGATCCTGCGCACCCTGGAGAGCACTGGCAACAGCCGCAAGGACGCGGCCGAGATCCTGGGAGTGACCGCCAGAACCCTGACGAACAAGATCGCCCGCTACAGGAAGCAGGGAATCCACGTCGGCGCGCCACGGCGCCGCAGTCAAGAACCGCAGAGAGCGGAGAGTTCATCATGAGCAGCCTTCTGGGAGAAGTGTCGACCGTCGTGAAAACGCTGGACGGCCTCAGCCTGCGTCACAAGGTGGTTGCCTCGAATCTTGCCAACGCGTCCACGCCAGGCTTCAAGCGGCGTGACGTGTCGTTCGAGGATCAGCTGGAGCGGGCGGCCGAAGGGAGTCGGTTCGAGCCGAGAGTCACCCTTGATCGGAGCCAGGGGAACGCGGACGGCAACAACGTCGTCGCCGAAACCGAGGTCGGCGCCCTGCTGCGCGTCGAGCTGACGTACCAGACGCTGACTCGGGCAATTACGCACCGGGCGCAGATGATGCGCCTGGCCATGAGCAACCGCAGTTAGGACCTGAATCATGACCAGCATGAACGCTTTTCGCGCCCTTGACATCGCCGGCTCCGGCATGAACGCCGAACAGAGAAGGATGGAGGTCGTCGCCGCCAACATCGCGAATGCGCACACGCTCAGGACCGAGCAGGGCGGCCCGTATCGCCGGCAGGAGGTTCTCTTCCGGTCGATCATGAAGCGCATCGGGGGGCAGACCGATCGACTTCCGGAAGTGGAAGTCTCCGATGTGGTTTCCGACATGAGCGACTTCCGCATGGTGCAGGATCCCGGCCACCCGCTGGCGGATAAGGACGGCTATGTGGCCATGCCGAACGTCGACATGATCTTCGAGATGGTCGATCTCATGGAATCGATGCGTGCCTACGAGGCGAACGTGAAGACGGCCAAGTCCTTCAAGTCGATGTTCGAGTCGGCGCTGCAGATTGGGAGATAGACGATGAGTGTGCAGGGAATCGGCCATGCGCTGACCGGGTCGGAGCAGATCGGCCTGAAGTTGCCCGCCCAGGACTCCGGGGGATCTGGTGGGTCCGGGGGGTTCAAGGCGATCTTCAAGGAACTGGTGAACGAGGCCAACCAGACCAGTGTCAAGTCGGATGAGCTGGTGAATCAGATGGCCCGAGGAGAGCCGACTGACATCCACTCGGTGATGCTGGCGATGACGGAGGCCGACCTTTCCTTCCGCATGCTGGTGGAAGTCCGCAACCGCCTGGTCGACGCATACCAGGAGATCCAGAGGATGCCGGTCTAGCAGAACGTCCTGAATTCGAGAATCTCGGAAAGACCTCGTGAAACAACTGTTTGCCCAGCTAGTGGAGATCTGGACCGGCGGCACTCCCGCGCAGCGGGCCCTGGGCGTGCTCAGTGCCCTGGTAGTGCTGCTGGGCATCGGCGGGTCGATCTACCTCTCGACGCGCCCCGACTACGCCCTTCTGTTCGGCAATCTCGATCCCAGCGACGCGTCCCAGGTGGTCGAGGAGGTGCGAGGCGCCGGAGTGCCCGCGGAGGTTCGCGGCGGCGGGCGGGATATCTTCGTTCCCAGGCAGAAGATCTCCGAGATGCGCATGCTGGTCTCGGCCGGAGGCCTGCCGCAGGGATCGGGATCTGGTTGGGAGCTGTTCGACAAATCCACGTTCGGAGTGTCCGACTTCGTCCAGAACGTCACCTTCCGCCGGGCGCTGCAGGGGGCTCTGGCGCGCGATATCCAGAGCTTCGACGCCGTAGAGAAGGCGACAGTCAATATCACGCGACCGAAGCGCTCCGCCTTCCTGAGCAACGACCAGAAGCCGAAGGCGTCGGTCATCGTGAAGGTCCGGAGCGGGCGCAGTCTCTCCGAGGAGAACGTGCTGGCGATCGCCCATCTGATCTCCGGGGCGGTGGAGGGGTTGGACAGCAGCGACGTGAAGGTGATGGACTCCAAGATGCGCCTGCTGAGCGACGAGGGGAGCGACGGCTCGGTGGCTGCATATGGCGACAAGCTGCAGAAGCTCCAGCTGCAGGAGGGAGAGAATAGACGGAAGCAGGCGCAGGATCAACTGGACCGGATGCACATCAAGGCCGATGTGAGGGTGGCGGCCGAGGTTGAGTTCCAGCAGATCAAACAGACCACCGAGACAGTTGACCCGAAGGGAACAGTGGTTGAGGAGACCGTGGAGAACCGCAACTCGGAACCGGCCACCAGCGGCATAGGCGGGGAGGTCGGAACCGGAGCGAAGATCCAGGACGGGCTCAGCCTCCCGTCGGGCGGCGGCTTGCTTTCGGAGACCGATGAGAAGATCACGAGCAAGTACGCGTTCGGCAAGTCGGTGCGGAGCGAGGACATCAACACCCCCAGGGTGAAGCGGCTTTCGGTCAGCCTGGTCGTGCACACTGACCACGAAGATCGCCTGCAGGAAATCGAGGATCTGGTGAAGGCCGCGGTCATGTTCGATGAGAGCCGTTCCGACACGCTGAGCTCGATGGTGCACGAGTTCGAAGTGGGCGGCGGAGAACTGCCCCTGGACGAGGACGGCGGCGCGTCGATGCTGCCGATGCTGCTCGAGAGGGGAGTGCAGATTGTCGGCATTCTCGGGGCGCTCTTCCTGTTGATGAAGGTGCTCAGGGCCGTGGATCGGAAGCGGCCGGCCGTGGCCGAAAAGAGCGTGGATCACGTCGAGCATCACAGGACTGCCGCGTCGCCGGGCTCGGAGCATGAGCACGAACCGCAAGTGAAAGAAGAGCCGGCCCTCGTGCCGGGTCTCGAGGATCTCGTGCGGCAGAGCGTGGCCTCTGATCCGCGTGCGGCGAGTCGGGTGCTCCGGACCTGGATCAGTGGCGGAGAGGTGAACTGATGGGCCACAGCGGACCAGAGAAGGTTGCCACGCTGCTGCTCACGCTGGACCGCAGCACCGCCGCGGGTCTTCTGAAGGCCCTTCCGGAGATGTTCCGCCAGGTGGTGATCCAGGCGCTGGCCTCCATGACGGACGTCTTCGTGCCCCATGCTGAGCAGGAGGGGCTGCTGCGGCAGTTCCACACCGACATGCTGAAATCAGACGGTGCACTGCTCGGATCGACTGACGTCTGCGCCCTGCTGAACGAAGCGCTGGGGGCCGAGGGGGAGACGATCGCCGATCAGGTCGGATCGCAGGACCGCGGCGAGCACGCCAAGGCGGTGCTGGAGCGGCTGGACGGGCAATCCCTGGCGTTCGTCCTGAACGATGAGCATCCCCAGGCCGTGGCCACGATCTTGCTCGAGATCAACTCGAGCGTTGCGGCGACGGTGCTGCCGAAAATGCCGGAGGAGCTGCAGCAGGACGTGATCGAGCGGATGGTCACCATGCGGCGGCCGCCGAAGGAGTTGGTCACGGAGTTGCTCGACGCGGCCGCGGAGAAATCGAAGATGCTGGAGTCGGTAGGGGAGCCGTCTCCCGAGAACGAGAGGCTCAAGACCGTGGCGACGATCCTCAATCGATTCGACGAGGAGGCGCAGCAGAACCTGCTGATGAACCTCGAACTGAACGATCCGGAGAAGGCCCAGCGAGTGCGCGAGCAACTATTCACCTTCGACGACCTGGTGAAGCTCGGCCCGCGCGAGGTCCAGCGGGTTCTCGGTGGAATCGACACCAAGATCCTGGCGACCGCTCTCAAGGGCGCGAGCCCGGAGGCGACCATTTTCCTGCTCGGGAATGTCTCGAAGCGTACCCAGGATCGGGTCAGCGAGGAGCGGGAGACCATGGGCGCTGTGCGACTGTCGGAGGTCAGGCAGGCCCAGCAGGAGATGGCCGGCGTGGCCCGGGATCTGATTCAGAGGGGCGAGATCCAGTACGCCTCGGGCGGGGAGGATGAGCTTGTCACCTGACCTGCGCATTCGATTCATCCAGCCTCCGGCGGCCATTCGCCTGCCGAACCGTCCTCTGCCGGTGCGGCGACGCAACCCCGGCGGAGCGGAGCATCAGCAGTTCGAGCAGCGAGAAGCCGCCGGCCACCCGATGGAGGATCGATCGGCCAGGGACGCGGACGACACGGTTCCTCCGGGGTTCTCGGAGACTCCGGCGGCCACCTCCTTCCCTGAGGGCGCGAGGATCGATACGCCCGCGCCTGATTGGGCTGTCGCGGTCGGGCGCTTCGAGGAGCTGATGAAGCGGATCGAGAGCGAGGCGACGAACCTGGAGCGGCGGTTCGCCGAGGAGGTCCGAGGTCTCGAGCCGCAGTTGGTGCGCCTCGCGCTGGCGGCGACCCGGAAGGTGGTTGGAAAGGCCTCCGAAGAGAACGGCGTCGACCTCGCGAGTTTGATCCGGGACGGACTGGCAAAGGTCTCCTGCGGTGTGCTGGAGAAGAAGCGCCTCGTGGTTCGCATCGGATCGGACCACGAAGCGGTGGTGAGAGAGGTCCTCGCGGAACGACAAGACCAGGGGGCGCGGATTCGGATCGAGGTCGACCGGGCGCTGAAGCCGTTCGCCTGCGAGATTCACTGCGACATGCGGCAGGTCAACATTGACCTGGAACGGGAGCTGCAGCGGATCACCAGCGCGCTTCTGGGAGGAGGTCAGAATGACTGCTGAGACCTCCAGGATCGACCTGAGCGGGTACATCGACCTCGTGGAAAAGTTCCCGGCCTATGCGGCCGAGGGGGCGGTCACTCAGATCATCGGGATCACGGCCGAGTGCAGAGGGCTCTCGATCACCCTGGGAGAACTCTGCGCGATCGAGAATCAGTCGGGGGAGACGATCCAGGCCGAGGCGATCGGATTCAAGGACGGCACCACGGTGCTGATGCCGCTCTCGGATCTCCAGGGGGTGGGTCCGGGCGCGAGGGTGCGCGCGCTCTCGCGGCGGATGTCCGCGCCGGCGGGAGAGGCGCTGCTCGGACGGGTGCTCGATGGAATCGGGCGGCCTCAGGATGGGGGGCCGGCGCTCGTCGATTGCCGCAGGGTTGCCGTGCACCGGGCGGCGCCCCCACCGGCGGAGCGGATGCCGATCGTCGATGTGTGCGAGACTGGAATCAGGGCGCTCGACGGGTTGCTGACCCTCGGCAAGGGGCAGCGGATCGGCATCTTCGCCGGCGCGGGCGTCGGCAAGAGCACCATCCTCGGCGCGCTGGCGTCCCGCTCCCAGGCGGACGTCACGGTCATCGGCCTCATTGGCGAGCGCGGGCGAGAGGTCTACGACTTCGTCCGGGAGTCGTTGGGTCCGGACGGCCTCAAGCGGTCGGTGGTCGTCGCCGCGCCCTCGGACGCGCCGCCACTCCAGCGATTGAAGGCTCCATTCGTGGCGACCTCCATCGCGGAGTCGTTCAAGGACGCCGGTCACGACGTGCTGCTGGTGATGGACTCGCTCACCCGTTTCGGCGCGGCCGCCCGGCAGGTCGGCCTGGCCCTGGGCGAGCCGCCGACATCCAAGGGGTACCCGCCCTCGCTGTTCAGCGAGCTTCCCCGTCTCGTGGAGAGACCGGGGAACTATCGCGACGGGAGCATTACGGGAATCTACACCGTGCTGGTGGAAGGGGACGACCTGAACGATCCCGTGGCGGACTCGATTCGCTCGCTTCTCGACGGACATATCGTCCTGTCCCGCGCCCTGGCGGAGAGAGGCCACTTCCCCTCCGTGGACGTGCTGGGCAGCGTGTCCAGGCTCATGCCGAACCTGATCGGCGACGCCCAGAAATCGGCCGCGGAGAAGTTTCGCAGGCTGTTGGCAGTGCATCGTGACCACAAGGACCTGATCGACGTGGGCGCGTACAAGGAAGGCGCGGATCCGCTGGTGGACGAGTCGGTGCGCAAGATTGCCCGGCTGGAACAGTTTCTCAAGCAGGACCTCTCGAAGCCCAGCTCGTTCAAGGAGACCCTGTCGGCGCTGGAGCGGGCGGTCGGAGACAAGTCATGAGCGGCCGCAACATGCGCAAGCTCGTGCGCCTGCTGGAGATCAGGCGCTACCAGGAGGCGGCCAGCCGCCAGGAGTTCGGCATCGCCGTGCGGAAAGAGCAGGAAGCCGAGGATCGGTGCGAGCGGGGCAAAGGTGTCATGAACGGCGCCCACGACGGCTTCCGGCAGCAAGTCGGCGCCGGGAGAGTCACGGTCGAGGCGCTGAGATCCGTGGCCCGACAGGTGCGGTTCTGCGAACGGCAGTGGGAGATGCTGAAGCTCCAGTTTGAGAAGAAACAGGAGCAGCGGATTCGGGCCCGGCAGGAGTATCAGGAAGCCCGGAGGAAGTCGCTTTCATTGGAGCGCCTGGAAGAACGGCGCGCCGAAGCGGAGGCGGTCGGACTTCGGAGAGCGGAACAGAAGAGCGCGGACGAGGTGGCGCTGCGCAGATTCGCCGAAACCACGGCTCGGGTCCGGGCCAGCGGTGAGGGCGGGATGATGGAGGATTCTGATGAGTGACAGTCCAGGCAAGGGAAACCAGATTATCCGGTTCGTGATGCTGGCCGGCGGAGCGGTCGGCCTCTTCTCCGCCGGGCTGGTGGGTACGCTCGGAGTTCAGGGGAAGCTGAACAAGGCGTACTTGGGTCCGCTGGTCGGGATGGAGGTCGCGGAGACCAACATGGACGAACTTCATGAGCTGCTGGCGTCATCCCAGCCGGCTCCGAAGGTTCCGGCCGAGACCGGGCCAGGTTCGCGCGGGCACCCCTCCCGGAGGGAAGCGTCGCAGTCCGGGCTGATGCCGGACATCTCGCTCCCGTCGCCCTTCTCGGCCGAGGAGGTCCGTCTGCTGTTCGAGGAACTGGAGCAGGCCAGGGCCGAACTCCGGGAACGGGTGGCCCGGGTGACGAGAGAGGAAAAGGACCTCGATCTGGTTCGCGCAGACCTGAATCACCGCTGGGATGAGCTCAACCGGCGGGAGGAGGATCTGGAGGAGAAGGACAAGTCGCTGAAGGGTGAGCAGATGGTCCTGTCTGAACAGAAGGGCGCGATGGCAGACCGTGCCCTGACCATGACCGAGATCGAGAGGTCGAACATCGAGGCCCTGGCGGCGGATATCGAGAAGATGACGTCCGACAAGGCGGCGGCCCTGCTCCTGGAGAAGGAGCCGGACAAGGCGGCCCTGATCCTCTCGTTCATCAAGGCCAGGGAGGCCGGCAAGATCCTGGCGGGGATGCCCGCGGAACTGGCGGCGGACATTACCGAGCGAATGCTGGGAATCCTGAAACCACGAGCCGGGCAGGTGAAAGGAGAGAAGTGAGATGGCTGACGAGGCCGACAAGAAGCGGAGCGAGAACTCGGAAAGCCCGGGAAGCGATGGCCGTTCCAGGAAGAACCTGGTGGCCTTCGTCGGATCGGTCCTTTTCTGCGTGGGTAGCTCCGTGGCGGTTGGCATTCTCGCCTTCCCGGACGCGGGAACGGACAAGAACGCAATCGCCGAACACCATCCGGTGGTCAGGGAGACATTCGAACTGCCGGTTCCCCAGATCCTGGTGAACGTCGTGGGAGCGGGCCAGCACGCGCTGCTCCAGGCGACAATCACTCTCGAGATCGAGCTGGGCGGGAAGAAAGGGGAGGAGGACGACATCAACAAGCTGCTGCCCAGGGTTCAGGACCAGCTGATCAAGATCCTGTCTTCCATGGATGAGCGATCCTTGACCGGCGGGGCCAGCAAGGAGTTCGTGCAGACGCGCATCAAGGACCACATCAACGAGGGGATCTTCGCTGGCACCACACGGCGCGTGGTGGATGTCTTCTTCCTCGAGTTCGTGCTGCAGTGACCGAGGCTTCCCGGATGATGTACGAAAGGAAACTCGCGGTTGGTCCGATTCTCGGAGGGCGCCGCAAGAGCGACCGGAACCGCTCCGTCAGGAGTCGCGACTTCCGCAGGCCGGCTCCTCCCAGCGGCCGGATTCTGGAGGAGCTTCGGTTGTTCTCGATTCGCTTCTCCAGGCGAATGAAGGAGACTCTCTCCAGCCACACCCGAGCGCCCACGGGCGGCGAGGCAAGGGACGTGGAGGTTCTCTCATTCGGGGCCGCCGTGACGGAACTCAGCGAGGACGGCTGGTTCATTCCACTCCGGGCCAACACCGGAGAGCGCGCGGTCCTGGTGCTGGACGATGAGCTGCAGCGGTTCCTGATCGGATTCCTGCTGGGGTGGAAGAAGCGTGAGCCCGAGGAGGGAGAGGAGCCGTCCGAGGAGGAGAGAGAGGAGGACAGGCCGCCGTCCCCGATCGGGGAGATCAGCCGTTCCGCCCTGCGCCCCTTCGTGGCCGGGTTGCTGCGGAGAGTGAATCAGCTGATGCGGGGGCGTCGCACCGGCAAGGGCCCGGATCTGGCGTACAGCATTGATCTCGAACGCCTGAATCAGGCGCCCACCCGCCTGATGCGGGGAACGGACAACGTGGTCCTGCTGGCGACCGACCTGAGAGATGGAGAAGAGGGAGGAATGCTGGCCCTGGTGGTGCAGCATGCGTCAGTCATGAGTCTGCTGACGCCGGACGAGGGGGATGCCCAGCCGGGGCGGCCGGAGGAGGTTGACCGCCGTCTTGAGAAGTTCGTGCGCTCCATGAAGATGACCGTGTCCGCGCGCCTGGGGCAGGCGATCGTCGACCTGGGTGAATTCAGCAGTCTTTCACCAGGAGATGTCCTGGTTCTGGATCGCAGGATCGGGGAGCCGCTCGAAGTCATGATTGGCGAGAAGACCGAATTCATGTGTTCTCCGGGCAGGTCCCGAACGAGGCTGGCGATCCGCATCACCGAACGCACAGAAGTGAAGGAGTCGATATGAGCGACGAGCAGAGTATATCAGCCGAAGGTGAGGGTCAGGACGCCGAACTCCCTGCCTCGCGGGCGGAATGGGAACAGCTGGCGGCCGAGGTGGCTGCCGAGGAGGCTGGGGAGGCGGCCGTGGAATCCGCAGACGGGTCGGACGACGGGCCTGCCGTCGGCGCCGCGCCAGAAGACGGCCTGGCTGACGAGGCCGTGCGGGAATTCGAACTGGCGGGCGCAGCAAGGATGGAACAGCAGGTGGCGGAAGCCTCCCCCGTGCGGTTTCCGGAAGTCAGTGGCGGCCTGGGACACGCCAATCTGCCACTGGACCGGATCTACGACCTCAAGGTTCCGGTGAGCGTGGAGCTGGGGAAGTCCACTCTCTCCATCCACGAAATTCTCCAGCTGGGTCCCGGTTCCGTGGTCGAACTCGACAACACCGCGGACTCACCAGTCTCCATGTATGTCCACGGCAAGCGCGTTGCCATGGGCGAGATCGTGGTGGTGGACGAGTACTACGGGGTGAAGATCACGTCGGTGGGGTGACCCGAACCCCGCTTCTGTCACTTGCCGACGTAGCCCAGCTGGATGAGCGCGTTCCTCAGCTCGGCGTTGAAATCCTCCGTGTCGAGGATTCGGGGCTCCTCGGACACCGGACGGGACGACTCCCGGAGCGACACCATCTGACGATGAAAACCCTGCCGGATCGCCGCACTCCGGTAGGAGAGGTTCGTCAGTTCCAGAGGATCTGCGTTCAGGTCGTACAGTTCCTCCTCGAGCTGGTAGTCGCGGATGTCGTCCAGCGTGAAGGCGAGCCGCCTTCCCGGGACGGCCAGGTTGGCGAATCGCAGGGCCTCTCGCAATGAGCGTCCCCCCGGATTGAAGAGGTACTTCCACCGGTTCGTACGCAGTCCCTGAGTGGGCTCCGCCTTCTTCTCCCCGATGGAGGAGATCTGCGTCGGTTCCCCCTCGACCGTGGGAACATCCTGCCCGAGCAGACCGGCGAACGAGGCTGCCTCGACCCGGTCCGGCACCGGCACGCCGACCAGGTCGAGAAGAGTCGGCATGAGGCCGACCAGGGAAACCTGCTCCCGCCTGCGCAGGCCCGCGGGGATGCCCGGACCTCTGACGACGAGCGGAACGTGAACGTGCTCTTCATACGGCAGCAGGCCGTGATTGAAGTAGCAGTGATGCTCGGTTTTCGACTCGCCGTGGTCGGCGGTGATCACCACGAGCGTGGAGTCGTCGAGGCCGGACTCCGCGAGACTGTCCAGGATCGCGCCGATCGCCTCATCCGTGTACCGGATTTCCCCATCGTAGCGGAGGACATACTTGTCCAGATCGAGCCCCGCTTCCGGCAAATACACTGACCGATGCAGGCCGTCGAAGTAGCTCTCGTCCAGGATCTCGAGTTCCCGCGTACCGAGTTCGCCGTCCAGCGCGTCTCCCTTGAACATCGTTCGGTAGGGCGGGGGCGGATTGTAGGGCGAGTGCGGGTCGATGAAGTGCACGTAGGCGAAGAACCGCTCGCCCTGATGTTCCTTGAGCCAGGCGATCGTCTGGTCCCTGAGCCGGCCCGCATGGCTGCCAATCCTCCTCCCGTCCTGCGTCTGGACCTTCCCCACGTACCAGAACTCGTCAAAACCCTGACCGAAGCCGAAGGGAGTGGTGACGTTCGGATTGGCGCTCACTCCGAACGTCGTGAACCCGGACTCCTTCAACGTCTCGGCCAGAGTGACATTCTCGCCGACCAGCTCGTACTGGGTCGCCAGCACCCGGTGAGTTCTCGGCCAGGTGCCGGTGAACAGCGACGCGACCGCCGGAGAGGTCTTCGCCTTCGGCGTTGCCGCGTTCTCGAACAGAGTCCCCTCGAGCGCGCAGGCATCCATCCGCGGACTCGTCTGCCGCGGGTAGCCGTAACACCCGAGATGGTCCGCCCGCAGCGTGTCGACCAGCAGCACCAGCAGGTTCCTCACCGGCGCCACCGAATTCACCGGCAACCCAGCCGGAGCCTCCAACACCGCCTCCCCGGACTCCACCTCCCCTGGCCCCAAGGGAACCAGCCGCAGACAGACGAACAGCAACACTCCAGCACCCACCATGCCTAGAGCGCCGCGCCCCGAAATCAGCAACGGCCGCCACCAGAACAGCGCCCCCAGCACCACCCCGGCTCCCAACGCAATCCCCGCCAGGACCTGCGCCATCCCCCCGCGCAGATCCCCCGCCGCCCGCCACGCCGCCTCCGCGACCAACAGGCACGGCAACAGCGCCGCCACCGCCACCCCAACCCTGGCCCGAACCAGCGACACGACGAACCCGACCACCGCCGCCGGCACCGCGATCACCCAAAAGACCGCCACCACCAGCAGCAGGTACGCGACCCGCTCAGAAGCCGGAACCGCCCCCAACAACGCATTCCCGCCGGCGACAGCCAGGCAGACCTCAGCCACCGCCACCACCAGCGCCGCCACGGAAGCAGCGCCCAGGCACCGCAAGGCCAGCCCGATCCGGGAAGGTTCACTGTTCATCACGCCGATTGTAGGCCCGGACCAGCCCGACCCAAAAGACAAGGTGACGAGACCTCGGAATCCAGGACGCCCGTCCCCACGACAACCGCCTTGAATCCCAACCCCTCCCGTGCCAGATTCGGCTTCACCCCAGCGACGGACAGGGAGCGAATCGGGAGGAAGCGCGAATGTCAGACCACCCAAGAGTCACCGCCGGATGCCTCCGCCACCTGGTGTGTCTCGCCCTCATGCTGCTCGCACTCATCCAGATCGGTTGCCTGACCGCTGAGCAGCGATGGGAGAGATTGAACCAGCATTTCGCCACCGATCTGGCCGACACGTACCCTCCTGGAAGTACCAGAGCCGAAGTCAGAGCGAAGAACGGAAGGCCGGCCCAGCAAGGCGAGGTGTCATTTCTCACCGAATCGGCAGGGTTCTATGCCTGGTGTGTTCGCGACTGCGCAAGCAAGGGCAAAGGCACTCCGGAAACGTACGATGCGTTCACTGTGACCCGCGAGGACCATGGAGAAGTGCTCTGCGGGCGACACATGTACTTCGAGTTCGTCCTCTACGATCAGGGAGGTGTGGTCATCGGGTCGTACCTTCTGTTTATGTCATGATCCGCAACGGTGCTCCGGACGAAGCAGTCCGGCAGCCCGCAGACTCCAGAAGAACGATGCAGTAGCTCTCGGTCGCGCTTCCCGGGCGGGCCAGGAAGAACCCGAACCAGGAGTCACCCTGGACCCATCATTCTCCAAACCCGCACGCCACCACTCGCCTTCCCCGCCAGCAGGACACCCCCCGTTCGTCGCGCCCCGAGCGCGCACGTCCCCCTCCCCAGCCAGGCCCGCCCAAGAAGCGCGACCGAGAGCCACCCAGAACCCTCACCACGACCCGAGGCTCATGCCGCTCACACCAAACCGAGACTCAGTCACCCCCGACCCCGATCACTTGGCCGACTGCCAATCCAGGTCGGGAGCGCCGCTCTCTTCTGGGTTGCGGCCACAGGCCGCGCCGCGCGACAGTCGCAGCACTTGAGACGAAGGGAGTTGGTTCAGGACTGTGGGGGGCATCCAGTGCAGGATGGGTGGAGGCTGTTGAGCCGGACCGGTCGGCTCTCCGGAGGGGGGCCGGAATGCTCTCTTCTGGACCGATTCATCCAATTCGACGGCTCGCGCTCCCAGGAACTCGTCCTGACGGCGGAAGGGGGCCGGACAGTCCGGCTCCGGACGTCCTCTCAGGCACGGCGCAGTCCCAGGGGCGGCTAGTTCGAGAGCCGCCTGGAGAGCGCGACGGTGGTTCTCCCGCGCGGCGACCGGTGGCGTCCCAATGCCACCTGGCTCGAGGAGAGCGTCAGCCTCCTCGAAGGGGTCCCCCTCGGCAGCGTGTCGCTCCGCCGCGAGGGCCGGCCGGGGATGAACCGGCCTGGAATGAAGCCGGGCTGAACCCCGCCCACGATGAGGCTCGCACTGGACGTTGCCATTCGGCCGGATGGAGCCAATACGTTCATCGTCGCCAGTGAAACGTGGAAAGTCGTTCCATCCACGGGATCGCGTTGATCCGGCGAAATGTTTCATGCCCTGTGGAGAAGCTGCTAGAATCGTCCCCTCTGAACCACTCCAAAGCTTCGAGGAAACCGATGACACCCATGCGATTGATCATTGCCGGACTTGCCTTTTCCCTCTTCGCCGCCCCCGGCGTGTTCGCCGCGGAAGAGGCCGGTGCCGACAACGCGGCGCAGGCCTTTGCCAAGGGGCAGGAGCTGCTGCAGCAGGGAGACTTCGAGGCCGCGCTGAACGCCTACTCGAACGCCGCCTCGGCGGACGAGAAGAACGCCGAGTACCGCCAGAACTACATGCTCGTGAAGCGGATGATCGCCATGCGCGAGGCGATCGAGAGCGAGCAGGACGCCGAGAAGTGGGCGAGCACGGCGAACGCGCTCAAGAACTTCTACTACAAGAACCACCTCTACGGCGAACTCGAGAAGATCGCGCGCGAGATGCACTCGCGGAAGAACACGGTCGGCTCGGCGACGCTGCTGGTCGACGCGCTGCTGATCCTCGAGAGGAACGCCGAGGCGGTCGAGGTACTGGCGCCCTTTTCCGACGAGGAGATGGGTGATCATGTGAAGATCCTGAAGGGGATCGCGCTCGGCCGGCTGAAGAAGGTCGATGAGGCGAAGGCGCTCGCTGGTGAGATTGACGTTCCGGAGGGATCGAGCCCGCGCTTCATGTACGACGTGGCGCGCCTGAAGGTGCTGTGCGGCGACGTCGACGGAGGCATGGCCACCCTGACGACCGCGATTGAGTCGACCGCCCCGATGGCGAGCGCGTCGTTCAAGGACTTCGTCAAGAACACGCCCGAGTTCGCGGCCCTGCCGGCGGACGCGAACTTCGAGATGGTCCTGAAGACCAAGTCGAAGGTGAAGGAGTCGGCCTGCAGCTCCGGCGGCGACTGCGGCTCCTGCCCGTCGAAGGGTGGTTGCGAGGGCGAGGCGAAGCCCTGACAACGGTCTCCACGGTTCCCGAGCCAGCCTGCTGAGGGAGCTGCCGGCTGTCCGGCCGGCAGCTCCCTGACGGATCGATGCGAAGATCTCCCTGGAACGAACCACGCCGACTGACACAGATCGGCTTTTTGGCCGTGACCCTGATCGGGGTCTTCGTGGTGATGGGGAACGCCGAGCGCTGGTGCCCGTTCGGGGGTGTGGAGGCGATCTACACCTACGTCACCGAGGGGACCATGATCTGTTCTCTCGGCGTGTCGAACTTCTTCGCGCTTTTCGGGGTGATCCTCAGCCTCTTCCTCCTGCGCCGCGCCTTCTGCGGCTACGCCTGTCCGATCGGGGCGATCACGGAGTGGGTCGGCAAGGCGGGGGGGATGGTGGGATTGAAGCCGCACCGCGTGCCGCGCGCGGTCGATGCCGTCCTCGGCCTGCTCAAATATGGCGTGCTGGCCCTGATCCTCTGGATCACCTGGAGGGCGGGTGAGCTGCACTTTCGCGCGGCCGACCCGTGCTACGCCCTGCTCAGCCGCCACGGCGAGGACATCACCTTCTGGGCGTACCTCGTCGCTGGCGGCATTCTCGTGGGAGGCCTGTTCACGACGGTTCCGTTCTGCCGGTGGCTCTGTCCGCTGGCGGCGGTGATGAATCCGTTCTCCCGCTTCGGCCTCTTCCGGATCCGGAAGGACGAGCAGGCATGCAACGACTGCGGCTTCTGCGAGCAGGTCTGCCCGATGAACATCGCGGTCATGAAGGCGGGTGATGTCACGGCGGCCCGCTGCACCGGGTGCCAGACCTGCGTGGCCTCGTGTCCCTCGCGCAAGAAGGGCGCGCTCACCTTCAGCGTGCCGGGACCGGCGCGGCGGCACTGGCCGAAGACGGCGGTGGCGTCGGTACTGGTCCTGGTGACGGCGGTGGTGGTCGCCTCGGCCCAGCTCTTCCCGCTGCCGGCGTTCGTCAAGGAGAAGGGGGATCCGCCCGCCGTCACCGCGTCGATCGACCTCCGGATCGAGGGCGTGACCTGCCGCGGCAGCGCGACGCTGCTGACCTACTTCCTCTTCCGGGATGACATCCTGATGCTGCCCGGCTACGTCAAGCTGGAGGCCTGGCCCGGGCCGGGGTTCGCGCCGGTCCGCGTGACGTACGATCCGGCGCAGACCGAACCGGAGTTCATCAAGGAAGCGATCGTCACGCCGTACTACGACGCCTACCAGGATATCGAGCGCTCTCCGCCGTTCGTGATCGAGGGGTACTCCCCCTGGAAGTCGGGCGGGTAGGTCCGGGCTAGCCCCGCACGGTGGCCAGGATCCCCTCGAACGCGCGCCCCTCGGGGAACCCGCGCAGGTTTGGAAAGTCGGGAGAGGGGTCGGCGGGTTTGAGAGAGTCCAGAGTGGTCCTTGACTGGGCCGCGGCCTGGCTGACGACATCCTGGAGCGGGCCGCGGGCGCGATGCTCGTTGCGGCAGACCAGCAGGCAGCCGCCTGGCGCGAGGCGGGGAAGGCAAAGGGAGATCAGCTCGCCCAGTTCCTTTTTCTGGGACCAGAAGCGCTTGCCGCCGGCGGCCGCGGTGGGGGGATCGAGGATGATCCCGTCGAAGCGCTGCTTCGGCTTCAGTCGCTCCAGGTAGCGGCGCGAGTCGAGCTTCAGCATGAGGTGCCGGCTGGACTCCAGCCGGTTCGCCTCCAGGTTCCGGCCCAGAATCGCCAGGTAGGCCGCGGACAGGTCGACGCTGGTGACCGCGGCCGCCCCGGCGGCCAGGGCGGCGACCGAGAAGGCGCCGGTATGGGCGAAGAGATTGAGCCAGTTCCCGCCGCCCCGCCTCTCGATCTGGTCGGCGATTCGCTGCCGGTTCATGCGCTGGTCGAGATAGAGATCGACGCCAGGGCGGGAACGGGCCGGTTCGTGGAGCCCGCTCCGCACCCAGAACTGGAGCCCTCGCTCCCGCACCAGGAACGGCTCCGGACCGGGCTCGCCCTGAAGAGGAATGACGCGGGTGAATTCGCCCTTCGCCGGCGAGGGAGGGTGGCGGACCAGGACCGCGGCCAGAGGCTCGTCGATCCAGGCAGGGAGGTCCCGGTTCAGGGCCGCGAGCACCGCCGGCACAAGGGGTTCGGCGGAGCGTCCGACCAGGAGCACGCGGAGCTGGCCGGCCAGGAGATCGACCATCAGTCCCGGAAGCCGGTCCGCCTCGCCATGGATCAGGCGCAGCGCGCTGGTGACATGCAGCTTTCCGAGAAGCCCCTTGCGACGGACCAGTGCGGAGGCGACCCGCTGGCCGATGTCCGGGCCGTCCGCTCCTTCGTTCGGCTCCGTCCAGCGCCTGGCGGCGATGCGACCCGGACCTTCGATCAGGAAACTGCCGGGGTCGCTCCTGCTCGCGGAGTGAATCGTGGCGCGGGTGCCCGGCAAGAATCCTCCCAGGTCGTCCGTCTCGCTGTCGGTCAGAATCCAGGGATGGCCGCGCGTCAGCGCGGAGATGGTGGCGTCGGAGACCTGAATGCTGGCGACCTTCCGCTGATCGGGGAACAGGGCGGCCGGATCGCCCGGCGGAACAAACGCCCGCGGTTCCGGCTGGACCGCATCGATCCCCTCGCTCTCGATGGCGATTCGGCGGCTGCGGAGGCGCAGGCCGCCGGCGAGGGCGACTCCTCCATACAGGGGATCTCCCAGAATCGGGCTGCCTGCCTCCGCCAGGTGGATCCGCAGTTGATGGGTTCGGCCCGTGACCGGTGACAGGGAAAGCTCCGAGATCGGTCCCAGGTCACGGACGGTCTCGAAACGGGTCTCGGCAGGCTTGCCATCGATCCCGGCCAGGAATCGTCCCGAGGAGAAGGACGGGGCGGGCACGAGGGCCCGGTACTCCTTCTGGACCCGCCCTTCCTGAAAGGCGACAGACAGCCTCGAGGCAGCCTCCTGCGTGAGGGCGAGGAGCCACGCTCCCGAGACATCCCCGTCGAGTCGGTGGCAGGGCCAGACGCTCTCCTCCGGCAGGTTCAGGATGTTCGCCACCAGGGCGCGCGCGCTCCTTCCCCCGGGCGTCGCGGGCAGGCTCGGCCAACCGGCCGGCTTGTCGACCACACAGAAGTCCGCTCCCCTCTGGAGGATGTCGATCCCGGGCGGAGCGGGAACGGCCTCTCCCCGGGAAACGGAGGCGGTCACCAGGGTTCCTGGCGGCACCCGGAACTGTCCGTCGCGCTCGATTCTGTGCGCCACCCGAACCGAGTCGGAGAGCAGGGCCGCCCGCCGTTGATCCGCAAGGGAGTGCCGCCAGGCCAGGGTGAGGAGTTCATGCAATGCTGGACGACCGGCGGCGGCCCGAAAGCGCAGGCTCTTCAAGGAACAGGCCTATTGCGAGCGGAGTGGCGGATCAATGTCGGCTTGCTCGAGGAGCTTCACGCGCAGTCCATAGATCTCGCGGCCGGTCGGATCGTGGGAACGGAATTGCTCTCGCAACTCCTCCACGACAGCGTCGTACTCGACCGGCTCGATCCGCACGACGCGCACCACATAGAACCCCGTGGACGAAAAGACCGGCCCGAGCAGCTCGCCCGGCCCGGGCGAGCCGTCCAGGAGAGGCTCCAGGGCGCCGCGAAAGAGCGCCTTGTTGTAGTACGGAAGTTCCGACGCGGAATCGCGCAGGTACCGAACGTACTCGTCGAAGCGCTTGATCTGGAGCAGGTCGGCGGACTCTTTCGCCAGGGCGGCGAAGCGGTCCGGATGCTCCCTGACCGCCTCGACGAAGCGATCGGCCCGGAGCTTCGCCGCCGCGTCCAGCTCCTCAAGCGCCGTCTCGGTGGGGGTGCCGTGCTCCTTGAAATCCCGGAAACGGTTGAAGAAGGCGATCTGCAGGCGCACGCGCTTGCCGCCGGGAAACAGCTCATTGAAGAGTTCCTTCAGGGCGCTTTCCTCCGGCGCCCGGGTCTTCAAGATGATGCGGCGGCCGAGCTCCTGCGTTTCCAGGTGGGCCCAGTGCCGCCGCCGATACCCCTCCTGATCGATGCCGGCCTGAGCCAGTTCGTCCAGGAACTTCTTCTCGTCGCCGGCGTACCGCAGGAGCACCTGGTCGTTCCAGAAGCGCTGGAACGCCTGCTCCAGCGCGTCCGGCTCCAGCACGATGCCGAGCCGGGCGGCCTCCTGCCGGAACAGGACCAGGATCGTGAAGTCCTCGGCGTGCCGCCACCCGTGGGTTTCCAGCAGCCACTCGCTGAACTCGGCCCTGGAGATCACCTGTCCGTTGATCTCGGCGAAACGGCCGGACGAACCCTCCTGCAAGGGAAGCAGGCATGGGATGAGCGCGAAGAGCAAGGGCACCATCATGGATCTCTGTTCCGGTTGGTTTCCGAGAAGTCTACTCGCCGAAGGTCAACTGGAGACCTGGCGAGGCGGCAAGGCCCAGCGGCGCTCCCGGATCCAGGATCAGCGACTGCAGGTAGATGCTGGCGCCGATCAGATTCGGGTTGAGCGGAATGTTGTAGCTGGTGACGTGCGACCCGAATCCAGGGGCCGGGATGCCGCCCATGGCATACGGTCCCACCAGGGCCCAGGGCAGGGCCACATGGATGGCCGCCCCCTTGAGCGTGAAGCTGCCTTGCGTGAACGAGAGGGCGTGGTAGTAGTTGAGCCCGCCGACGCTGTTTCCGGTGGTGACCGACACCGCCTCGCCGATCGCGGGAACGTCCGCGGTGAGGGTCGGCACCAGTCCGGACGCGCCGGGTGATCCGGCGCCGATCTGGGTCACCTGTCCGTCGACGATGCCGAGCACTCCGATCCAGGTGCGCCACGATCCACCCGAGTCGGCGTACTCGCCGATTCCCCAGAAGGTGGTGTCGTTGGTCGGGTCGATAGCGATGTCGAAGTAGTCGCCCCAGCGTCCGGAGTAGTTACCCTCGCCGTCCTTGAGTTCGCGGGCGGCGCGCATGGTGCCGGCGGCATCGCCACTCTCCCGGTGGGTGTACCAGATGCTGCAGTATTCGGTGGTGGCCGAGCGGGCAAAGCAGATGGCGGTGTTGCCGGCGGCATTGCGGGCGATGGCCGGGAAGAAGGTGTGCTTGCCCGAACCCAGGTCGATGTTGCCGCTCTGCAGCAAGGTCACAGTGCCGGAGTTGGGCCACGTGCCGGGCCAGAACTCGTACCAGCGAGCCTGGTTCCTCCCGGAGGCCTCGATGTTGTGTCCGGCGAGCAACGACAGACCCCTGAAGTCCGCGGTCATGATCCGTTCGTCGACCGTGCTGATCGTGCCGCCACCCAGATTCGGGGCGCCCGTGGGATTGGAGAAGCTCGGCACGATAATATCGGTTGTGTGCAGAGCCGGAGACGTGATCGGGTTGGTGATCGCCTGGATCCGGATCTCGTTCGAGTCCTTGACCGACACGAAGAGGGGCGCGACCGGAGTGCTGTGCATGTGGGCGACCTGAACCGAGCCGGAATCGCCGTCGCGCAGGTCCGTGTACACCACCGGGGCGCCGGTCAGGAGCGGCGTCTTGTCGAAGATGCGGTACTTCACGCCGCCCCAGCCGCTACTGAAGCCGAACAGGTTTCCGGTGACGTAGTAGGCGTCGTCGTCAAAGCCGAGGCCCGGATAGTCGACCCAGAAGTTGCTGCCGCTGATCGAAGTCTTGGCGTCGGTGCGATACAGGTACCAGGTGCCGTTCGGATCGCTGTCGTCGGAGATCGCGAAGGTGATGTAGGCCGTGCTGGAGTAGACCTCGAGCGCCAGCACCAGGAAGCGCCCCTCGATCTCGTCGTAGAGGCACTTCGGATCGAAGGTGAAGTCCCCCGCACCGGCAGGCTCCAGGAAGCCCGGATTGCCCGAGCTGTCCAGCCGCTGGCTGAACTGCATCGTTCCCCCCTTGGTCCACCAGGCCACCTGCATGTTGGTGGTCGAGACGATGTGATTCGGTCCGACCGCCAGGGTGGGGTCGGGCGGCGCCCAGGGAGTCTGGGAGATCCCGCCAAACCCGCCGAACTCCTTGATCCGCTTGCCCGGAGGAGGGACGGTCTGGTCGTTCTCCTTGTCTTCACCCAGCCAGGGAGTCCGCCGGAAGGGGACGATCCGCTGGGTCGGCGCATCCGGAAGCAGCTCGATCTGGGGCTGGTGGTCGTAGGTGGAGGAGATCACCGGGTAGCAGATGCCGGTGGTGTACTCCGTGATGACGTACGACGTTACGGGTGGCGTTTCCGAGTCGGTCTGTCCGCTGGCGCTCTGCGTTCCAGAAACGACGGTCAGGAGTCCGGCGATCGCGCCGAACCGCATGAACTGGGTGAAGGTCATGGAGAGTCTCCCGAGGAGATTGAGTAAGGGAGCGGGCTTGCTGGTTGACTTGCCGTGATTGTACCTCCGAAAAGCGCCCGAAGCACGGAAGATGTTCGTCTCAACTCACTGATGTGACGGGGGTTCGGAGCGTCTGTGAAACGCTGCAACGTCAAGTGCCGCGCAGATGGGGTCAATCGGGTTGGGTCGGACGGTCCCGGGTGAAATACGGGGAATGGCGCTGAGGAAGGCAGGCAGGGCGGAGGTGGGGGGTCGAGCGAGTCGAAGCAGCGGCGGAGCTTCTAGTTTCCTGCGTTCCTCTCCGGTCACGCCGACGGAGTAGCTCGACTCGAGCGAGAGGTCGAGGCCCTTTGCCAGAAGGACCGGTTCGGTGAGCAAGCAGAGGCACGGAAACAGTCTGAAGATCAGGTGAGGCTTCATTCTGGTGACCCCAAGGCAGGAGTTGTTACCACGCGGGAACGAGTTGTCCGGGCGAGCGGAACTCCTTGGCAGGGGAAGCAACCGGCTTGCCAGACGGGGCCGCTCCGGCCGCTCCCAGGTCCCTCCTCAGTCGATCTCGGGAAGGGTCGTGTCGTCGGAGCCGTCGCCACTGGCGTTGCCGGTGAAGCTCTGCACCGTGCCGCTGTTGGCGTAGTCGATTCGGTTCTGCTTGCTGAAGTTGTCGGCGATGATCGTGCCGGTGGCGTTGTTCTCGATCCCTTCCGCGGCGTTCCCCTCCGCGCGGTTCTCCAGAATGGAGACGCTGGAGCCTCCCTCGATGTCAAAACCGTCTCGGCCATTCTCGGTGGCGGTGTTGCCGCGCAGCAGGATGTCGATGCCGGTGATGTTGAAGCCATCCCCGCCGTTGTTCGAGGCCGTGTTGTTGCGCAAGACGTGACCGTCGCCCAGGATGCTGAATCCGTCCTCATGGTTGTTTCCGGCCCGGGTGACCGTGTTGCCGCGGATCGTGACGTCGAGGCAGGTGACGGCGACCTCGATTCCGGCATCGGTGACATTGTCGACGGAGTTCCCGTCGAGCAGGCCGACCGTCACGGCGTTCTGCATGGTGATCCCGGTATGGTCGCCCATCACATGGGCGACGCGATTCTCCGTCACCAGCGGGTTGTCCCCATCGGCCACGATGCCCGATCCGGCAGTCGGATGGCTCACGTTGTTGTCGTGGATGCTGGCGTTCTCGCCGACCACATGGATACAGTGCGAGCGGGTGCGGCGGATCCGGTTGCCCCTGACGGAATGGTTGTTTCCATCCAGGAAGACTCCCGTGCCGCCCGCGGTCTGCTCGATCTGGTTGTCATTGACATCCGCGTAGTCTCCGACCACGGAAATCGCGTCACTCCCGAGGTCGCACAGCTTGTTGTCGCGGATCTTGGCCCAGTTGCCGTCGACCACGACGCCGTGACCGCCAGCAAGGTTGACAGTGTTCTTGAATACCAGGCAGGACGGACCGGTGATGTCGAATGCAGTTCCGCCGCAGTTGGAAACGTCGCAACTGGTGATGGAGGCCGAGCCGCCGGCGATGATGAGCGCGGACTGATCGGAGTTTGCGACCCGCAGGCCGGTCACGATGACATCGTCACCGGTGATGTTCAAGGCCGACCTGTTTCCCAGGAACACGCAGTCCTGAACATGGGTACCATCCCCCTGAGGTGCCCAGATCGCGGCCGCTGCATTGTCCCGAAACATGACCTGGCGCACGGTCAGACTGCTCTCTGTGGTCAAGATGCCGCACCCCGGATCGTTCGGCGGCGAGGGATCCGTGGCGGCGTTCTGGATCGTGAAACCCTGCACCGTGACATCGGCGCACTCGATCCGGACCGCCGGTCCCGCGCCCACACCGCCGGCAGCGCGGGCCTCGATCGTCACCTGCCCGCTGGCCTTGAGGGTGAGCCCCGTGTGAGTCGAGGGGATCACGACGTTCTCCTGATAAACGCCGCTCTTGACGACGATCCTGTCACCGGCGGTGGCGGCGTCGACGCCGCTCTGGATCGTGGGCAGATCGGTCCCCTTCTTGACGACGAGCTTTTTGGCCTCGGCCACTGGTGAAATCAGCAGCAGCCCAAGCAGAAGTATCAGGCAGTGTCTCATGAGAACGGTCTCCGGCGCTTCGGGTCGTCGCGGGTACCCATGATAGCACCGAAGAGAGGTTCCTGACTTGCTCGGCTGGCCACCGAAGAATCGCCATCGAAATCGGGATCGAAATCGGGATCGATTGGTCTCATGCCACTCGGAAGGCGCATCCAATCGACGCCGATCCCGATTTCGATTGCTGCGCACCCCGCGAAGCATCCAGAGGCAACTTCCACGAATCAGTGCAGCACGCGGCAGTGGAGGGTCCCGGGGATCTCTCTCAGCATGGCCTGGGCGGCGGCGCTGTAGTCCTGGTCCAGATCGATCACCACGTATCCGATCTCGGAATCGGTTTGCAGGTACTGACTGGCGATGTTGACACCGTTGTCGGAGAAGACCCCGTTGATGCGGGCCATCACTCCGGGGACGTTCCGGTGGATGTGGAGCAGGCGGTGCTTGCCCGCGTACTCGGGAAGAGCGACCTGCGGGAAATTCACGGACGAGGCGGTCGATCCATTGTCGCTGTAGAGCACGAGCTTCTCCGCCACCTCGCGGCCGATCTGCTCCTGGGCCTCCACGGTGGAGCCGCCCACGTGGGGCGTGAGCAGGACGTTGTCGAACTCCCGTAGCGGCGACATGAACTCGTCCCCGAGGGTCTTCGGCTCCGTCGGAAAAACGTCCACGGCCGCGCCCCGGATCTGCCCGGAGCGGAGGCACGGGATCAGCGCGTCGATGTCAACGACCGTTCCCCGGGACGCATTGATCAGGACCGCGCCCGGCTTCATCCTGCGGAGCTGCTCCGTGGAGATCATCTGCCGGGTCAAGGGCGTGTCCGGAACATGCAGGGTGACCACGTCCGAGCAGCCGAGGAGATGCTCGAGGGAGTCCGCCTTGCGGGCGTTCCCGAGCGAGAGCTTGCTCTCGATATCGTGGTACAGGACGTTCATCCCCAGGTTCTCGGCCAGGATTCCGACCTGGGTGCCGATATGCCCGTACCCGATGATGCCGAGAGTCTTGCCTCGAACCTCGAAGGAGTTGCGCGCGCTTTTCTGCCACTCTCCGCGGTGGGCGCCCATGTTCTTCTCGAGCACTCCGCGCATCAGCAGGATCAGTTCGCCCAGCACCAGCTCGGCCACGCTCCGCGTGTTGGCGTAGGGGGCGTTGAAGACAGGGATTCCCTGCCTTCTGGCCACCTCGAGATCGACCTGATTGGTGCCGATGCAGAAACAACCGACCGCGATGAGCCGCCGCGCTTCCCGCAGGACCGATTCGTCGAGGCGGGTTCTCGATCGAATCCCCACGAAGTGGGCCTCCGAGACAACGTCGAGCAGCTCCGCTCTGGAGAGCGCTCCATCGTGGCGCACGACGTTTCGATACCCGTGGGCGGCCAACAGATCGACCGCGCTCTGGTTGACGCCCTCCAGCAGGGCGAACACGATCTTGTTCTTGTCGAGGGACGTGGCGGCCATCAGTTCTTGGTTGTCTTCAGCCCGGATCCGGCGGGCAGGGAAAGTTCGGCACGGAACCTACGCCTTGATCTCTCGAGAAGTCAAGCGGTGACGTGCGTGCCGGATCGCGTATGATCCCCTGGACAATCGTCGCACCACAGTTCCCATCGAATCCGGAGGAATGCACACGATGAGGCAGGGAATCTCGCTCGCAGCACTGGGGCTCTGCGCCGGTCTGGCTCTGGCCGGCGGTCTGGCGGAGGGCCAGGAGAAAGCAGGGCAGGTCGCCCAAGGTAGCTGGCCACCCTCGGTCGCGGACCGGATCGTCAACGTGACCGGGATCGCAGGTTTCAAGAAGCCGGGGGACCAGGAGGTGCTCTACACGGTTCCTGACGACTTGTGGCTCGTCATCACCGATTTGCGGACCACCAAGACGAAGAAGATGCTGTTCCCGGAACCGGACCTGGAAGTGCGGTTGAAGGGGGCGAAGAAAGGAACTCTCGTGATTCCGTGGCAGTTATCGGGCTCAGACTTCGCGGGGAACACAGGTTCCGGAGTCGGCTTCAAGTTCCCGCCTGGCTCCGACGTGGTGCTGGCTCGAACGGCCGATGGAACGTCGCGCCTGGACTGCTTCTACTTCTTGGCGGGGTACCTGACCGAGTGAGGCCTGCTGGGAGCGGACCAACGGAATCCGGTTCGAGTACGAAACGCGTTGCCCGGTGGCACGCGCCTTGCAGGTCGTGCAGCAATGCTCCCGCCTCCACCGTTGTCGCGTGCTCCGCGCCGAGCTCCTTGTGAATGTGAAGCACGCGAGAGGGACCCCTTCGTCCTTGCAGGCAAGGATCAGATGTGTACGAGTACCTGTTCGCGCACGGAACCGGATCTCAACCCTGCGAGCCGCCGGCTTCCTCCGCCCGGGGCTGCCGTTGGCGCACGTCCAGTTGCTTCACCAGCGTGAGGACCTGCGACAATTGTTCGTCCGAGGTGGTGATCAGCAGTGCGTTCAAGCGGGCGTCCGGCACGATGCTGATCCAACCGGAGCCGGAACTCTCCGCCCACTCCCTCAGGGTGTCCGCCAGCTCCGCGGCCACGGCGTTTTCGAGGGAGATGACCGTGGTCTTGCCGGCGGGCTTCACCTCCAGATCGAGTTGCTCGACCAGCGTGGAGATCTGCTGCTGGATCTGCGGGGAGGCGATGACCAGCAGGGCGTTGGTCCGGGCGTCAGCTTCGACCGAGGGGCGGGGCTCCATGTCCAGACCTGGGCCCGCCCGCCGAGGCTGACCCTGCTGACCTGAGAAGTCCGCGATCGAGCCGAGCATCGAGAGCACGATCGGCTTGACCTCCTCCGCCACTGCGTTCTTCAGGACGATTCTCCGGAGCTCCTGTGTGCTGGGGACCCGGTCCACGTCGATGAGCTGCAGCAACTCGTGGATTCCGTAGAGGGTCCCGGCAAAGCCTGTTGCCACGATCGTGTTCGAGTTCGAGACCGCGCGGACGCTCTCGAGCATCGGATCGGTGAAGTAGGTCTGGAGCATGTTCGCCGCTTCCTGGCAGGCCAAATGCTCCAGAGTAAACGAGGTGGTGAGGACAATGCCCGTTTGATACTGGAAGCTGACCAACTCCTCCGGCGACACCACGGGAGCCTGGGACTTGATGTAGCCCGGCTTGGCGCCGCTCACTCCACCGGCGCTCTTCCTGAGTGCATAGAAACCGGTGTCGGGACCGCTCCCGGGACGATCGGACGAGAGCACATTGCCATACGGTACGACCACGATGTCCCGGGACCTCAGGACGGCCTGAAAGTAGGGCCAGAACGTCCTGGTGGTGACGGTCTTCGCGCCCATCGTCTTCAGCACGATCCCAGAGAGATCCCGCTCGTCGAAGTCGAGCGGCACAGCGATGATCGTCTGGGCGAATTCGACAAAGTCGACGAGCGGGGTGCCGCCCACGGTGTCGAACTGGATCGTGATCGAGTCACCCTTGCGCTGGACGAAACTGGAGAAGTCGTCCGTGGCCGGCCCCCGCGGGCCACAGAAGAGTGCGACGAAGAGCAGTGTTTGTATGAGCATGGGAACACCCTTCCTGGTGGAGCAACGCCACGCTTCCCGTGGCCGCCATACTGGGACGACGGACGAGCGGGTTCCTTCCCGGGATTCCAAACCTCCGTTGGGGCACGGGCGCGAACGGGAACTACCTGATGCCACGCCCCACATAGAACTCGAACCGTTTCGGCTTGCCGCTCTTCCCGCCGGGCGTCTCGATCTCCGCCAACGGCTCCAGCTTCTGGAAGAAGGCAGCGACATGCGCTCGCCAGGCTTCCCAGCCTCGGGAACTGGTGCGGGTCCGCTCGACCACGACCAGGGCATCCTCTCCGGTCCTCCCTCTCAGCCCCTCCTCGCCGTTTCCCCACTGCGCGAACTGTGCCGCTCGGCCGTGTTCGTAACCCTTCTGGTGGTCCAGGACGAACAGCTCCGCCCGGCCCGCAAGCTTGAGCTCGAGGTTGCCGGCGAGCATGTAGTTGTCCGCCACCAGCAGCGGCAGCGACCCTGCCCGCGCGAGCTCCGGATGGTCCGCGAGCTGGCGGCCGGCCTCCCGGGCCACCTCCGTCCAGCCGGCGAAGGGGCGTGCGAGGGACTGAATCCGGAACAGGTGTGTGTTCAGCTCGAGGAAGGCCAGCGAGAGGACCAGCACCCCCAGTCCGGGTGTGGCCACGACCAGCGCGCGCCGCAGGCGGGTCGGCTTCCTCTGCAGGAACTCCCGCAGGATTCCCGGCGCGAAGACGAGCAGCGGCAGGTACCCGGGCGCCGGCCAGTGGATGCTGGCGTGGCTCGCGTCGGTGATGGGGCTCGCCAGGAGGTAGAGACCGAGGTGCGAAAGGCTGAAGAGAGCCAGGGGAGCCATGCGCGCGTCGCCTTGCCGCATCCTCCGCAGCATCACGACCAGGGTGGCGACGAGGACCACGTACATCAGGGGAGTTGTTGCCACCATCTGGGCCGGGATATGCTCGGCCAGGGCCTTCAGGTCGAAGCCGGAACCGTGGCGGTCCATTGCCTGGTAGCGGAAGGGGGCGAAGTCGAGCCGCACGTTATAGAGGAGTGCCGGCAGCAGGCCGGGCAGCATCGTCAGCAACGCAAGCCAGGGGCCCCTGGTGCGAAGCAGAGCCCGGCCCGATCGCGTCAGGATCAGACACAACCCGAACGAGAACGGCACCAGGACGAATCGGTAGTGGGTCGAGAGGCCGAGCGCCGTGACCACCCCGGCGGCGACGAACAGCCAGGTCGCCGGCCGCTCGACGGCCCTCAGAAACAGGAGCAGCGCCAGCGCGGCCAGGAACAGATGGGGCACGTCCGGAAGCGCCAGCAGCCCGAGGTGCGCGGTGGCCGGCATGACCAGACTCAGGCCGGCCGCGAGCCATGCGTCCCTGGAGCCCACGAGGGGGCGCGCCAGGCGGAAGATCAGCAGCGGGAAAAGGGCGCCCAGCAGCAGGAAGACCAGCCTGCAGCCGAGCTCGACGGGACCCAGCAGGCTGGTTCCGATCTTGACGAGGAGCGCGGTCATGAAGGGATGGTCCGCGAAGGCGACGTCCATCCGGCCGCTGCACATGAAGTAGAACGCCTCGTCGCCAAACAGGTCCAGCCGGGACGCGGCAAAGGTCTTGCCGAGCATGAGCAGCAGGAAGAACAGCAGGATGGTGCGCTTCACCGGGTCTTGGAATCCCTGTCCGCGGCGTAGATCGCGAAGTGGGCCAGGCCGGCTCTTTGCAGGAGATACCGTCCCATGGTCGCCAGGGTGGAGAGCCCGTATTCCACGCTGCGCTTGAAGTTGATCGAGGAGGCCTCGCGGAAATACCGCGTCGGCACCGGGACATCCCCGATCCTGAACCCGAAGTAGACCAACTGCGAGATGAACTGGGAATCGAACACGAAATCGTCCGAGTTGTTCTGGAACGGAATGGTCTCGAGCACCTGCCGGGTGTAGGCCCGAAGGCCGGTGTGGGCGTCGCTGAGGTTCTGGCCGAGAACGATGTTCTCGGTCATCGTCAGGCACCGGTTGGCGATGTACTTCCACCACGGCATGCCGCCCTGGAGCGCCTCCTCGCGCGTCCGGATGCGGGAGCCGAACACCGCGTCGCAGATGTTCAGGCGCAGGAACGAGATCATCGCGGGAATCACCCGGGAGTCGTACTGGTAGTCCGGGTGCACCATGATCACGATGTCGGCGCCGCGGGCCAGGGCCTCTCTGTAGCAGGTCTTCTGGTTGCCGCCGTAGCCGGTATTCCGCTCGTGCTGGATGGTTGTGACGTCCAGCCGCCGCGAAACCTCGACCGTGTCGTCGCTGGAGACGTCGTCCACGAGGATGATCTCGTCGACGCAATCCCGGGGAATGTCGCGATAGGTCCGCTCGAGCGTGTCCGCCGCGTTGTACGCCGGCATGACCACGATCACCTTCAGAAGAGCGCGGGGCGGCCCCTCCGACGTCGCCAGCTCGTTCGAGTTCTCCGTCAAGGCAGATTGGCCCCCAACTTGGGATCGGTCGTCACCGACATTCAACAGGGTCGGCAGGCTCCTCTCAAGTCTGGAGATTCTTCCGGCAACACCCTTCCACCGCGCGGACCGGAGGCAGTAGTATCAACCGCTTCCCTCTGATCGAGAGAAACATGTTGATCGTTGGGTCGACCATCAGAAGGAAAGGAGCTCGGCGCCGCGCACCGGTTAGACAGCCGCACCGATGTCCCTCAACGAGATTGTCGTAGAAGGTGCTCGTGAGCACAACCTGAAGAGCATCGATCTGCGGATTCCCAGGTCGGCTTTGACGACCATTACCGGCGTCTCCGGGTCTGGGAAGTCGTCGCTCGCCTTTGACACGATCTTCCAGGAAGGACAGAGGCGGTTCATCGAGTCGCTGTCCGCCTACGCGCGCCAGTTCCTGGGGAATCTGGACAAGCCGAGGGTCGACCGGGTCGACGGGCTCTCGCCGACCATCTCGATCGATCAGAAGACGGTCAACCGGAACCCGCGCTCGACGGTCGGCACCATCACCGAGATCCACGACCATCTGCGGCTCCTGTTCGCCAGGTTGGGGGAGGCGCACTGCCCGAAATGCGGCCGGGGGCTGGTGGCGCAGACGCGGGATCAGATCGCGGACCGGCTCCTGGGCCAGGCCAAGGGGGGCACGGTGCAGGTGCTGGCGCCGATCATTCGGGGCCGCAAGGGGGAGTATCGCAAGGATCTGGAGGGATTGCGGCTGAAGGGGTTCGTGCGGGCCCGAATCGACGGAACCGTGCGCCGCCTGGACGAGGAAATCAGCCTCTCGCGGTACCAGAAGCACACCATCGAGGTCGTGGTCGATCGGCTGCGCGCCACTGCGGAGCGCCGCGGCCGGCTCGCCGAGGCGGTCGAGGCGGCCTTCAAGCTGGCGGACGGCGTGGTGGCAGCGCTGATCGGCGAGGAGCACGCGCTGTTCTCCTCGCGGCTCGCCTGCCCCGACTGCGAACTCGACTTTCCCGAGCTGGAGCCGCGGCTCTTCTCCTTCAACTCACCGTATGGCGCCTGCAGGAGTTGCTCCGGACTGGGCATGAGCCAGCGATTCGATCCGCGCCTGCTGGTGCCGGACGAGAACCTCTCCATCCGGGAGGGGGCGATCGCGACCACCTCCAGGACCGGCTATGTGACCTACTCGCGGCTCGGGCCGGAGTCGCTGGAGAGGGTCGCCAGCGCCTTCCGCTTCTCCCTCGACACGCCCTGGAAGGATCTGACGGAGGAACAACGCAATGTCCTGCTGTTCGGTTCGGGCACGAGGAAGCTGCGCCTGAGCTGGGAATATGTGGACGGCAGCAGCGGGCGCACCGTTCGCGGCTCGGACCACCGGCCGCTGAGGGGGCTGATCCCCTCGATGGAGCGGGCGTACAAGGTGACTCGCACGCCCCATCTCGAGAAGTACATGTCGCGCGTGGTCTGCGGCCTCTGCGAGGGCACGAGGTTGCGGCCGGAAGCGCGGGCGGTCACCTTCCGCGACCGCGCCATCAGCGACCTGTCCGCGGCCACGGTGGAGGAGCTGTGCGAGTGGTTCTCCGGACTCGAGCTGCGCCCGGCCGAGGAACAGATCGGCCGGGAGGTCCTGCGGGAGATCCGCTCGCGGCTCCGCTTCCTCGCGGATGTGGGGCTGGGGTACCTGCCGCTCGATCGCGGCGCCCGGACCCTGTCGGGCGGCGAGGCGCAGAGAGTCCGGCTCGCCACCCAGGTCGGCTCCCAGCTTCAGGGGGTGTTGTATGTCCTGGACGAGCCGTCGATCGGCTTGCACCAGCGCGACAATCACCGCCTGATCCGGACCCTGCAGCAGCTCCGGGACCGCGGGAACACGGTGCTGGTGGTGGAGCACGATCGGGACACCATGCTCGCCTCCGATTTCCTGGTCGATATCGGGCCGGGAGCGGGGAACGAGGGGGGACACGTGGTCGCCAGCGGGCGGCCGGAAGCGGTCTTCAGGTCGGCAACGTCCGTGACCGCGCAGTTCCTGAGAGGCGAGCGGAGCATCGCGATGCCGCGGAAGACGCGGCAGGCGAACCGTGGTGAGCTGATCGTCCGGGGAGCCCGGCACCACAACCTGAAGAACATCGACGTGCGCATCCCGCTGGGATGCTTCGTGGTCATGACCGGCGTGTCCGGTTCCGGCAAGTCGACGTTGCTGGACCGGGTGCTGAAGCGGGCGCTGGCAAGGGACCTTCACGGCGCGCGGGAGCCGGTGGGAGAACACGACCGGATCGAGGGGGCCGAGCGGATCGACAAGGTGATCGAGATCGGTCAGGCGCCGATCGGGCGCACACCTCGTTCGAACCCGGCCACGTACAGCGGGGCCCTCACCCACATTCGAGACCTGTTCGCGATGCTGCCCGAGTCGAAGGCGCGAGGCTATCTCAAGGGACGCTTCTCCTTCAACGTGGCGGGCGGCCGGTGCGAGGAATGCGGGGGAGCCGGCGTGAAGGTCGTGGAAATGCAGTTCCTGGCGGACGTGGAGATCCCGTGTGACGAGTGTGGCGGGCTGCGCTACAACCGGGAAACGCTGGAGGTCGAATACCGCTCGAAGAACATCCGCCAGGTGCTGGAGATGACGGTCGTCGAGGCGGCGGCCTTCTTCGAGGCCCATCCGAAGCTGGGCCGGGTCTTGAAGACGATGTGTGACGTGGGCCTGGGGTACGTGCGGCTCGGCCAGACGGCGACCACCCTGTCGGGGGGCGAGGCCCAGCGGCTGAAGCTGGCCCGCGAACTGGGACGGCCCGGCACCGGGAGCACCCTGTACCTCCTGGACGAGCCGACCACCGGCTTGCACTTCGCCGACATCGAGTGCCTGCTGTCCGCGCTCGCTGTGCTGGTCGACTCCGGCAACACGGTCGTGGTGATCGAACACAACATGGACGTGATCAAGACGGCCGACCGCATCATCGACCTGGGACCGGAGGGGGGGAAGGGCGGCGGCGAAGTGGTCTTCTACGGCACGCCACGGCAGGCGATGCGCAGCAAGACGTCGTGGACGGGCCGGTTGCTGAAGGAATACCTGTTGCCTCCTTCCCCGAACCGAAGCCCGGTGGTGAAGGAGTCCGGACCCGGAGGAGAGGTACCGTTGCGGGTGGTCGGGGCCAGCGTGAACAACCTGAAGCGGCTGGACGTGGAGATTCCCAGGGGCTCCTTCACGGTGGTGACCGGCGTGTCCGGTTCCGGCA
Organism: Planctomycetota bacterium; assembly: GCA_043802345.1. Lineage (GTDB taxonomy): Bacteria > Planctomycetota > B15-G4 > B15-G4 > JADJEK01 > JAZDLC01. Next base: position 19,069 of record JAZDLC010000258.1, on the reverse strand, counting down.
AGACCTCCCTGGCCTTCGACACCATCTTCTCCGAGGCTCAGCGCAGGTTCGTGGAATCGATGTCGACCTACGCCCGGCGCTTCCTTTCCAGGATGGACCGCGCCCCGGTCGACCTGATCGAGGGCCTCTCGCCGGCCGTCGCGATCGACCGGCGGGCGGCCTCGAAAAACCCGCGCTCCACCGTGGCGACTTCCACCGAGATCCATGACTACCTCCGGGTCTTGTACGCCCGCGTGGGAACCGCACACTGTCCAGAGTGCGGCCGTGTGCTGGAGGCATCGCCTCCCGGTCTCGCCGCGCGGGAAACCGTCGCCCGGTTCCCGGGACGGAAGATCCATCTGCTGGCGCCCCTCTACCGGAAGAGCCTGGGCGGCCGGCAGCCGCTGGAGCGGCCCGCCCGCTTCCTTGAGATCCGGGAGGAGCTGCTGAAGGAGGGGTTCGTCCGCTACGCGCTGGATGGGGAGGAATTGCGCCTTGAGGATGCGCCGCCGAGAAGGCTCGCCGAGGTCCGGCGGATCGATCTGATCGTCGATCGCGTCCTGGTGCGCGGCTCCTCCAGGACCAGGCTCGCGGAGTCGTTCGAGCAGGCGTACCGCCGTGGCAACAACCTGGCGCTGGTGAGGGACCAGGACGGAGAGGAGCGACTGTTCACCAGGGAGCCGGCCTGCCCGGCGCACGGCATTCGTCTGGCCGAGGAGCCGCACCCGCGCCTGTTCTCGTTCAACTCGCATCTGGGCGCCTGCGGGGAATGCGACGGGCTGGGACGGCTGGAGCGTTGCGACGAGGACCGGCTGATCGAGAATCCGGGCCGCCCCCTGTTCAAGGGAGCGCTGGTGGCTCCCTGGAAACGGACGCTCTCGAGACGTCACTTCGGCGTGAGCCGCGTCTTGAGCGCCCTGGCGGAGCGGCATGACTTCGATCTCGATGCGCCTTTTGGGGACCTGCCGGAGGCAGTCCGGCGGATCATCCTGAGGGGGCACCCCGATCCGGTCCGGGTCGAGGTGGTGCGCAACTCCCGCCACTCCCGGAGGGAGTACTCGTTCGACGTCAAGTGGGCCGGGATCTGCGGCATGTTCGAGGCGAAGTACCAGGTTCCCGGCGAGGGGAGGTGGTGGCGCCAGCGGCTGCATCCCCTGATGGTGGAGGGGGAGTGTCCCGCTTGCCATGGAGAGCGGCTCAATCCGCTTTCCCGTTCGTTCCGTCTTGGCGGCAAGACCCTTGGGGAGCTCTCCCGCCTGACGGTGGAGGAGGCGCTCCGCTTCTTCAGGGAGCTGAAGCTGGAAGGCTCCAGGGGCGAGATCGCCAGGGAGATCCTGAAGGAGATCCAGAACCGGATCGAGGTCCTGAACGAGATCGGGCTCGACTACCTGCAGCTCGATCGCCGCTCCTCGACCCTGTCCGGAGGGGAAGCGCAGCGACTGCGGCTCGCGACCCAGCTCGGAAACCGCCTCGTGGGAGTCCTGTACGTGCTGGACGAGCCGACCATCGGCCTCCATCCCCGGGACACCGCGCGCCTGATCGAGACCCTGGAGAACCTGAAGCAGCTCGGGAACACGATCCTGGTGGTGGAGCACGATCTGGACGTGATCCGGGCTGCGGACTACCTGATCGACATCGGCCCGGGCGCTGGACATCGGGGCGGGCAGGTCGTTTCCGCGGGCCCTGTCTCGCACGTGGAGAACGATCCGCGCTCCCTCACCGGAGCGTATCTGCGGAATCAGAAGCAGGTCCCCCTGCCCGCGGCCCGGCGGGACACCAGCAAGACCGCGATCCGGCTGGAGGGAGCGTGCCTGCACAATCTGCGGTCGCTCGACGTGAGCATCCCGGCGGGGGCCATGACCTGCGTGACCGGCGTGTCCGGGTCGGGCAAGTCGACGCTGGTGATGGACCTGCTCGAGCCGGCGGTGCGGCGCCGGCTGCGGGGCGACCGGGATCTGCGGGGGACGTTCCAGTCCCTCTCGATTTCAGAGAGGGTGCGGAACCTCGCGGTGGTGGACCAGTCTCCGCTCGGGCCGACGCCATCCTCGAATCCCGCCACCTACACCGGAATCTTCGACCGCATCCGGGAGGTCTTCGCCGCCACGCCCGAGGCGCGCATGAGAGGCTTCCAGAAGGGACGCTTCTCGTTCAATCTCTCCGGAGGGCGGTGCGAGGCGTGCGAGGGAAGGGGGATGGTGCAGGTGGAGATGCACTTCCTGTCGGATGTCTACGTGACTTGTGAGGCGTGCGAGGGGAAACGGTTCGAGCGGGAGACGCTGGGCGTGACGTTTGGCGGCAAGTCGATCGCGGACGTCCTGGAGATGGAGGTCTGCGAGGCCCTGGAGTTTTTCCGGAACCACCCGAGAATCCGGCGAACGCTGCGTCTTCTGGACGACGTGGGCCTGGGCTACCTGCGGCTGGGCCAGTCCGCGACCACCCTCTCGGGTGGCGAGGCCCAGAGAGTCAAGCTGGCCTCGGAGCTGGCGGGACCGGCCCGGGGAGAGACGCTCTACCTGCTCGACGAGCCGACCACGGGGCTGCATCTGGATGATGTGGCTCGCCTGGTCGCGGTGCTCGGCCGACTGGTGGACGGCGGCAACACCGTGCTGGTGATCGAGCACAATCCGGACGTCGTGAAGTGCGCGGACCATGTGATCGACCTCGGGCCTGAAGGAGGTCTCCGGGGCGGCAGGCTGGTCGTGCAGGGAACTCCGGAAGATGTCGCGGCCTGCGGAGCATCGCACACCGGGCAACGCCTCAGGCAGGAATTGACAAAATCCCGGTCGGTATCCGAATTGGAGCACACCGCATGAGCCACGATCCGGAGACCGGCGCGAAGCCTCTGACGGTCCAGGGCGACCGCACCGTCCTGCTGGAGGTGAACGCCCCCGGGTTCGCCGAGGCACGGGACTTTCTGTCCAGCTTCGCCGAGCTGGAGAAGTCGCCGGAGTTCTTCCACACCTACCGCATCACTCCGCTCTCGATCTGGAACGCCGCGGCTGCCGGCCTGGACGCGGACACCATCCTCGCTTTTCTTCAGGACCGGTCGCGCTATCCGGTCCCCCCGAACATCGACCGGGACGTGCGGGACAACATTCGCAAGTTCGGTCTGCTGCGGCTGGAGAGGATCGGAGAACGGATCGTCCTCTCCTCGACCGAACCGAAGCTGCTCAACGATGTCACGAAGAGTCCGGCGATCCGCAAGCTCCTGGGCAAGCCGGCCACGGGAGACAGCATCGAGGTTCCGCCTGAGTACCGGGGCGAGGTGAAGCAGGCGCTGATCCGGATCGGCTACCCGGTGGAGGATCTCGCGGGATATGCGCCGGGGGCGCCGTTCCAGTTCCAACTGCGCGAGGTCATGCGCAGCGGCGAGCCGTTCCGGCTGCGGCCGTACCAGAGGGATGCCGCGGACGTGTTCTACGCCGGCGGATCAGAGCGGGGCGGCTCCGGAGTGATCGTGCTGCCCTGCGGAGCGGGCAAGACGGTGGTCGGCCTCGGCGTGATGGACCGGGTGCGCTCCCAGACGTTGATTCTCACCACCAACGTGGTGGCCGTGCGCCAGTGGCGGGCGGAACTGCTGGACAAGACCGACATTCCGGAGGACCAGATCGGCGAGTACACCGGCGACACGAAGGAAGTGCGGCCGGTCACCATCGCCACGTACCAGATCCTGACCTACCGCAGGAAGAAGAACACCCCGTTCGTGCACTTCAACCTCTTCTCGGCCAACGACTGGGGCCTGGTCATCTACGACGAGGTCCACCTGCTGCCGGCGCCGGTCTTCCGCGTGACCGCCGAGATCCAGGCCACCAGGCGCCTGGGACTGACGGCCACGCTGGTCCGGGAAGACCACAAAGAGGATGAAGTCTTCTCCCTCATCGGGCCGAAGAAGTGTGATGTCCCATGGAAGGTCCTGGAACGACAGGGCTGGATCGCCCGGGCCATCTGTGTCGAGGTTCGGATTCCGATCCCGGACGACATGAAGCACGAGTACCAGAGCAGTTCGGCTCGGACCCAGTTTCGCATGGCTTCGGAGAATCCCGCCAAGGAGGCGGTGGCAGAATGGCTGATCGAGCAGCATCCGGACGAACGGAAGTTGATAATCGGACAGTACATAGATCAACTGGAGAAACTTGCGATCCGGCTAAAGGCGCCACTGATCACCGGCAAGACACCGAATCGGGAGCGAGAGCGGCTCTACAAGTTGTTCCGAGAAGGTGAGCTTCCGCTGCTCCTGGTCTCTAAGGTAGGAAATTTTGCAATCGACCTGCCAGATGCAGCCGTGGCGATTCAGGTCTCCGGGACCTTCGGGTCCCGCCAGGAGGAGGCCCAGCGCCTGGGGCGCATCCTGCGGCCGAAATCGAATGGATCGCCAGCATGGTTCTACAGCCTGGTTACCTGCGAATCGAAGGAGTCGGAGTTCGCCAATCACCGGCAGCTCTTCCTGACCGAACAGGGGTACTCCTACGAGATCCGGGATGTGGACCAGATGGACATCCAGCGGAACGAAGCGAGTGACGATGAGCGACACGACGCGAGGTCCCAGGGCCCCTAGCCTGGAGCGGCTGCTCCGGGAGCGGACCCGTGAGGAATTGCGGGAGTTCTACTCGTTCTGGGACGGCGGGAGTCCCGCGCCGAAAACTTCCGATGCGCTGATCGACTCACTGGTCGTGAAGATGACCGATGATGAATCGGTCCGCAAGCGGCTCAAGTTCCTCTCCAAGAAGCTGGTCGATCTGCTCCGGTTCCTGCTGCGGGATCGGGCGTTCACCGTGAGCAGGGAGAACGTGGTCCGGTCGCGCCTGTTCAACTACATGAGCCAGTACGAGGTGGAAGCCGCGCTCAACGCCCTGCAGAAGCGGGGCTTCGTGTTCCAGCTCGATCCTCCCGGCAGCCAGCGCAACGGCGACACTTCCTTCTCCATTCCAGGAGATCTGGGAGAGGTGCTGCACGCCTTCCTCTGGGACGACGAGAGCACGCCGAAGGAGATGTTCAGCCTGCGGGTCTTCCTGAGACGGCTCGGTCCGGCCGAGCTGGAACGGATGTCGCAGGTTCTCTCCGAACCGAGACCGCTGAGCGACCTGGATGAGGCGATCCGCCTGCTCTGCACCCCTGCCGAAATCGTCCATCGCCTGGGGCTCCTGGACGACGACCTGAAGCAGGCGGTTGGCGTGTCCGTGAAGGAGACAGGCGGGTTCATACCGAAGTCGCAGTACGACCGTGTTCGCGGATCTGCTCCCAGATGGGATCGCAAGCGATTCAAGTGCGAGATCGAGAGGCTCTATCTGGGGACTCTCCGGCATCTGGCCCTCGGCGAGTACGGCATCAACCACTTTGACGACACTCTCGTCCTGTTCGACGAGGTGGTCGCCGCGCACCGCCGGGAAGTCGGGCCCGACTCCGCGAAGGACATCGACGACATCAAGACGTGTGGTGTCGACATGATCTCCGACATCTCGAATCTGCTCTCGTTCGTGGCGCACAACCGCGTGCGCTTGACCTTGAACGGCCAGATCTACCGCACGGTGACGAAGAAGCTGATCGACCAGTTCATCCTGGCCAAGAAGTCGGAGTTGGTGGGGATCGATTCCTTTCAGTACATCTACGACTTCTGCGTCTCGAGGAAGCTGGTGGAAGGCAGGAAGGACCGCAACCTGCACATCACCGTCAAGGGGCGGATGTGGGAGACGGAGAAGCTGGAGAAGAAGCTCCGGGTCCTGCTCGACTTCGCCTTCCGGGAGCAGCTCAAGGACGGCGACTCCTTCCACGCCCCAAGGTTGCGGGATCAGTTGCTCGAGATCCTGGCCACCCAGCAGGTCGGCACCTTCCATCATGTGATGGCTCTGCCGCTCGCCGCGCGGAACGCGTACCTTGCCCGGCTGGAAGAGGACCATGTGCGGGACGCCTTCCAGAACCGTTACCAGTATGCGCCCACCGCCGTCATGCGAGATGCCGCGGGTCTGGCGCAGTGGCTGTTCCAGTGGCTCAGGGACCGGCTCTACCTGATGGGGCTGGTCGACCTGGGAGTGAAGGACAGCGTGGCGGTCTGCGTGCGCTTGACCCCGCTGGGCGCGAGAGCCCTCGGCCGGGCGCTTCCGGACGACCTGGCGCAGGCCGGCCGGCCGCTGATGGTCAACCCCGACTTCGAGGTCCTGCTCTTCCCGGAAGGGGGCGAGACGTACGATCTGATCACCCGACTGGATCGATTCGCGGAGCGGCAGAGCTCCGACTCGGTCTATCGCTACCGCCTGACCGCATCGTCGATCGAGAAGGCGGTGGCGGAGGGGCTGGACGTGTCCGAGATTCTGAGAGTGCTCTCGGAGAACGCCCGGGGCACCATCCCCCAGAATGTCGTCTACTCGGTCAAGGAATGGGCGGGCAAGGTGCGGTTCGTGAGCGCGCGGAAGATGGTCGTGCTGCGCGGGCGCAATCGGGAGATCATGGACCGGGTCTTGCGCGCGCTCTCCGCCAAGGAGGTGAACTCGGAACGTCTTTCACCCACCGCCATCGTGGTGGAGGAGAGCGCCGACCTCGCGACGTTGGAGCAGGAACTCTCCAAGGGAGGGCTCTTTCTCGACCAGGGATTGGGGCAGCAGGTCGATCAGCCGGAGGCTGAGCCAGGCCCGATCGAAGAAACATGAGCCGGGCCGCTGGGCGACTTCGCCTGGTGGTCATCACGCCGGGCGAAGGGGATCTCACGCGGCTCTTGGAGCTGTGCCTCGCCTGCCTGGAGAACGGCGCTTCGGCGCTCTGGATTCGCGAGCGGTCACGGCCGCGCGAGGAGCTGGAGTCGCTGCTCCTCGCGCTCTCGCCGCGGGCGGACGACTCCTCCGCGCTGCTGATCTGCAGCGGACATGAAGAGCTTGCGGCCAGCCCATGTCTCTCGGGGTTGCACCTCGGCTTTCGAGACGACCCGCCGGCCCGGGTTCGGGAACGTGTCGGGCCTGCTCCCTTGCTCGGCTTCTCCGGACACGATCCGCTCGATCCGGACTGGTTCGGTGCGTGCGACTACATCACCCTCTCGCCGCTGTTCGCGGTGCCGAGCAAGCCGCTCCCGGCCCTGGGGCTGGAGCGGTTCCGCGCGCTCGCGTCCTTGATCAGCCTGCCGGTCGTCGCCCTGGGCGGGATCGGACTGAAGCACGCGGCGGCGGCCATGCGGGCCGGCGCGGATGGTGTCGCGGTGATGCGGGCCGTGACCGCGGCGGCCGATCCGGGCCGGGCCACGGCCAGACTCAGGATGCTGGTGGAGGAGGCGCGCCCTTGAGGATACCGAGGATCTCCCCCAGAAGGCTGATCCGGCCGATCCGCATCGTGGCGCTGCTGGCGGTGCTGCTGCTCCTCTGGCACGGGCTCTCCGGGATCACGGTGATCGCCGTGCCCGCCGGGGAACCGGTCCTGTTCGACTATCCGGGAGGGAGCCGGTTGCTGGTCCGGCTGTTCGGCCAGGATCGTCCGCCAAGGAGCGGGGACGCGGTCCTGTACCGGGACCAGCGGCAGGTGACATGCATCGGCCGGTTGGTGGCGACCTTTGGCGAGAGTCTGGAACTCGACCTGATCAAGGGACGCGTCCGCCGCTCGGGCACGGAGAGCTGGTATCCTGCTCCCGACCAGGTCCTCGACCGGCTGCCGCTCCAGGAGGGGCAGTTGCTGGTCCTGGTGGAAAATCCGCTTCGACGGGAAGCGGGTGCCATCCTCTCGCCGGGTCAGGTCCTGGCCCGGGTCTTCGGAGTGCTTCCCTTCTGATGTCCTTCTCCGAAAGCGATTTCCTGCGGCTGCTCGAAGCCCGCGCTCGCGAAGCGGCCGGCCCGGACATCCTGCTGGGGATTGGCGATGACGCGGCCCTGCTCGACGCGGAGGGGCGCGTCATCTCACTGACCACCGACATGGCCCTGGATGGAATCGACTTCCGGTTGGAGGAGTGCGGCTACCGGCGGGCCGGTCGGAAGGCGATGGCCAAGAACCTGAGCGACATCGCGGCCATGGGGGTCGAACCGTGGTGCTGCTTCGTCTCGGTGGCCCTTCCCGGAGGCGCCGGTCCGGGCGACGGCCGGGAGTTGCTCGAAGGCCTGGTGGGCTTGGCGGAGTCGTTCGATTGCGTGGTGGCGGGAGGCGATACCAAGCGCTCGCCCGGACCGCTGGTCCTGAACGTGGCGGTGGCCGGCCGGTCGGGGACGGCTCCGGCCGTGAGGAGAAGCGGCGCTCGCGCGGGCGATTCCCTGTTCGTCACCGGGCGGCTGGGCGGGTCGATGCTGGGCCACCACCTGAGCTTCACGCCGCGCGTCCTTGAGGGACTGCTGCTGAACCAACGGTATCGTCCCTCCGCGATGATCGACCTCTCGGATGGGTTGGCGGCCGACCTCCCGCGGCTCTGCCGGGCCAGCGGCGTGGGCGCGGTCCTTCAGGCGGAGTCGATTCCTGTTTCGCCGGACGCGGCGCGGGCCGGGCGGGCGGACGGGCGCGAGGGACTGCTGCATGCCCTTCTTGATGGCGAGGACTACGAGCTCCTGTTTGCCCTCCCGCCCGGCCGTGCAAGCGAGCTGCTCGCGGACCCGGATCTCGGCCCGCTGATCTCGCGCATCGGCGGCTGCACCGACCCGGGCCAGGGTTGCCGGATCTCGCGCGAAGGCCTGGAGTCGCCGCTTCCCGCCGGTGGCTTCGAGCATTCCTTTGACGCGGGCGACGCAGGGGACAAGCGGTGACCCTCACGGTCGAGACCGGCTCCAGGAGCGACACGGAGCGGCTGGCCGGCCTGCTGGCGGCCCTCCTTTCAGGGGGTGAATTGCTGCTGCTGCTGGGAGAACTGGGCGCCGGCAAGACCTGCTTCGTGCGCGGACTGGTCCGGGGTCTTGGCGGGAACGAGCGGCAGGTCCGCTCCCCCTCGTACAACATCCTGAGGCAGTACGCGGAGCCGCGCATCCCTCTGGACCACTTCGACGCCTATTTCGTCCGCGAGGAGGAGGAGTTTCGACGCAACGGCCTGGAAGAATTCCTGGAGCTTCGGCACGTGGTGGCGGTTGAATGGGCCGACAGGTTCCCCGGGGCGTTCGAGGATCCGGATCTCACGATCCTCCTCGAACACCTGCCTGGAGAACGACGCCGGGTGACGCTCCGTCCCGGCGGAGAGGAAATGACCCGGCGGATCTCGGAATTGAGAACGGCCTGGGAGGCAAGATGAAGCGTATCGGGCCGCTCGGACTTCTGCTGATGACGATGCTCTCGGGATGCATGGGACCGGACCGGGATTTGCCGGATCCGATCGAACCTGTGAACATCGAGAGACGGACCCCCGTGATCGTGCGGGAGACGCTGAACGAGTCTCCGATCGCGGTGGTGGCCGAGTTGACCGACGCGACTCGCGCCATGCTGGAGAGGTTGCTCGAACGCACGGGCCGCTTCGAGGCGTGCGCGGAGGAGCAGGCTGCCCGGTACTACCTTGAGACGGCCATCGTCGCCTTCCAGGATGACGACGCTTCGGAGGGAGTGATCTTTGGGCAGGCGAAGTCGATCGGCCACCGCAGGCGGGCGGTGGTGGAGATGACGTACAGGTTGCTCGATCAGGGGCAGGGGGTGTTTCTCGACGGGCTGCTCAGGGGGGATACGCTGGTGACGGGAGTCGACCGGCTCGAGGTTCCGACGGTCGAGCAGGTGGAGTCGGGGGCGTACTGGAACTCTCCCTTCGGTCTGGCCACGAGGGACTGCCTGGATCGGCTGGTGCGCGATCTGAGTGACGTGTTCTGAGGGCACCACAAGCGCAAGTCCGGACATGGCAATTACTTCGGACTCCTCAGTTTCCGCTGAACCGATGCGCCCGCGAGCCGTTTGCTTGGGACGGGACTTGAATGGACCGACGCGATTCGGAACTGCTGATTCGGCTGCGCGAGGGCGATGAGTCCGCTTTCGACCGGATCGTGGAACGATACGAGCGACGGCTCATCGGGTACTTCTTCAGTTTCTCGGGCGATCGGCATCTGTCCGAGGACTGCGCGCAGGAGGTCTTCATCCGGCTTTACAGGGCACGGGAGTCCTACTCGCCCGATGCGGCGCTGGCGACGTTCCTGTTCCGGATCGCGAAGAACTACTGGATCGACGTCTACAGGAGTCGAAAGGTGCGGCCGGAGGAACGAGCGTTGGATGATCGGGCGGAAGAGAGTGATGCCGAGCCGGCGGGGCCCTCGCTGGGAAAGCGTCTTGCCGCGGAGGACGAGCAGCCCGGCGAGCGGTTGTCCCACGAGGAGGATCTGGCGCAGTTGCAGGTTGCCATGGCCCAGCTCCCGCAGATCCAGCAGTCGGTTCTGGCGCTGGCCGGAGGTCAGGGAATGAAGTACGAGCAGGTGGCGGAGGTCCTCGGGATTCCGATCGGGACCGTGAAGTCCCGGGTCCACGCGGCGGTGCAGAATCTGCGGCGCCTGATGGGCTCGGGCGAAAGCGAGGCGCCTGAATGAGATGTCGCAGGTATGAGGGCCAGACGGTTCATCTGGTGCTGGGGCAGGAGGATCCCGACCTGGTGGCCGGATTCCAGCAGCATCGCCGCGAGTGCGAGAGCTGCGACGCCGAGGCTTCCGAGCTGGAGCGCCTGCTGCGGCTGGTGAGGAACGTGGCGGAGCAGCCGGCCTCGCATTCGTTCCGGGCTCGGCTCACCCGGCGCCTCGGCCAGGAGCAGCGCCTCGAGGATGAGCAGCTGCTCAGTGAAGCGGGCTTCATCGATCGCGTCGCCTCGCTGGCGGCGTACGCAAGATTCCGGGTTTCCACCTCTTTTGGCCTGCGGGTGTTGCTGACGGCCGCGGCGATTCATCTGGTGGCGTTCCTGGGCTTCCTGGCGTGGAGCAGTGCGCGGCAGGTTGATCCGGAGGCGGTCCAGGCGACCGCGGAGAGGGTCGAGGAAGGGCAGCCTGGGCCGGAATCGGGCCAGGAGGAAGAAGCGAAACTGTCCGAACGGCCGTCGCTCGTGGCTCTGGAGTCGCTGTCTCCACCCAGGGCGCAGGACGTGTACATCGAGCCGCCCGATTCGCCGCTGCCGGTTCCGGAGCCGCCGGAGGAGACGCTTTCGACCGCGTTGGTCCGGGAGGCGAAGGCGCAGACCTCGCGGGAGAACCTGTTCGTCCAGGCCCGGTTCCGCATGCGGCACCGCTTCGGCCAGCGCGGTGATCGCCCGGTGGACCGGGCGGTCTTGCGGAGCCTGCGTTTCCTGGCGGAGGCGCAGGAGGAGGATGGCTCGTGGGATCCGGCCGCCTTCCACGGCGAACGGGAGGCCCGGGTCGGCATGACCGGACTGTGCGTGCTGGCCTTCCTGGTCAACGCGGAGCGGGGGATTCCCGGCGGTCTGTACCGGCAGCATGTGGACCGGGGGCTCTCCTTCCTGCGCGCCTCGGTCACGGCGGATCGGACCATCGGCGCCGTTCGGGGAGACGAGGACGTGGTCCTGTTCAACCATGCCGTGGCGACCCTGGCGTTTGCCGAGCACTACCTGCTGAGCCCGGGGTCGGATGCGGCGCTGCTCGCGGACGCGCTGGAGCGCCTGGAAGACCTGGGCGCCCGGCGGAAGTTCCGGGAGCGCCAGACCGCGGACAACATCACCGCTCCCTGGGTCGCCCTGGCGCTGGAGACGGCCCGGGCCGCCGGCGTGCCGGCCGTGATCGACCTGGAGCGGGCGGCGGAGGACGCCCAATCGTTCGTCGCCCTGCTGGTGGACCTTGATCCAGCGACCGGACTCGCCCTCACGCCGGGTGACCAGCTCTGCGCGATCGCGTGCGCCTCCGCGCTCGATCCGCTGTTTGACAGCGTCCGGGACTCGGGCCGATACGAGCCGCCTGCCGACCTGCTGCTCCAGCACCTGCGGCAGGAATCGCTCCGGGAGCCGACCAAGATCTTCTTCGCTGCGCTCGACCTGCTGGGCCGGGGAGGAGTGGACTGGGATCGCTGGGAGACCGCGGCCACCGAGGAGCTGCTTTCGACCCAGAATGAGGACGGATCCTGGAATCAGACGTTCCACTGGGATCCGGTGGGGTCGATGGGCGGCGATCTGTACGAGACCGCGCTTTCCGTGATGATCCTCTCGGTGGAGGAGCGAATCGCGCGGTAGGGGCCCGGTGTCATTGCAGGGGCCGTTCTGTACAATCGCGGGATGCTCGCGAGCTGCCTGCTGCTCTTGACCGGGATTCTGTTCGCCCAGGAGGAAACTCCGAGGGTCGTGCGGGAGCGGTTCGAGTTCCGGACGTTCGGGGAGCAGACCCTGAAGAAGTCGAAAGTGGTGGTCGAGGCGAAGCCGACCTCGGTCATCCTGGCGGGCCGGGGAGTGTCGGTAGCCCACTTCGAGGTTCTGGAGGTCTTCCGCGGGGACGCGACCGAACGGGAGTTGGTGGTGCTGACGGCGCCGGGGCAGTTCAGCGTGGGGGTGAGCTACCTGATGTTCCTGGACCGCTTCCAGGAGAGCGGGCGGCTGACCGTGGTCAACCGGATCGCCCGGGGCGAGCGGGACTTTGCGGCCAAGCTGAAGGTCCTGCGGGAGTTCCTGGAGGCCGATCAGATCAAGGACAGCAAGAAGCGCGCGCTGGAGATTCGGTCGATTCTGCTGAAGAACGTGGGTGATCCGGAGCTTTTCATCAAGTGGAATGCTCTCGCGGAGCTGGCTCCGTTCGTAGAGATGCACCGGAGTCTGTTCGGACCGGCTGAGAAGGCACGCCTGGTCGAGGTGTTTGGCAAGGATGCGTCGCCCACGTTCAGGCGAGAACTGCGCCGGATTCTGGAGAAGCTCGGAATCCGGATCGAGAGGTAGAGAAGGATGATGAATCCGATCCTGGTCTTCTGCGCTTTGCTGTTTCCGGCGGAGGAGCCGGGCAGCGTGGTCACCATGCCGATCACGATGCAGCAGTGCATCTATCTGGCGGAGAAGAATTCGCTCGCGCTCCGGATGGATCAGGTGGACGTGCAGATCTCGAAGGCGGAGCTGGGCGGGACTCTCGGCACCTTCGACACGGTCGCGTTCCTGAACTACACCTTCACCAAGGACATCAACCCGACCGCCTCCGCCCTGGCGCGGGGTGATCTCTTCGGGCCTGGCGCCGCTTCTCCGGAGGTGGTGATCACCGGCATCCTGCGGAAGAGCCATGTGTTGAACACCGGCTTCCGGGGCACGCTGCTGAACGGCGCCTCCTACCAGGCGGACGTGAACTGGAGCAAGTCGATGACGAGCGCGGGTACCTTCGGCGGGTTCAACCCGGAGTACCGCTCGGACATCGGGCTCTCGTTCATCCAGCCGCTGCTGCGGAACTTCGGGACCGCGGTCAACAAGGCGGGGATCCTGAGCGCCCGGAACGCCATGATGGGCGCCGCGGAGGTGCTGGAGGAGAGCCGGATCCTGCGCGCGGCCGAGGTGATCTCGGCCTACTGGGAGTATTACTTCGCCCGCAAGAACGTGGAAACCAGGAGCTTCCTGGTGGACCAGGCGCAGAAGCTGGTCCGGATCAACCAGAAGAAGCTCGAAGTGGGGGACGCCCGCAAGCTGGATGTGGTCGAGGCGGAGTCGGATCTGGCCGCCAGGAATCAGGAGTTGATCACGGCCCGCAACGAGATCGGACGCACGGCGGACGCGCTGAAGCGGTTGGTCTTCCCGTTCGATGAGCGGGACGAATGGGAAGTGGACCTGATTCCTCTCACCGAGGCGTCCGAGGAGATCTTTGATGTGCCCGCGTGGCAGGATGCGGCCCAGGTGGCGCTGGAGCAGAGGCCGGAGCTTCTCCGGCAGCGGGAGTTCCTGAAGAACAACGATCTGGACATCCTGGTGGCGGAGAACCAGACGCTGCCGCAATTCGACTTGAATGCTTCCCTGCGCTTCAACCAGCTGGCGGCTTCGAAGGGTGAGGTTCTCAACTACGACGACGAGTTCTACACCATCACCGCGGGGGTCTCGATGGAGATGCCGATCGGCAACCGGACGGCCCGGTACGGGTTGGCCGCGGCCCGCCTGCGGAAGATCCGCGCCTTGCTGGAATACAAGAACATGGAGAATCAGGTTATCCAGGAGGTTCGGAACGGTGTGCGGGAAGTCCGCAACCGGAAGGAAGAAATTGATGCGGCTCACGAGGCGGTCCGCCTGGCGGAGGAGCGATGGAACGCCGAGCAGAAGCGTCAGGAGGTGGGATACTCCACGACCTTCCAGGTGCGGGACGCACAGGCGTCCTGGCAGGAAGCCAAGGACGCTGAATTGCGGGCGCTGTTCGGCTTCCAGATCGCCCGGGCGTCGCTCGGCGCGGCTCAGGGCTCCTTGCTTCAGCAATACGGGATCCTCCCGGCACCGAAGCCCCGGCTGGACGACCGCGCCGGTATTCACTACGACTCCTGAAGGCTGAGCAAGACCATTCGACTCGCACCGCTGCTGCTCCTTCTGGCCGAAGCAGGCCTGCTTGCCTACGGGATGACGAGCATGCCTCCAGCCCCGGGGCTCGTGCGCTCCATTCGGGGCGCCGCGCCGGGGGAACAGGTTCTGTTCCTGGCTCAAAGCGGCGAGGATTCGTCGTTCGTGGAGCTGGTGCGGCTGGATGACCAGTTGCGGCCCCTGGGATCGACGTATCTCCAGCGGGCGGCCGGGGCGTCGGCCCGCGTGGATGGGAAGCTGTATCTGTTCGGCGCGGACGGGGCGACCGCGCTGTCCGAGAACCTTGAAGAGCCTTCTGCGAATCCGGCGTTCGAGATCGACCGCTTCCTGGGGCGAGACCTGACCGAACGGGTCCTTGACGCGGCTTCGGACGGGAACAAGGCGCTGATCGCGGGGTTGGAGGAGGATGGCACCCTCGGTCTGACTCTGTTCGACGGAGTCGGATTCCAGGAGCTGGCGCCGCCGGATGCGGGGGAGCCTGTTCGCGGCGAAGAGGTGGCGGTGGGGTTGGCCGGGGTGGGGCGCTTCCACGTCGTGCTGAGAGCGGGCATGGAGCTCTGGACGGGTGTGGTGAGCGGGGAGAGATTGAGCTGGCGAGGCTCGGTTCGCCTGCGGTCGGCGGGAGACGGGCTGGTGCTCTTCGCGGCGGGGGAGCTCCCGGAGGCATGGCTTCTGGACCGGACTGATGACGGCGAGACCGATCTGGTTCGGGTCGCCCTGGGCGAGGACGGGTCGCCGGTACTTCCGGTCAGGCGGAGGCAACTGTCGGTTGGCGATGGAGCCCGGCTCGTCGGTGTGGCCGAATCGGATCGGCGAGGCTCGCGGGATGAGTCTCTGGTGGCGCTCGTTGCCGAGGGTGACTCGCTGCGGATCGTTTCAGCGGCCCGGGTCGAGGAGCCCGGTTCTCGCCCGATGTTCCTGGTCGCCTGGGCCGCCAACTGGAGCCGGTTCGAGAAGCCGTTGGGGCTGCAGGTCGGGCTGTTCGTGCTGCTGGGTCTCTTCAGCCGGAGGCTGCGCGATGTCCGGCGGACCCACCCGGCCGCGGGCGAGCCCGAGGCGGCGGCGGTCATGCTGAAGCCGGCGGGGCTTGTGCGCAGGATTCTGGCCTTCGCGGTGGATGTGGTGCTCCTGTTCTTCCTTTTCAGCGTCGTCTACTACAGGGTGCTCGATCCGAACGAACTCGAGTATGTCGACTTCTCGTTCCAGGGAGCCATGGAGGGGGCGCAGCAGGCCGGCGACAGCAGGGTCATCATCAGTGCGGCGCTGGATGCGATGCTGCAGGACGCCATGCTGCTGTTCGTTCTCCTGTTCACGGGCGTATTGGCGTTCGCCGACCTGGCGTTCGGCCGGTCTCCGGGGAAGTCGTTGCTGGGTCTGAGGGTGGTGGCGTTGAACGGCGCGGCGCCCTCGGCGGGCGCCGCGACCACGCGCTCGCTGATGTTGCTGCTCGACTGGTTCTGGTCGTTCGGGCTGGTCGGGATGGCGCTGGTCACCTTCACGAGAAGGCGCCAGAGGCTGGGGGATCTGATGGCCGGGACGATGGTGATCCGGGACGGGGAGGCGGGGGCTCAACCCGCGGAGCCGGCTGAGTAGTACCCCTTCTCGCGGATGAGCCGGGACACGGCTGCGGGGACCAGATCTTCGATCGGCAGCCCCTGCCTGATTCTCTCCCTGATGTCCGTGGATGAAATCGGGAGTGGCGTGACGGGCAGGATGTGCCGCTCCAGCCGGTCGAGATCCTCGCGAGAGAACGCGCCTTGAAGGGGCTTCAGCAGGTCTGCTGGAGACTGCCCCGATTCTCGCGGCACCGTGACCAAGGTGAAGCGCCGGATCAACTCGCCGGCGCGGTACCAGGCGGGCAGGTCGACCAGGGAATCGCCGCCAATCAGGAAGAAGAGTCGGGCGTGAAGGGGAAGGGCCGACTGCAGCCTGGTCAGGGTGTCGAGGGTATACGAGTTCCCTCCGGACCGGATTTCGCTCTCTTCGATGCGGCAGCGGGGCTCGTCCGCCAGGGCGGCTCGCAGGAGTTCGAGCCGTTGCGCGATCGGCAGCAGCACGCGGTCCTGCTTGTGGGGCGGGATCAGGGCCGGAAGAAAGTGAATCAGGTCGAAGCCGAAGTGGCGGCGGGCGCAGTCCGCCACGTGCAGATGGCCCAGATGCACCGGGTCAAAAGAGCCGCCGAAAAGGGCCAGTCGCAAAGGTATGGTCGCCCGCCGTTCGACAGGGATGGGGAGGTCTCAGAAAAGGTTGTAGACGAACGGTGCGATGCTCTCACCGTCGGTGAGCCAGATCAGGGCTACCAGGCCAAGGATGATCACCACCGTGGGGGTGATCCACCAGGCCTTGTTTTCCATGAGGAACTTCCAGAATTCACCCATTTGTCGCTATCCCGTTGAAGGTGCTGTTCCTGCAGGCCGAGTGACCCATTCTACCCTGTAGCGGGCGGAGGGCAAGGGAGTGGGTAGCCGTACCCGGGCGCCCGCCACATCGTCCCTATCGGACATGAACACTCTCAACTTCTGTCTGGTGCTTGTTCTTCTTCGATTCCTGGCTGGCGAAGGCTGGCCGCAGATTACGCTGGCGCCGGAAGGGACCCGGGTCGATCTGGGCCCAACCTGCCTGCTGTCCGGCTTCGTCTTCCTCCCAAAGGGCGCTCTCGCGGCGAATCAGAAGGAAATTTGCCTGCGTTCGGGATCCGGGGCGAGGCACCCGACACAGGCGTGGGGGACCTCGGAGTACGCGGACCGGTCGGTGCGAAGCCTGCGGCTCGTGGCGGAGGTTCCGAGCCGGCTGACCCGCTCGGCGGCGCGGCTGGAGGTGGTCAAGGGGGCCTCGCCGCCACCCTCGAAGCGGCTGCGTGTGACCGAGCGGAACGGTGGTGTCACGGTGGATACGGGCGCCCTGGAGCTGGCGCTCTCCCGGGTGGGACCCGATCTGATCGATTCACTGCGGGTGGGTGGCTGCGCGCTTCACTCGCCGAGCCGGCCGGCGCGGGTTCTGGTATCGGCGGGCGCGGGGCTCTTCTCGAGCGAGTTCGAGACGAGCCGGGCCGTGGGGGTCTCGCAGCGGGGACCGATCCGGTGCTGTGTGACCGTGAGGGGATTGCTGACCGGCCCCGAGGGAGACGCCGCGGCGAGCTACCGGATCGGGCTGGCGTTCCTGGCGGGTTCCGCGATTGTGGAACTCGAGTTGACCGTGGAGGCTCTCAGCGATTGCGGGCTGGCGGAGGATCTCTGCTTTGAGCTTCCGCTCGAGCTGGGGCACACTCCTGCGGTGGAGATTCTCGGCACCGGTTCCCGCCTGGCACTGGAACGGAGGGGCGCGCAGGTGGCGGCCCTGGACGGCCGGCGGCTGCTCGGATTGGCCGCCGGCGAGCGGCTCGTTCTCGACCCCGCCCGCCGCGCAGGTCTGCTCCTGTCTGGTTCACCCTGCGCGGCGGTGGCCATGGCAGTGTCGAGGATGCTCCCGAACGCCCCCCGGATGCTGGAGGCAATGCCGCCAGGCGACCTGCGTCTCGCGCTGTACGCGGGACCGTTCTTCCTGGAGGCGGGGCAGTCGTATCGCTGCGATTTCGCGCTTGCCGCATTCTCCAGGGCGGCCCGCTCCCGGGTGCTCCCCTGCCTGACGCGGGAGCACCTGCCTTCCCTTCCCGGCCTGCTCAACCAGCAGGAAGTCATGCCCGGGCTCTCGCCGCTGCCGGGCGAGGAGGATGGAGCGCTTGCCGGGGCGGCGCCGCTGCTGCTGCGGGTTGTGGAGGAGGCCCTCGTCTCGGAGGCCGGCATGACGGACTACGGGGACTACCGCTACCTGGACGGATTCGCGAACCTCGAGTACGACCCGGCCGCGGCCTTCATGCTGCGCTACCTCGAAAACGGTGACGGCCGGTCATTGACCCTGGCGCGGGACCAGCTCTGCCACCTCGTGACGCATGACTTCTCCCGCGGAGAGAAGGGGGCGCCGGTCGGTTTTCCGTGGATGCATGGCGCGGAACACCGGTCGGAGACGTTCGAGGCGGGCCACGTCTGGGCCGCTGGATTGGTGCTCGGGTGCATGGTCCTGGGGGAACCGGAGTGGCTCTCCGCGGCCGAGGAGCTGCGGCGCGCCCTGGCCGATGTCTGCGGCGATGGCGCGTCATTTCGGGCGGAACGGTCGTACGGCTGGAGCATTCTGGCGCTGGAAGACCTGCAACTCCTGGCGCCGAATCCCGATTCGGCCGGGATCTCCCGCCGGCTGATTCGAGATCTGATCCGGACCCAGGACCAGCGTGGCTACTTCCGCATCGACCCCGCCCGAGAAGAGACGGGAGCCGTCTTCGCACCGACACCCTGGGTCACCGCCGGGATCACCATGGAGGCGCTCTACCGTCACCACCTTCGCACGGGCGACGGGCAGGCCAGAGCCTCCCTGGACCTCGCGGCCGAGTTCCTGATGCGAGACGCCCGGGATGAGGACGGTGCCTTCTCGAAGAAGGTCTACTTCGGAGATGATCTGGTGAACGGCATGGGGCGGGCAGGCCGAGCAAGCGCCGTCGACCTGATGCTGATCGCCACCCGGAAGCTCCCCACTACCCGCCTCGACGCCAACCAGGCCTGCCGCGCCCTCCAGGCCCTGCGCTCGCTGGCAGACACGAACCGGATCCTCCAGACCGACTGATCAACGCCCCCCCCAGCCGCGTCACACCCACCCCGAATCCTGAAGCTCCGTGGCGCCCCACATTCA
>JAZDLC010000257.1:0-10096 GCA_043802345.1 Planctomycetota bacterium | reverse complement strand
CGTGATATGCTTCTCCGGTTTTGCTCGCGATCCGGGGGGCGTTCAGGTGGAACAGTCGATCGACTACCAGGAAGTGGGTCTTATCGCCGGGTTGGAGGTGCACCAGCAGCTCCTGACCGAACGCAAGATGTTCTGTCATTGTCCGGCCCGGCGTTACACCGACAAGCACGACGGCGAAGTGCTTCGTCACATGCGGCCGACTCTGTCAGAGCTTGGCGAGTACGACGGCACGGCCCTGATGGAGTTCAAGACCAGGAAGAACATCGTCTACCTGCTGCACAAGAGCAACGTGTGCACCTACGAGATGGACGACACACCGCCCTTCCTCGCCAATCAGCAGGCGTTGGACATCGCCGTGGAGCAGTGCCTGATGCTGGGTTGCGACATCGTCGACGAGGTGCACATTGCCCGCAAGCAGTACCTCGACGGTTCAATCCCGACCGGCTTTCAACGGACGGCAATCGTTGGCGTCAACGGCAAGCTGCCGTTCCGGGGGCGGACGTTGTCGATCACCCAGGTCAGCGTCGAGGAGGATAGCTGCAGGGAGGTCTCCGACCGCGGGCATTTGATCGTGTGGCGCGCCGATCGTCTGGGGATGCCGCTGATCGAAACGGTCACGGGCCCCGACCTGCGCACGCCGGAAGAGGTGGAAGAGGCGATCCTGCTCGTCGGGCGCGTCTGCCGCAGCACCGGCCACGTGCGCGTCGGCCTGGGCGCCAGCCGCCAGGACGTCAACGTCTCGGTGCGCGGCGGCCGCCGGGTCGAGATCAAGGGAGTGCCGAAGGCGGGCTGGGCCCCCGCGCTGGTGCACGGTGAGGCGGTGCGGCAGGTGGGCCTCCTGCGCCTGCGAGACGAGCTGCACTCACGGGGAATCCAGCGGCCGGATCAGCTTTCGATCACGGACACCGATGTGACGCGCCTCTTCGAGAACTCGTTGCAGCCTTTCCTGCGCGCGAGCAACTGGGAACGGTACATCCAGGAGGAGGAACTCCAGAGTGGATTCGAGCTGGGCGCTGGACCGTTCTGCGTGCGCGCGGTCCACCTCCGCGATCTCGCCTGGACGTTGACCTGGCCGACCCAGCCGGAGCACGTGTTTGCCCACGAGCTGGCCGGTCGGGTTCGCGTGGTGGCCGGCCTCGATCAGCAGCCGATTCTGCTCTCGAGCGAGGCGTGGTCGGCTTCGGTTGACGCGCAGCGCGAGCTGCGGGAGCTGCGGCGCAAGCTGCAGGGCAGCCCCGAGGACGGGATCATCGTGGTCTGGGGACCGGAACAGGACACGCTCACTGCAGCCCAGGAGATCCGGCTCCGCTACGAGGAAGCGCTCGACGGGGTGCCCAACGAGACGCGCCAGCCGTTCGCCGACGGCAGCACTGACTTCGAGCGGATCCTGCCCGGTCCGGACCGGATGTACCCCGACACCGACAGCCCCCCGATCGAGATGACCCGCGCCCGCGTGGAGCGGCTGCGCACCGGGCTACCTCCGACCCCGTGGGAGCGTGAGGAACGGTACGCTGTGGCCGGGGTTCCGGTGGAGACGATCCACTACCTGATCCGACGCAACGGTGCCGCCCTCGTCGATCGCGTGGTGCGCGAGTGCGGCACCGACCTGCGCGCGGCATGCATCTTCTTCGGCCAGAGGCTGAAGAGCCTGCGCCGCGACGGAATCGCGGTGGCCGCACTCGCGGCGGAAGACTGGTGCGCGCTGTTCGGGCTCTTCGCGAAACGCCCAGTCCTCGAGGAGGCGTGGCGGCCGATCATCAAGGCGTTTGCAGCGGATCCTTCTTCGGGCCCCGAGAGCGCGGCCGCCGGCCTGGGGCTGAACGACGGCGCCCCTGACTGGCGGGAGCGCGTAAAGGAGAACGTCGCCAGTCTGAATCCGAATCTCGTCGGGGGCGATCCGCCGCGCCTCTTCCGCCTCCACATGGGGCTCCTCATGCGCGAGCTGCGCGGCCGGATTCCCGCGGCGGATGTACTCTCCACTCTCGAGCAGGAACTGACGGGAAGTGCCAATCATGGGTGATGTGGACAAGAGCTATCGGGGCCTCGCCCAGAGCCGGATGGAGAAGTGGGGTGTGCGCGTCTGGAGCGACGTGATCGTGATTAACGACAGGGGCACGCGCTTCGAGGGGGTGATCCTCCCGCGCAGCGAGACCTTCGACGACCTGCACATCGTGATCAAGATGCCGAACGGCTACAACGTCGGCATCCACGTCGACCGCGTGACCGAGGTCAAGGAGATCGGCTACAAGAAGGCGGTCTACAAGATCCCCGAGAAGGAGTTTCCCCGCGATCCCTCCTTCCCGAACGTCACCCTGCTCGGCACCGGAGGCACGATCGTCTCACGGCTCGACTACCGGACCGGCGCGGTGATCCCTGCGTTCACTCCCGGCGAGCTGTACGGCGCGGTCCCCGAGCTCGCCGACATCTGCAACCTGACCACCAACAAGCTCTTCGGGGTCTTCTCCGAGAACATGGCGCAGGAGCAGTACAAGGTCCTGGCGCAGAGCATCGGGCGGGTGATCGCGGAGGGAGCCGACGGGATCGTGATCGGACACGGCACCGATACCATGGGCCACACCGCGGCGATCCTGAGCTTCATGGTGCAGGACAGCCCGATCCCGATCGTGCTGGTCGGCAGCCAGCGCAGCTCCGACCGGCCGAGCAGCGACGCGGCCCTGAACCTGGTCCACGCGGTGCGGGCGGCGGCCTACGGCGACATCGCCGGGGTGCAGATCTGCATGTTCGGGCCCACGTCGGACCGCTACGGGCTGCTGCACCGCGCAACGCGCTGCAGGAAGATGCACAGCTCCTACCGCAGCACCTTCCGCACCATTGGCGCCACGCCAATGGCAATGGTGGACCGCACCACGTTCACCTACCTCACCGACGACTACCGGCGTCGCGACCTCGAGCGGCAGGTCCGGATCGACCCCGTTTACGACGATCGAGTGACGATCCTCTACTACTACCCGGGGATGAGCCCGGACCTCGTAGAGGCGATCGTGGACAAGGGGTACCGCGGAATCGTCATCGCCGGCACCGGGTTGGGTCATGTCAACGAACCGCTCTACCCGGCGCTGCGAAGGGCCGTCGAGAAGGGCGTCCACGTCGTGATGACGGTGCAGACGCTGTGGGGGTACGCTCAGATGTACGTCTACGACACCGGCCGCTACCTGCTTGACGCCGGGGTCGTTCCACTCGACAACATGCTGCCGGAGACGGCGCTGATGAAGCTCTGCTGGGTCCTCGGTCACACGCACGAGCACGAGGAGGTGATGCGGATGATGCGGGAGTCGATCGATCACGAGATCACTCTGCGCGAGCCGCACAACGGTTACCTCGTCCTGCAGGGAGGCCTTCCGGAGACCGAGGAGTTCATCAAAACGCACTGGAAGTAACGCGGGGGGCCGGATCTCTAGCGCTGCTGGTACCGCGGCGAGACCGCGACGTACGGTTTCCCGAGCAGGCGCTTGACGAGAATGATCTCCCCCATGTCATTCCCCTCGTGCAGGTGACCCAGAAACTGCGCCAGATACCCGGCCACAAACAGGAGCGGCGGCCCCCACCAGGATTCCCACCGGCCGAGCAGCAACTGCGCACAGCAGAGGCCGACCGCGGCGACGGTCAGCGGGATGCCGGTCATGTGCAGCCAGAAGGAAAGCCGGCTCCGATGCCGGGAGCGCCAGTTCTCGAGCCAACCGTCTCCTGGGGGCTTCATTCCGGTCGGATCCTCTCTCACGGCACCATCAACAGACCCGGAAGCCACCCCCCCTTCGGCGGGCTCATGGCCATCTTCCGCTTGACGTGGGAAAAGACCGCTTCGGCTCCGGGCAGTCCGAGCCGCACCAGGGTCGGGGCGCAGTCGCCGTTGGCATAGAATTCCCACGAGGCATGCCTCGGCTTGAAGCCGGCCAGCCGCTGGTGGTCGATGCGCCAGTTCTCGGGAGAGGTGTCGCCGGGGACGATCCCCTTGAACCCCTCGCTGCCCTGGAACTGGTTCGATTCGTTGACCAGGAAGTAGTAGTACAGCTCGCCATAGCTCTCGATCGGCCGCAGGTACTCGTACGTCTTCCAGACGCCGGGCTCGACCGCCGGCTTCACCAGAGCCACCGGCATGGAGTAGCTCATGGCGGCTTCCGGGTCCATCACGTAGGTCTGGCCGTCCGGCGCCCGAAAAGGAGTCCGGTCGGTGTACAGGCCGATGATGAACTCGGCGCACCAGTCCCGAATCGGGGCCGCCTCGCCGAACCCCTTGCGGGCCGTGTTGTCGAGCGACCAGATGAACCAGGTGTACATCCAGGGACTGATCCTGAGCGCGCAGATATAGTCGTTGCGCCCGCTGATCCTCCAGGCACCGTCCTCGATCACGTGCAGCTTCTTGTCGGTGTCGACGCTCATCCCTTTCCACCTCGCCAGCGTGGCATGCACCCGCTCGTTGAAATAGCTTTTCAGCGGGTGGGCGTCCGGGAGCAGGAAGGCGGCGTCCGTCAGGTTGCGCAACTGCCAGGCCCCATCCCGGCGTCCGGGCCCCGTCAGGATGCCGTCCCACGGATAGCCGGCCACGCCGTAGGCGGCCCAGAACGACATCTCCTCGGCGAAGAACTCCTCTCCGGTGAGGAGGTAGCTGGTGTACGCCGGGCTGGGCACATGCATTTTGTCGGGCGTCTGCGGACAGCGGGTCTTCGGCGCCCGGAAAAACCGCTCCTGCTTCTGACCCGGGTGGTCGAACGGAACCCCCGGCGCCCCGCTCTCCGGCTGGCGGGTGTGGATCGGAAACGAGGCCAGTCCGTTGCCGTCAGCGGCGAACAGAACATGCTGCGCCACGCTGTCGGTCGACTGGAAAGCTACCTTGGCCCAGTCCGGATACGGTCCGATGTCGCGGCGGCCGCCGGTCTGGGGCATGTACGGCGCGATCGGATCCGGCACGAGCGGCACGCCGAACAGACTCTCATGAGGCTTCACCGCCTGTGAGCGGGAGATCATGCTGATCGCCTGCTGCCTCGCCTGGTCGTCCGACAGGGGATGCTCGTAGTCGTACTTCGGCAGGAATCCGCCCTCCACCAGGGTGCAGAGACTCTGGCGAACGACCAGTTCCGGCGGAACCATGCCGAGCCAACGGTAGACCTGATAGCGGGTTCGATCCCAATGAAGGAAGTCGCTGCGCTCGAACAGCAGCAGCGAGTCATTCGGTCCGGCGTGGATCGAGACCGACTCGAACGACAGATCGTCGAACAGGAAGTCGCGCTCCAGGGCCATCGCGGGCGCGGGACAGTTCTCCACGACCGCCTCGAAGCGGGCGCCCATCCAGTCCGACAACAGTCGGAGCCGGAACCTCAGCTCCAGCAGCGGGTGGGGCCGGCCATCCTGGAAGAGCGGGCGGACCACCTTCTCGACCTCATACAGAACCGGGCCTGGCCGGATCAGCCGGTATCCCGGCGGCGCCTCCCCCTTCGCGGCCGCGGCCACCAGGGCGGGCCCGTCGTTGACCAGGACCTCCGAGCTCCTGCCACCCTTTTCGATGAACACCGCGTGCAGGCGTAGCGCGCCCGGATCCATGGCCGGTCGAAACGCGGCCGGAGGCGTCGGACTTCCCGGGTTCACCTTCAGCTCGAGCTGCTCGTGGGGTTTCAGCGCCGGCAGGCGGAACGACACCAACGCGTGCCGCGGCGATCCATCGCGGTGGCTCGCCCGCAGATCGACCTGCGCCGGCAGGACGTTGCCGTTCAGGGACGGCACCGGCAGGCGGCCCGCGAAGAGCCCCTCCCCCATCGCCACCGACAGCGTGACCGGCATCCCGTCGCCCGGCCGATCGGCGAGGTTCCTTACCACGAAAGGAAGTGTGGCGCGTCCATCAGGAGGTGCAGCGGGGCCCGGATTGGAGCCGGGGCCGGGGGCAGGCACTGGGGCAGGGGCCTCCATCTGCCTTTCCGGTGGAGACACCGGGGCTTCATGCAGTCGGTCCTCGGGCGCAGCGGCCGGGGTCTCCCCGACCGGATCACCCGCCTCTTCCATGTCGTCCGCGCCGCAGCAGGCGCCGAGGACCAGCAGGATCAGAAGCAGCAAGCGGTTCATAGTCCCTCCCAGGCGCGTCGGGTCGATGATCCTACAGCACCTTGACGGGAAGGGCACGAACCTGCGGGCCTTCAGTCGCGGCGAAACCGGCCCGGCAGGCAGGAGACGAGCTGCCGCGCAAGCCGCCTTTCCTGCCGCGCGCGCTGCTCGGCGAAGCTCTTGCCCGGCGCTTGCCCCGGCACCTCTGTGCGGGCAACCAGCATATGGCGGCCGTCCCAGGTGCTCGCTCTGGTCGCACTCGAGATTCTCGCGTCGACCCGGTACCCGAACGGCAGGAAGCCCCGCTGCCATCCATCGTCAAACGGCTGCAGCTCGGTCTCGAGGAAGGTGAGCCGGATGGTCCCCAGGTCGCCCCGGGCCGGCGTCACACTGATGCCGTTCATACCCCTCTCGAGCTCCTGCCGCAGGGCCTCCGGGCAGGTCTGCCGCTGGCGGTCGCCGTTCGCGTTCACCCAGAAGCATTCCAGGCCGTACGAGTGCTGTTTCACCTCCTCCGAGGTGGGGCACGAGCCGTCCTCTCCACCCACCACGGCAATGCCCGCGACGACCAGCGCGGCCGCCATCGCCAGCAAGGCACCGAATCCCGTTCTCGCACGCACCTGCAGGCCTCCCGCGCATGGCGCGGATCGACGGAGGGAGGACACCAACCACATCGGCACGACCCCGGGGAGAGCTTGAGAGAGCCGTTTCGCCCCGCGGACAGGCAACAGGTTACGTTCCTGTTACCGAGAGTTCGGGATTCGTGCCGTTATATAGAGCAGACGAACCGAGTGACGCTCCCGTACCCGATCGAGAGGCGCGACCATGCGACGACCACCACCTTCCCGTTCCTCCCTGTTGCTGCTGGCCGGCCCGCTGCTGCTCTCCCTGGCGCCGCTCGCCTCGGCACAGCTCACCACATCCTCGTACTTCGACCGGGCTTCGCACGTCGTCATGCCGCAGACCAGCGGCTTCTCCCTGCGGCACGACCAGCCGGAGGTGACCGTGGAGCGGGTCGTGGCGGGGGTGAAGATCGTGGAGAGGGCCGCCCGGACCACGCTCGACGTCTTCCTGAGGAATCCGGGCTCGCGCCTCGCGGAGGCGGTGCTCCTCCTGCCGGTCCCGAACGACGCGGTGGTCAGCGAGTTCCTGTTCGAGGGCTCCGCCCCCGAGGCCACGGCGGAACTGCTTCCCCGGGAGGAGGCCCGCCGCATCTACGATGAGATCGTGGCGAAGGTCCGGGATCCGGCCCTGCTCGAGTTCGCGGGGTACAACCTGATCCGTTCCAGCCTGTTCCCGGTTCCGGCCGGCGGCGTCCAGCGGATCCGCGTCAGCTACGAGCAGGTGCTCGAGGTGGAAGGGAACCGGATCGACTACCGCCTGCCCCGCAGCGAATCGCTCGATCGGAGAATTCCCTGGAACGTGACGGTCGACGTGCGGTCCAAGCATCCGATCTCCATGCTGTACTCACCGACACATGACCTGAAGACCATCTTGAAGGAGCAGAACCACGCCGTGGTGACCACCAGGGAAGCGGCCGTCAGCAGCCCGGGAGCTTTCCTGTTCTCCTATTTGCTGGAGCAGGGCGGGGTCACCGCCTCGCTGCTGGCGTATCCCGATCCGACCGTCGGCGGCGGCTACTTCCTGTTGATGGCGGGCTTGCCCGCCGAGGCGAGCCACAAGGGGACCCACGTCCACCGGGAAGTGACCGTGGTGGTCGACCGGTCCGGCAGCATGGCGGGCGAAAAGATGGACCAGGCGCTGGCGGCCGTCGGACAGGTGCTGGAAGGCCTGCAGGATGGCGAAGCGTTCAACATCATCGACTACTCCAGCACGATCTCCACCTTCGCCGGCGCGCCGGTCACCATGAACCGCGAGGAGATGCTGAAGGCGCGAGAGTACCTGAAGCTGCTCCGGCCGGGCGGTGGGACGAACATCCACGACGCGCTGCTGACGGCCCTCAGGCAGGAACCGACCGCCGGCACCCTGCCGATCGTCCTCTTCCTGACCGACGGTCTGCCGACCATCGGCCGCACCCTGGAAACCGACATCCGGGCGCTGGTCGAGAAGGGGAACGTTCACCGGCGCAGGGTCTTCACCTTCGGGGTCGGCAGCGACGTGAACGCCCCGCTGCTGGACCGCCTGGCGGAACTTTCCCGGGCCACCAGCACCTATGTCCTGGAGGGGGAGGATGTGGAGCTGAAGGTCGCCCAGGTCTTCCGCAAGCTCTACGGGCCGGTGCTCTCCGAGCCGGCCCTGACCACGCTCGACGGCGAACAGAACCCATCCACCCGGATGGTGCGAGAGCTGATGCCCACCACCCTGCCCGACCTCTTCGAGGGAGACGAGCTGGTTCTCCTGGGCCAGTACACCTCGGAGGAGCCGATCTCGTTCTCCCTCTCCGGAGACTTCCTGGGGACCCAGCGGACCTTCCGGTTCGACTTCGATTTCAAGCACGCCTCGGTCCGGAACTCCTTCGTGCCCCGCCTCTGGGCCGGGCGCAAGATCGCGTTCCTGATCGATCAGATCCGCCAGGCAGGCGGCCTGACCGCCGGCCGGCCCCGCTCCACCGGGGAGGTACTGGCCGGTGATCCGAGGCTGAGGGAGCTGACCGACGAGATCCTGCGGCTCTCCACCAAGTTCGGCATCCTGACCGAGTACACCGCCTTCCTGGCCCGCGAAGGGACCGACCTCGGCGACCTGGCGGCCCTGCAGGTGGCCTGCGAAAACCTGATCGACGATCGGGCCGTCCACGAACGGTCCGGCAAGGGGAGCGTCAATCAGGCGCTGAACTTCAACGAGCAGAAGAAGCAGGTCAGCCTCAACCCTTTCAACCGGTACTTCGACAAGGATCTCAACCAGGTGGAGTTCTCCAGCGTCCAGCAGGTCTGCGACCGTGCCTTCTTCAAGCGCGGCACGCGCTGGATCGACTCGCGGCTGGTGTCCGGACAGCCCACGCCACAGGTGGACGAGGTGATTGTCTTCGGCAGCGAAGCCCACCGCGTGCTGCTCGACAGTTTCATCCTGCAGGGACGGCAGGGAGTGCTCTCGCTGTCGGGAGAGATCCTGATTTCCTACCAGAACAAGAACATTCTCATCAAGAACGACTGACGCCAACGAAAGGGCAATCGACCATGAAACTCGCACCTTCCATCCTGATGGCGCTCGGCCTGGCCGCGAGCGCGCCCGGCCTGCCGGCCGACGAGCCGGACTCTCCTCCTTCCGCACAGGCCGCCGCGACCGAAAGACGGGCCGTCGACCTGGCCATCTGCCTCGACACCAGCGGCAGCATGAGCGGCTTGATCAACGCCGCCAAGCAGAAGCTCTGGGCGATCGTCAACGACCTGGCGCTGGCCAAGCCGACCCCGGTCCTGCGAGTCTCGCTGCTGACCTTCGGCACTCCCGCCTACGGCGAGGAGACCGGCTTCGTGAAGCTGCGCGCCACCCTGACCGAGGACCTGGACAAGGTCTCCGAGGAGCTGTTCGCCCTGACCACCGACGGCGGGGACGAGTATGTGGGCCGGGTGCTGATCACGGCGCTGAAGGAGCTTCCGTGGAGTTCCTCGAAGGACTCGTTGAAGATCATCATCGTGGCCGGAAACGAGAGCGCGGACCAGGATCAGGTGGTCAGCTTCCGGGACGCGTGCAAGGGCGCCATCACCAATGACATCGTGGTCAACTCGATCTACTGCGGGAGCGCCACGGACGACGAGGCGCCGCTCTGGCGCGAGGTCGCGCTGCTCGCGGACGGAAGGTTCGCCACCATCGACCAGGACAATGGCATTGCGGTGATCGAGACCCCCTTCGACGACCAGCTCGCGGCGATGAGCGGCGAGGTCAATGACACCTATCTGCCGTACGGACAGACCGGCGCCGATGGCGCTTCGAACCAGATCCGGCAGGACCTGAACGCCTCCAGCATGAATCCCGCGGCCGCCGCCTCGAGGGCCCAGACCAAGGCGGGAAAGCTCTACTTCTGCGCCTGGGATCTGGTCGATGCCGTGAAGCAGGGGCAGGTCGAACTGGACCAGGTCAAGGATGAGGA
>JAZDLC010000256.1:0-4001 GCA_043802345.1 Planctomycetota bacterium | reverse complement strand
CTGCTGAAGGAGTATTACCGCCTCATGGAGCGGACTCGCTGAGCGCGGCGCGCAGGGCGCTCTCGACAACCGGGTGCTCGAAGCGGAAGCCGGCCGCGAGCAGGCGTTGCGGCAGGATGCGCTGACTGCTCGTGACCACCTTTGCGAATTCTCCGAGTGCGAGCCGCAGGATGGGGCGAGGCACCGGCAGGATCGTCGGCTTCTTCAGGAGCTTCCCCAGGGTACGGGTGAATTCCCCGTTGGTGACCGGAGCGGGCGCCACCGCGTTGACCGGCCCCTCGAGGTTCTTCGTCTCCAGGGCGAAACCGATGATGCGCACCAGATCGGTCAGCGAGCACCAGCTCATGAACTGCCTGCCGGAGCCGATGCGGCCGCCGAGCCCCAGGCGGAACGGCTTCAGCATCTTCTTGAGCGCTCCGCCCTCCCGGGCGAGAACCATGCCGATGCGCAGGTTGACCACGCGGATGCCAGCCTCCCTCGCGGGAGCGGCCGCCGCCTCCCAGTCGACGCAGACGCGAGCGAGGAAGCCGTCGCCCGGCGGGGAACTCTCGTCCTGCTCCGCGCTGCTTTCGGGGTAGTAGCCGACCGCCGAGGCGCAGATCAGGACCTCGGGCGGCCGGTCGAGCCTCGCCAGCGCCTTGCAGAGCGCGGCGGTCCCGTCGACACGGCTGTCCCGAATCCGCCGCTTCTTCGACCGGGTCCAACGGCCGCTGGCGATGTTCTCCCCGGCGAGATGTACGACCGCTCGCAGGTTCTCCAGCGCGGCCCAGTCCGCGAGTCCTCTCCTCGGCTCCCACTCGATTCCGCAGGGGACCCGATTCCTCATTCCACCCTTCAGGAACGGTGCAACCTCATACCCGTGGCCTTCCAGCCAGGGGCGAAGGGCGGTCCCGACCAGACCAGATGCGCCGGAGACTCCGACACGGCCTTCTTTCATCGACATGCGGCTGATTCTAGCCCGGGGAAAGGGGACATCTGTTTTATATCAACATTCTCGACCCGCACGGATCTCAGCATGCTCCCGCTCCGCGCCTCGGACACGGATACGGGCGTGGTGGCCACCGTCCGCACACCATGCGTATCGAGAATGTTGAGATAAAACGAATGTCCCCTTCTGCCACCGCTCCGGACAGGCCCGCTGCAGGATCAGCCGGATGTAGTCATCCCTGCGCGTGATTTGCGGTCGACGAAGAGACCCTTGACTCACCTCGGGAGCTTCTTCCGAAAGGAGGGCGGCGCGCCTCCTGCGCCGCTGGTAGTGCGGGACGGAGCGGCGGCTTGAGTCAGAGCGGGCACGGACGGGGACCAGCGCGGCACTCGCAAGAGATACAGAGTGGAGCGCTTCCGCGCGCCTCATTCCACCGGCGGCGCCGCCTCGCGGATCACGGCACCGTCCGTGTCGCTCAGGATCAGGATCGCGAACCGCTCCACGTCCCCCGCCGCCTGGCCCGAGAGCGAGGCGTAGTCGAACCGGCCGCGCAGGTCGGTGTAGCCGTCCTTGTGAAAGCGCACCTGGCCGTCCCCGGTGCGGGCGTAGACCTTGACGTAGACCTTGGGGAGCGGCTGGTCGGTCTCCTGGTGAGTGACCTTGAGCTGCCCGTAGTTCTCGACCAACTGCACCGCGAGCGAGTTGGCGTAGTAGGCCTGCCGCCGCGCCAGTCCCTGGCCCCGGACCTCGACCAGCACGTTGGAGTTCTGGAACTCCTCTGGCAGGTCGAAGACCAGTTCGCGCCGATCGGCGGGCAGGGCCAGCCGGTCGCTGCGGTTGGGCTGGATGAACGAGAACGAGCCCGAGCCCTGCTGCACAAAGGCGCTGGTGGAGAAGAGGAACTCGATGTCCATCACGTAGTAGTTGACCTGGCAGCTCTCGAGGTTCTTGTACTGGAGCGAAACGCTGCGGGATTCTACTTTCAGGTCGAGCGAGGGTTCCGTCGCGGCCAGCTCGGTCTGGCTCTGCGTGCGGTCCTCCGGGTCGCCCGCCTGCGTGCCCCGGCCCTCGGCCTCGTCGAGCTGGTTCATGACGTCCTGGAACAGCAGTCTCCAGCGCTCCACCGGGTACTGTCGGTACCGCTC
Organism: Planctomycetota bacterium; assembly: GCA_043802345.1. Lineage (GTDB taxonomy): Bacteria > Planctomycetota > B15-G4 > B15-G4 > JADJEK01 > JAZDLC01. The sequence goes on along the minus strand of JAZDLC010000256.1, from coordinate 1,928 downwards.
GGCGATGCCCCGGGCCAGGGCGTGGTCCTTGCTGAAGAAGTCCATGTAGGCGCGCATGTAGTCGTACTGCAGGGCCATGGGCAGCCGGGCGGCGTCGACTCGCGCGAAACTTGAGAGCGCTTCCTCGAACCGATCCTGGAGCAGCAGGTAGTAGGTCACGCTCATCCAGTCCGTATCGTCCAGGCGCGGCCGGTAGGCGAGGATCCGGAGCAGCTGCTGGTACTGGCGGGCCAGGTCCGGGTTCAGGATCTCACGCCGCTTGCCGAACGGGTGCGCACGGCCGTTGAACAGCGGGTCGTACTCCACGTGCTGGTAGGCGCGCCGCTCGATCGGGTCGATCTTCACCAGCGGAGAATCCAGCCAGGCGCCGCAGTTTCCCAGCAGGCCACCCGCGTGGCTCAGGTAGTCCCGGCTGGCCGAGGCGTCAAGGTGGTAGAGGCCATAAGACCAGAGCGTATGGTCGTAGACGTGCCGCCGCCTGAGCAGCGCGATGACCGAGTCGAAGAACGGGCGCTCGCGCAGCCGCCACGCGATCCGGGTCAGATCGGTCCGCAGCAGGTTGGCGCCCTGGAGGTACTCGAGCACCTGCGCGGAGGCGCCGGTCTGGGAGATGTGCTCCCACGACGTGGCATCGACGCGGCTGGGCTCCGCCACCACGTTCAGGGTCATGGACGCGGCGGACGCGATCTGCTCGCCGTCCTGGCTGGCGTGGGCCGGGTATTCCAGGAAGCGGCCCACCTCCGGGAAGTAGAAGGAGAACTCGACCTTGGCCGTCCCGAACGGCTCGATCTGGAGCGGGAGACCCTGGGTCTCCCAACTGGCCTTGACCGGAATCGCTCCTTCCGGAATCTGGAGCAGCAGTTCCAGCACCTCGGGCGCCGAGCCGGGATTGGTCAGGACCACCTGGCAGCCGTAGGCCACGCCGGTCAGGAACTCGTCGGTCACGAACTTGTCGAGCTGCCGGTTCCCCTCGTGGACGTAGCGGTCGTCCAGCCGGAAGAAGTTCTGATTCAGCAGAATCGTCGACGGACGGCCGGCGGGATCGGCGAGGCGGATCTCCTGGCGCAGCAGCAGCAACGGTCCCGCGGCCCGGATGAACAGCCCCCTCTCCCGGCGCTCGATCTCGTGCTTTTCTGGAACGAACGGCAGGTCGAGCACCGCCAGCGCCAGCATCATCTCGGCGAAGCTGCCGGCCGCTTCCGGAAAGTGGTGCGACAGGAAGGGGCGATCGCTCCTTGCCTGCGCGTAGTCGTACCAGAAGGCGTTGGCCTCGATCAGATCGCCATCCTGCTGTTCGATGGGCAGATGCCAGTAGTTGTGCTCCACGAATCGGCGGGTGGCTTCGGGCGCCCGGTAGAGGCTGCGCACCTCCGCACGGGCGTGCAGGTCTTCGCGCAACCCGAAGTCATCGCCTGCCGCGAAGCGGACGTTCTTCTCGACCTCGACGTCTTCGAGTACGAGCTCCTCCTCCTTCAACTTCGCCTTGGCCTGCCGCAGCTCCGCGCCTTCTACGGCCGGCGCATCTTCGGCCGGCGCTTCGGGTCGGTCGCTCCCGGGCGCCACGGTGTCGCCCGGCCCCTGGTAGGTCTTGTTCGCCGCGCGCCCCATGCCTGACAGGAAGCCCGCGAAACCCTTGTCCCGCTCCAGGGCCTTGGCGTTCAGCGCCACCTTGAACAACTGGCCCAGCATTGTCTGGTTGCGCGGCTCGAGCTCCAGCAGTTCGTTCACGTGGCGCGCCACGCTCTCGGCCTGCCCGGGTAGCCGCCGGCTCAGCAGGATTCGCTCGACCACGTTCAGGCGGGAGAAGGCCCAGGGATCGAGATACCCGCTCAGGTCGTCCTGCAGCAGCCAGTGATCCAGGAAGGTCTTGTGGGCCTTGTTGGCCAGGTAGGGCCGGATCACCGCGGAGAAGAACTCGGGGTCCTTTT
>JAZDLC010000255.1:0-17270 GCA_043802345.1 Planctomycetota bacterium | reverse complement strand
CCCACGCCGGCCACTCGTCGGTGCCCCCCTCCCGCACATACTGCTCGCCGATCTTGAGCGAGTAGGTCAGGGGACCCCGATCGACCGAGACGCTGCCGTGATTCCCGGTCCACTCGCGAATGGAGATCTCCATCGGCAGGGTCAGGACAACCACCTGGCGCCCCCGCCACTCGCGCTGGATGCGGATGTACTGGCCGGGATCCGCCCGGACAGCCGCCGGCTTGCCATCGATCTCGAGCAGCGGATCAGCGCACCAGGAGGGAATGCGCAGGTAGAGGGGAAACCCCACCGGACGCGGGGTCTCCACCACCAGCTCGACCCTCCCGTCGAACGGATAGTGGGTGTTCTCGTCGATGCTGACCCGCGTGCCGTCCCCGACCCTGACCTCCAGCCGGCAGTCGGAATAGAGCACCGCCGCCACGCCCTGGTCCGGCGTGGCGTAGAAGAGATGCTCCGCATAGTAGGGCCAGCCGTGACCCCAGTTGTGCTGGCAGCAGCGGTGCTCGTGGGGGTTCATGTGCAGCATCGGCCCGCCGTTCTGCAGTTCCGGGCTCTTGCTCTGCCGGTCCGACAGCACCATGTTCGGCGCTGTCAGGTACCGCAGCGCCTTGAGATCGGGCGTCAGCGCCGCGGGCAGCGAGTTGAACGCCACGTCCTCGCAGCGGTCGGCCCAGAGCGGATCACCCGTGATCGAGACGAGCTGTTCGGCCGAGAGCATCATCTCCACCATGCCGCACGTCTCCACCGCCTGGCGCGGCCCGGTATGTCCCCGCCTGCAGTTCTCGTCGCCGCCGAACATCCCGCCGGGCACCTGGCCGTACTGCTCCCGGATCGCGTCGAAGTTCCGGTAGGAGGCTTCCAGATGAATCGGGTCTCGCGACTGCATGTAGTAGGTGGTTGGCTGGCCAAAGGCCTGGCTGATGTTGACGTTGTGCCAGTCGATGAGGCCACTGGTCCAGTCGGCGGTCTTGCGGTACACCTTCTTCGCCAGCTCCAGCAGGTGCTCCTCACCGGTCTGGTTGTAGAGCCAGTAGACGCTGAAGAGCAGGTCGCCCCCGCGCATCCTCGGCCAGTACCCGACCAGGAACCGGTCCTCGGGAACGGTCTCGAGATACTGGAAGTAGCCGCTCATCAGGTCGATCACGCGCCGGTCAAGGGTGGCGGAGTAGTGATCCTGCAGACAGAAGAGCATGATCATGTTCGGCCACAGGTCTTCGCGTCCCTCGAGGCGCGTCGCCGCGCCTTTTCTCCCCTTGTCGGGGCCGAACCACCCGTCCTTTTGACGGCTCGCGAGCGCGGCCTCGATCCAGACCCTGCTCTCGGCGATCCCCTCCTCGTCGCCGAGGATGTGGACCAGGTTCAGGTACCCCTTCAGCCAGTACGGAGGCTCCTCCCAGCCGTGGGTCCCCTCGCCCTTCGGGTCGAGCCAGGCGTTCTGCTCCTTCTCCAGGAAACCGCTGATCTCGCCCAGGTGCCCCGAGAAGCCGTCCCGCTGCAGCTCGAGCTGCTTTCTCAGCCACCCTTCCGGCTTGATCGTTCCGACCGGAAGCTGGATGAGCGGCAAGGGAAGAAGCGGCGCGCGGTTGCCGATGTAGAACTCGTTCACCGTCGCGGTCGGAGGCTGGTTCACGACGTCGACCGAATCCGCGCCGAAGGCGCTGGACAGGAAGCACGGGAGAAAGAGAACGATCACGATCATTTTGAGTGCCATGCTGGACTCCGGGGGACTGCTGATTCCGATCCCTCCTTGCGCGCCCTCGCCCGGCAAGGGCGGGGATCCGCAAGCAAGCGGTTGACGTGAAACCATGGAACTGCCGCGAGGCATCACTGCCTGTCGCCTGGGCTTCGATGACCCAGCAACGAGCGCGCGAACTCCTCGATCTTCCGGGCGCGTGCCTGGTACGAGAACCGCTCCGCCACCTCCCGGCCGGCGCTCCGGAGCCGTTCGGCCAGCTCGGGCTGTTCCAGAAGTCTCTGCAGGCAATTCGCCAAACTCTCGCTGCTCCCCGGTTCATACAGCAGCGCTGTCTTCCCATCCTCCACGAAGCACCTCAGGGCCGGCGTGTCCGCCGCCACCACCGGCACGCCCAGGCTCATCGCCTCGAGCATCTTGAGCGGGCAGGTGTGCTGGTCTCCCTCTTCGTGTCCCACCGCCAGGGGAATCAGCGAGGCGGCGGATGAGGCCACCAGTTCCAGGGTCTTCACTCGCGGCAGTTGACCGAAGAATGTCACGCGGCCGGAAAGACCCAGCTCGCCGGCCCGGGCCCGCAGTTCGAGCAGCCGTTCCTCCGGGTTCCCTCCCACCACCGCCAGCCTGCACCCCTCGATCCTGGCCGCCGCCTCGAGACAGATGTCCACCCCCTTCCAGGGAAAGAGCGATCCGGCGTAGATGGCGTCGAATTCACCCGGCACGCTCGCCACTCGCATCAACCGAACGCCGTTCGGAATAGTGATGACCGGGCGCCGCGTGTGGTACTGCTCCTTCAGGGATTCTTCGAGCAGCGGATGGGAAGCCACGACCCCGCTTGACTCGCACACGGCCCGCCTCTCCAGACGGTCCATGCGACGCAACGCTCCGAGGTGAAAATCCTGCCCCCGCCGCTTTTCCAGATAGTGCTTGTGCGCCTCGTAGATGGCCGGCACCCCGAGCAGCCTCGAGGCCAGCAGCATGAAGCGCGCCAGCCTGGAATCCTTCAGCGTGCGGTAGTAGAGGATCGTGCGCCGCTTCTTCACCAACGCCTTCAAGAACCAGAGCAGGCCAAACCGCACCCAGAGAGACGCCAGGCCACTGCTGTTCTTGAGCCGGATGGCCGGCTCCTCCACCAGATGCAGCCGGGAATGCGGTTCCAGTCCCAGCGCCTCGAGGCAGGCCTCGCGCGAATCTCCCCGCAGTTTTTGCACGATCAGGAACACCTCGTGCCCCTGCTCCGCCAGGGCCCTGCAGGTCTCGGCGGCCTGGACCACGTTCGCCTCGGGATCCGGAATCACCACCGGGTGCAGATACAGGAACCGGAGCGGCTCGCCGCCGGCCATCAGCCCGGCACCAGGTCGAGGATCGCGCTCAGCGCCCGTCCAGTGGCACCTCCGGGATCGTGGAAGAGATCCCGCGCCAACGCCTGGCGGATCTCGGATTGCCGCCCCGGGTCGGACAGCGCCGCGTCGATGGCGGCGTTCAGTTTCGAGGGAGAGGGAACGACCTCTCCCGCCTTCCGTCCCCAGGTGTCCAGATCGGCCTTCGGCTTGAGCCGCGACTTCAGATCCTCGATCTCCATGAACAGGATCGGACGATCGAGCAGCGTGAACTCGTTCGCCACGGACGACGCGTCGCTGACGAGCAGGTCCGCCGCCGACATCAGAGGCACCACGTCCGCGCTCTCGACAAAGCGGAAACGGGGATCCTGAATCGATCCGAGCAGTCCGCGCCAGTTCCGTCCCGCCTTTCTCGCGTCGAGCGAATTGTCGTGCAGCTTGACGATGACGTTCTTGCCGGACTTCCTGAGCTGGTCGATCAACTCCTCGCCCTCCTGCTCCAGCGAGGAGACCTTCTTCGACCAGGTTGGAGCGTACAACACGCACGGGAGGCCGGGATCGAGTTCGAGACGGCTCAGCACCTCTTCACGGGAATACCGGCCGTTGACCAGGTCATCCAGCTTGGGCATGCCGATCACTGGAAAGCGATGCGCGTTCTGCTCGGTGATCAGCCCGGTCTCACGAAAGCGCCGCAACATGTACGGGCCGACCACCAGCAGCAGGTCGTACTTGAGAGCGTTCTCGTGCACGCCATGATTCCGAAAGGAGACGCCATGGAAGAAGTGCACCCGCTTCAAGGCCCTCGGCGCGGAAACGATGAAATCCGCCGAGAGATAGAGGTCGTAATGCAGCATGCGGGCGAGCCATTTCGGCGTCAGCTTGATCCCCTCCAGACCGAGGTCCCGGAACATCCGCCCTCCCCCCACGTGGCCGAAGAGCCGGGCGGATCCATGAACCCGGAATCCGTCCAGCTCGAGCAAGCGCTTGAGCACGGGCCGCATCATGACCGCGCCGACTGGCTTCTTGGCGTACGCGAGAACGGACTTCAACGGACGGTGTCCTTGGCGGGTGTGATGCTGCTTGCGTCCAGTTCCAGTGAACCGGGCATTCTATCCTCCCGATCGGTCCCAGCGAACCGCAGAAGCACCTTCACCGACAGACCGCCTTTCTGCCCGCGCTCGGCGGTCACACCCCCGCCCCTGCGCTCCGCCACGGCCCGGGCCACCGCCAGGGCCAGTCCCATGGCGGGCCGTTCCTTCGGTGAGAAGCTGGGGTCGAACCAGGAGTCCTCCTCGCCCGGCACCGGGAACGGGTCGTCCACGATCAGCGCCAGATTCCCCCCTTCCTGCAGAAACCGGGCCAGGATCCTCGAGGAGCGGCGGCTCGCCCTCGCCGAGCGGCGCGACGAGTCCAACAACCGCACCAGGACCAGACGAACCTCATTGTGGGACGCAGCCACCTGCGGCAGCCGGGACGGGGCCTCGATCCTGAGCCGCAGCCCATCCCGCTCGTACTCCCGGACCAGCGCCTTGCGCACCTCCGCGGCGACCTGCGACACGGAAGTGGAGACCGGATCCGAAGACTCGAGTCGCGCCAGCGCGGCCAGGGTCAGCCGGGTGTCGTCCAGCCGGTCCACCGCCCGCAGCACCCGATCCAGATCGGGAACCAGTCCCTGCAGGTCACTCCGCTCTCGCAGGTGAAAGCGGACGTTTTCAGCCCGGGCACGCACCACGCCGGTCGGTTCTCTCAGATCCGAGGCCAGGGCGCTGGCCACCGATTCCACCGAGCCGCCGCGTTCCCGCCAGGTCGCGGCGGCGGCCAGATTTCTGCCCTCTCCGTTGGCCGCTGCCGCCCTGACTTCGCCCATGAGCTGGAGCCGCTCCGCCTCGAGCAGGGACAGGCGCTCCTCCAGGAAGCGGCCTCGTCGCCGGTACCAGAGCAACGCCAGAACCAGTGCCCAGAGCAACACCAGCACCAGGGAGGTGACCACTTCCCGCGAGGCGAGAGGTCCGGCGGGGGCGGAAGCGGGATCGATGCCGAGCGAGATCAAGAGCCCGGCGCTGGCCAGCGCGGTCAGCAGCATCGCCCTACGTTCCGGGACGGCCAGGACCGCGCCCAGAAGCGGCACCAGCAGGAAGAGCGTGAGCGGGCCGCCGGTGCCGGCCGAGAAATGCGCCAGCGCCAGAATCAGCAAGAAGTCGGCGATCAGGGAGAATTCCAGGAGCAGCGTGGCGGCTCGCGACCGTTGCTCGTCCATCCTCCGCGAACCGACGAACAGCAACAGGTTGAGAACAGCATAGGCAAGGATCACCATGAACAAGGGAGTCGGCGACTCGATCCCGCCCTCCGAGACGGCAGCGAGCAGCAGGCCGACGATGGCGATCAGGCCGATGAACCGCAAACCCACGAATCGGCGCAACCAGGGAAGAGCCGCCACCTCCCATGGTGCGTCCTCGAGGCCCTTGGCCGGCGCCGCACGTTCCGTTACGGTCGAACCTGGCAAGGAAACCATCCGCCCAGCGCGCTCCTTCATGGCCGGTCCGAGACGAGAAACGCCTCAGAAGGGACCGCCACACGGCCGATTCTCCCGGTTCGCTCGCGACCTGAGAAGCGGAAATATGGAAGGGATCTACTGCGGCCGGCTACCGCGAGACCGAGACCGAGTGCGCCTGGAACGACAGTCCCAGATAGATCGCGCGGAGCGAATCCGGATCGACGACGAAAGCCCGCCCGCCGGGGCCCGCCAGGAAGAACCAGTCGACCTGCTCCGACACACCGAAGACCGGCAGTGGCCGCGCCCGGAAGGGGAACGGAACCGGCTCTCCAACGTCGAACAAGTCGAACCCGATCGGACGCAACTCACTGCCGCCGCCCTCGCTGGCGTAGAGCAGAGCGCCGCTGGACCGAACAGGATCGGGAGACAGCAACAGCGCCAGAGCGCCGGGCTGGACGCTGATTAGATCGCCCGTTCGCTGCATGGTCTCCGTGTCGATCACGGTGACCTTCCCGCCCTCACCGTTCAGCAGGAGCAGGGCGCCATGGCCACGCACGCTGCTCACGCCAATGCTGGAGACATTGAGATCCGGACCCTCCTCGATCAGGTTGCCCAGATCTCCCAGATTCCCCAACTCGAGCCCGGTCAGATAGGTGACCTGGTCACCGCGGGCCGTCAGGGCGTACAGGAACCCGTCGACGATCCGCAGATCCCGAATCACTTCCTGGGCGGCGCCGCCGACGGTCACCAGGGCTCCCGGCTGTCCGGCCAGCAGGTCGACCTCCCTCAGGAAGACACCCCGCACCGAGACAAATGCTCTCAGCCCGCCCGGGCCGACCGCGATCTTGCCACCCACCGGCCCGAGCGGATCGAGCAGGATCTGGCTCCGCATGATCTGGTCGGACTGCTCCGCCCCGGCGTCCAGGATCGTCAGATACGACTCCGAGCCAGCACCGGCGCTCGTCACCAGGACGTAGCGGCCGTCCGGCGTGATCGTGATGCCGCGGACATCCCGGGGAATCGGCCATTCGGCGATCAGACCGCCGCCCAACTCCCCGTCCCGGTACACGGCAAGCCGCCCGTTCTCCGCGTCGGTCACGATGAAGGTTCTTGTCCCACGGGCGTCCCGCACGGCTCCTCCCGGACGGCCCGGCCCGAAACTCCACCGCTCCGCCTCGACGAAGGGGCGCTGCAGGGAGTCGGTCGCGTAGAGGCGGGAGCCGACCGCCCTGCCATTCTCGGTTCCGGTGACCACGATCTGGGGCCACTGGAATCGAACCGGCACACCCTCGAGTTCCCGGAAGCGACCGCCCTCAGGGAGCCTCGCCTGCAGCCACCAGGTCTGCCCGGCGAATTCAGCCGGGACGGGAACTTCGAAACGCGCGCAGCCGGAGGCGTCCGCGACTTCCACCGCGACTTCCACGAAGGGGGTGTCCGCGATACGCGCGGAGTCCATCTGCTTCAGCTTCATTCTCAGCGCCACCGTGGTTCCGGGCGCCAGCCGATCGACCAGGACGTCCATCTCCTGCCGCACCACCGGACTGGAGTAGTCCAGTCGGGCTTCCTGGGCCTGTACCCGCGCGGCCGGCAGGGCCAGGAGAATCACCAGCAGTGCTTTGGAAGTTCTGGACATGATCGCTTCTTCGTATCGACGAGCTGACCAAGGGTACTTCAGAAGATCCACCCTTGGGAGTGGCTTCTGGAGACAACCCGAATACGCAATCCAGGTGGCAACCGCACCAGGGAATCTCCGATTTCCCCGATGGAAGTCATGACGTGGGCCGGTTCAACGACGGCCGGGGACCGCCGACGCGCCCCTCATAGCACGCAATTGATGGAGAATGAATGACTTAACTCCGTCAATCACCTTCCTGGAACACGCGACCCTGCCGGGACAGCCGCTGTCCTCCCAGGGTCGGCGAAATCCGGTAGATATTTCTGCGCGGGCTCCTGGCTTCTCTCTAAACTCCCTTGCTTTCCGTGTCCGATCGAGCAGGAAGCCACGACCCGCGCTGATGGGTCGGTCGTGACGAAGCTCTTGCTCGTCCTTCATCTCCTCAACTGACCGCCCCCCGCATGGAAGACATCGTCTACAAGGAATTCCTGGAGCTCGAGGAGGAACACTGGTGGTTCCAGGGGCGGCGAGCGATCTTCATTTCCCTGCTGGACCGCTTCTGCGAGCGGGGGAATGCCGCGGGTCGCCGGGTCATGGACGTGGGGTGCGGGGTCGGCGGCATGCTCACCCAACTCGAGGAGTATGGCCTGACCATCGGCACCGACGTGGTCTTCAAGGGACTGGAATGCTGCGCCCAGCGCGGCTACTCGCGCCTGGTCGCGAGCCACGCGCCCGCTTCTCCGTTCCTGGACGGCTCCTTCGACTGCATCACTGCCTTTGACGCGCTGGAGCACATCGAAGACGATGTCGGCACGATGCGAGAGATCTTCCGGATGCTGAAGCCGGGCGGAATCCTCATCGCATCCGGCCCCGCCTACAACTTCCTCTTCTCCCAGCAGGACCGGAACGCCCACCACCTGCGCCGCTACACCCTGGGTGAGATCACCGGCAAGGCGCGGAGCGTCGGCTTCGAGATCGAGAAGGCCAGTCACATCAACTTCCTGTTGTTTCCGGTCATCCTGCCGGTCGTTCTGCTGCTGCACCTGCGCTACGTGTGGAACCCCAAGGCGGGCAATCCGGACGGCGGCAGCAACATCGGCATCGGCATCCCGAAGTGGCTCAACGCCCTCCTCGCGGCCGTCTTCCGGTCGGAGGCGAAGATCCTGCGCTTCGTGAGCATCCCCGCCGGCCACTCGCTGGTGATGGTGGCCAGGAAACCCCTCTGAGACCACATCCCTGTCGGAATCCGGATCGAAATCGGGATCGATTGGATGCATCTTCCGAGTGGCATGAGACCAATCGATTTCGATTTCGATAACGATTTCGATTTCGATTCTCCGATGGCCCGGCGAGCAAGGCGGGAAAACCTCTCCGGTTGCGGCCTGTGGTCACGCCATGTCCCCTGTGGCAAGTTTCCCCGTCTTCACAAATCAGACCGGGATCGCCCCCCCTGCTGGAGAGCGATCCCGATCGGCGGTGAGTGGAGCTGCCCTTGGGGCTTGAACCCAAGACCTCCTCCTTACCAAGGAGGTGCTCTACCACTGAGCTAGGGCAGCATCTTTGTCTGCGAAGAGCCAACCCGTGACTCTACCCCGCCCCCTGGCCAGGTGCAAGACGGGACGGGTCGGGCCCTCGAGAACCGGCCGGACCTGCTATGTTCGGCGCCGTGAAACTCTTCCATCCCTCCTCCGTCCTGACGGTCGCGCTGGTGCTGGTCCTGGCCGGCCAGGCGATCCTGGCCTACCAGTTCGATCGGGCCGCCCGGCAGGCAAGCCCTCGGGGCGAGCAGGCTGGCTTCCCGCTGGATGATGCGTGGATTCACCAGGTCTACGCCCGGTCTCTGGGTCAGAGTCTGCGGCTGGAATTCAATCCAGGTCAGGCGGAGGTGGGAGAGTCCAGCCTTCTCTGGACAGCCGCCCTCGTGCCGGCGGAACGACTGGCTCGCCTGCTGGACATCCCGGTCGCCCGGGCGACCCGGGCTCTCGGGGCGCTGGTCTGGATGGCGCTCGCCCTCTCGGCCGCCCTGCTGGTTCTTTCCCTGCCGGTTCCCGGGGCGCGGTTCGGCGCCTTCACCGCGGCCTTGTTGGTGGCGCTCGACCCCGCACTCGCGTTCGCCGCTGTCTCCGGGATGGAACCGCTGCTCCTCGCTCTTTGCGTGATGGTCGCCCTCCTCGCTCTTGCCAGAGGGCGCTTCCAGCTCGCCGGAATCGCCTGCGGGTTCGCGGTCCTAGCCCGCCCGGAGGGGATCCTGCTCGCGGCCATGATCGTGGCCGCGGTGCCGTTCCTGAGACCGGTCAGGCCTTCCGGGCGGGCCATGCTGCAGTGCGCGCTGCCGACCCTTGTGGGGGCCGCGGTCTGGGTCACGGTCTGTCTCTCGATCGCCGGCCGTACCTTTCCGAACACGTACTACGCGAAGGCCAGACTGGTTCCGCCAGGCGAGGCGATCCGGGAGGGCGCGGCGCTGCTGCTCGGCTGCTTCGAGAGATCTCCGTTCTACGACGGATACGCCGGGTACCTGTTTCTGGCCATTGGCCTGATTGCCCTCGCCTCGAGGGTCGGCGGCAGCCTGGTGACGCTACTGCCTCTCCTTCCAGCGGTCTTCCTGTTCGGCATCGCGGCGACCCGGGGGATGGCCGATCCGGATGCGTTCTACTGGCAGCGATACGTCATCCCGGCCCTGCCACTGCTGCATCTGCTGCCGGCGATCGGCCTGGCCGGAGCCGGGGCGGTGCTGGCCGACCTGCTGCAGAAGGGCCGCCCGAAGCCGCCGGCGGTCGAGCCCGAGCCGTCTCCGGATGAAGCGGACGGGCCGTCCCGGAATCTCGTGGCGGAGGCAGAGGCGGAGCCGCTCCGCCTCAAGGAGACGCCGGCCGAGCCGGCCCTGATCCCGGACCTGGTGCTGGTGGTGGCGCTCTCGGTGCTGGTGTTGATTCCATTCGGCAGCGCCCCCGGACGCCTCGCAAAGAGCGTTGCCGAGTACGCGGAGAACGTCGCTGACGTGGATCGACTGAACGTCGAGAGCGCGCTCTGGATCGCGGACAATCCACGCATCCTCCCACAGTTCCCGATCGCCACCCAGGATGCGGGAGCCGTTCGGTACTTCACTCAAGGCGACCGGGTCATCGACCTGCTCGGCCTGAACGACCACCAACTGATGACCGAGGGTCTCTCGAGCGGCGACGTCGGAGCCTACATCGCGGGGCTCGAACCGCGAGTGATGGTGCTTCTCGATCCCGACCCAGGCGCCCTGCCGTTTTGGCTGTTCGCGGCCTCGGCCGGAATGAGGGAGGTGGCCCGATTCGGCACGGAGGAGTATTCTCTCTTCAGTCAGAAGCTCCCCCGCTCGATGGTCATTCTGGCAGACCTCCCCCCTTGAGAGGCCGTCGAAGACGCTGGCGTTGCCCAGCTCCTGGGCGGCCTGCCTGATGAGAGTATGGTGAATGGAAAAAGACTCGACGCTCCGGCACGCTCTGGTACGCGCCGTTCCGGACTCGGTCGCGAAGGGCCTGGCCCGGGAGGCGCCGCCCCACCCGCTCGATCCGGTTCTGGCGAGGCTGCAGCACGAGAGGTACTCCCGGCTGCTCCAGGACGTCGGTCTGGAAGTGCGCGTCCTTCCCGCAGACTCCCGCTACCCCGACTGCTGCTTCGTGGAAGACATGGCCGTGATCCTGAACGGCTGCGCTCTCCTCACCCGTCCGGGAGCCCCCTCGAGGCGTGGTGAGATGCCCTCGGTGCGGCAGGCACTGGAGGATTTCTTTCAGCTGCACGAGATCAGACCGCCGGGGAAGCTCGATGGAGGGGACGTACTGGTCGCTGGCAAGGAAGTGCTGGTGGGCAGGTCGAGCCGGACGAACACCGCCGGCATCCGCCAGCTCGAGGAGCTGGCCGGAGGGCTCGGCTACTCGGTCCGGTCGGCTCACATTCGAGGCGCCCTGCACCTGAAGTCGCTGGTCACTGCCCTGACCGACCGGATCCTGATCTGCGGTGAGCGGTGCGGAATCGAGGACGCGCTGCACGGCTTCAAGAAGATCCGGATTCCGGATGAAGAGGCGTTCGCGGCGAACGCGCTCCGCCTGCCGGGCGAGCGGCGCATCCTGATCGCTGCCGGGGCGCCCGAGACCGCCAGACTTCTGCACGAGGCGGGGTTCGATGTTACTGAAATCGATCTCTCGGAACTGCGGAAGGTGGACGGATCCCTGACTTGTCTTTCCCTGCTCTGGTAGCGAAGCGGGCTTCAGCTCCCCGTCATCTTGCGAATTGCCGAATCGCTCGGCGCCGATTCCCGTCTCGCGTCGATCCGATCGAAGTTCTCGATGTCGGAGTAGGCTCCCGCCGGCCTCTGGACCATGGTGCTCGTCATCGGCACCGGCGACTCCACGCATTCCATGACGAGACGTTCCGCCTCGGAGAACGCCATCAGCACAGCGACGGTGGCGAAGTAGCTCTCGGTGAACGGCCTTCCGCCGGCCACCTTGTCCGGATTGCTCTTGAGCCAGCTTCGATCGCGCAGTCTACCCTCGAACCGGGAGCAGAGTCCATTCGGCCCGCCCAGCACATGAAGCTCCCCCCCGTAGTAGAGCGACTCATTGGCAGTCCAGCGGATCCGCAGCGGAGCCAGGCGGCTGTTCTGTCCGCGGAGATGGAACTCACCCGAGACACCATCGTTCCTTGCTTTCATCGCCACATCTCTCCAACTCATTGTCAGGAGCCCGGGCCGGCACGAAAGGCCAGTGCCTCAGCAGGACCCGGATCCAGCGATCAATAGCCAGGGGCTGCGGTCCTCCGCAACCGGGCTTCCACTAGCACCGAAAACCCACAAGTCACACGGTTGTTGTGCACTAAGGAGTTCCGTCCCAACCGGTTACGGGCCAGACGAGGCACGCTCCGGCCGGAGTCGTTGTAAGAGTAGCCCGGGAAGTGTACCGAAGTTGTGGAAGAATTGTTGAATCTTGTGGAAAACCGGGTAGGGAATCCGGCAAGAATGCCGGCTTCCCGGGGTCTGTTTCAGGCCAGATCGGCCAGGGTCACCGGATTCCGAACCGCGCTCCGCTCCTCCTCCGAAAGACAGTCCATTTCCTGCACGATTTCCCGAATCTGGCTTCCCTCCACCACTTCCAGCTCCCGCACCAGCTCCGCCAGGCGATCGAGAATGGCACGATTCCGCATTAGAACCTGCCTCGCGGATTCCATGCACCCCGACAGGACCTCGCGGACCGCTGCGTCGATCTCCTGGGCCGTCTTCTCGCTGAAGTTCTTCTCGTAGGAGAAGTCCCGGCCCAGGAAGACTTCCCTCTCTGGACGGCCGTACGACACCGGCCCGGTTTCGTCCCGCATGGCGAACTTCAGCACCATCCTTCGCGCGAGGTCGGACGCCTTCTCCAGATCGTCCGCGGCGCCGGTGGAGATCGTGCCGAACACGACCCACTCGGCGGCTCGCCCGCCCAGAAGACCGGTGATCCGGTCGAGCAACTCCTCCTTCAGGACGATGTAGCGATCCTCATCCGGGAGCATCAGGGTGTAGCCAAGCGCCGCATGCCCCCGGGGGATGATCGACACCTTGTGCACCTCGTCGGAGAAGCGGGAAAAGGTCGCGACCAGCGCATGCCCCATCTCGTGGTACGACAAGATCAGCTTCTCCCGTTCGCTGATCACCCGCGACCTTCGCTCGGGTCCGGTCATGACCCTCTCGACCGCCTCGACCAGGTCGACCCGCTCGATGACGGTCTTCTCGCGTCTCGCCGCCAGCAGCGCGGCCTCGTTCAGGATGTTCTCCAGATCCGCGCCGGAGAAGCCGGGGGTTTGCCTGGCCACCTCGTCCAGATCGGCCTCGCTCGCCAGCGGCTTGCCTCTGGCATGAACCGCCAGGATGGCCCGCCGACCCTTCTGGTCGGCCTGGTCGATCACGACTCTCCGATCAAAGCGCCCGGGCCGCATCAGCGCCGGATCGAGCACATCAGGACGGTTGGTCGCCGCCAGGATGATCGTCCCCTTGTTCGTATCGAAGCCGTCCATCTCCACCAGCAACTGATTCAAGGTCTGTTCCCGCTCGTCGTGGCCTCCGCCGATGCCCGCGCCACGCAGGCGTCCCACCGCATCCAGCTCGTCGATGAACACGATGCACGGCGCCTTCGCCTTGGCCTGCTGGAACAGATCCCGCACCCGCGAGGCTCCCACCCCCACGAACATCTCGACGAAGTCGGATCCACTGATGGAAAAGAACGGCACTCCCGCCTCTCCCGCCATGGCCCGGGCGATCAGGGTCTTGCCGCAGCCCGGAGGACCGATCAACAGCACGCCCTTCGGGATCTTGCCGCCGAGCGAGATGTAGCGGGAGGGATGCTTCAGGTAGTCGACGATTTCCTGCAGTTCGGTCTTCGCCTCCTCCACGCCGGCCACGTCCGCGAAGGTCGTGTCCACGTCGTTTTCCGGAACAACCTTCGCCCCTGACTTCCCGAAGGAGAAGACTGATTGGGTGCGGCCCATGGACCGCATCAGGAAGATCCAGATGACGACAATGATCAGCAGCGGGAAGACCCAGGCCAGCAGCATGCTCGTGAGCGGGCTGTCGGTCACATAGCGGAAACTGACTTCCTTCTTCGTCAGCAGATCCTGGATCTTCGCCTGACCCTCAACGGCCTGCGGATAGCGGACGAAGGCTTGTTCCACCTTCTTCGCATCTTTCACATCGCCCGCGTTCTCCGCGTCCAGCCCGGAAATCTCGACCGGTTCCTTGAAGCGGATGCCGATGCGGTTTGATTCCAGGTCGGCCCGCTTCACCACTCCCGAATCGACCATCGCCAGAAACTGGTTGAAGTCGATCTCCGGCTCGTTCGGGCTGCCAATGCTGTTCAGAAGCAGCAGGAAACCGCCCATGATCAGCAGAAACAGCAGCGGGAGGGGGATGCGCCGCTTTGGCGGAGGAACTTGTGGTCCTCCTCCCGGACCGATTGGACCGCTCACTTGCCGGCCCCCTGCAGGTTGTACTCCTTCAGCTTGCGCTGGAGAGTGCGCAACGAAATGCCGAGCATCTTCGCCGCCTGGGTCCGGTTGCCGGTCGTCTCCTCCAGGGTGGCGAGAATCGCGCTCCGTTCCAGCTCGTCCATCCGCATGCCGACGTGAAACAGCTGAACATCAGTCTGCGACGCCGGACGCTCTCCGCCCACCGAGGGGGGAAGGGAATCGACGCCAATGACATCTCCCCGGCAGAGGACCGCCGCACTTTCGATGGTGTTCTTCAGCTCACGCACATTGCCCGGCCATTCGTATCCCTGCAACACGCGGATGGCGTCCCCATCCAGACCGAGCTGCCGCAGGCCGTGTTCCTCGATCGCCGCCTCGAGGAACGACTTGGCCAGCAACGGGATGTCCTCCCTGCGGTCCCGCAGCCTCGGGAGTTCGATGGAGACAACCTTGAGCCGGTAGTAGAGATCCTCGCGAAAGGAGTGTTCACGCACGGCCTGCTCCAGATCCTGATTCGAGGCGGCCACGATCCTCACATCCACCCGGATCTCCTTGGTCGAGCCGAGCGGCGTGTAGCAGCGTTCCTCGAGGACGCGCAGCAGTTTCGCCTGTAGCGTGATGTCGAGTTCGGACACCTCATCGATCAGGAGTGTTCCGCCGTTGGCCGCGCCGAACAGGCCCTGCCGGCGGTTCATGGCGCCGGTGAAGGCGCCCTTCTCGTGGCCAAACAACTCGCTCTCGATCAGCGTGCCGGGAAGGGCGGCGCAGTTGAACGCGATGAAAGGCTTGTCCTTCCGGGTCGAAGCCTGGTGAATCGCCCTGGCCACCAGTTCCTTCCCGGTGCCGCTGTCGCCGGTGACCAGCACCGTGGCGCGGGTCGGCGCCACGTGCCGGATCGTATCGAAGACGTCGAGCATGGCCCGGGAGCGGCCGATCATCTGGTCGAAACCGTACTTCTCGTCCAGCCGGGCGCGCAGGGCGCGCACTTCCTGGCGCAGGGAGCGGCGCTCGGCCACGTCCGTGACCATCTTGAGCAGCACCGTCGGATTGATCGGCTTGGTGACGTAGTGATACGCTCCCTCCCGCATCGCCTGTACCGCCGTGTCCACCGAGCCATGGCCTGTTGCCACGATCACATGGATTTCGGGATTGACCTCCTTGACCCTTCGCAAGACATCGAGTCCATCCATGCCGGGCAGTTTCAGGTCGGTCACCACCACCACTGTCTCCGAGTCGAGCAGCGCCAACCCTTCCTTCCCGTCCCGGGCCCCGAGCACGGAGAATCCCTTGTCCTCCAGGTACTCCATCAGAGCCTCGCGCAGGGGATCGTCATCCTCGATCAGGACCACGCTCCCACTCGGAACAAGGGAGTGTGAGGCGATGGCTGCGCTCTCGTTTGGTGCCATATTGACTCTCTGCCAGAAGGAGTGGTGCCGACGCGTCGTAGCCTACACAAAACGTGCGACAGATTGATATGGTTCGATCCGGAATGCGCCACAACTGCATGACAGCGAGACGCGCCGGGAGGACGGGATGGCGAGAGTGGATCGCAACCTCCGCGGCCGCCGTCTTCTCCCTCGCCCTGGCGGGAGGGTGTGTGACGGAGGAGCACCAGGAAGAGATGCGCATCCGGCTCGACATCGACGAGGGATCCATCAAGGTCAGCGTGCTCGGTACCGCGGGTCTCGGCGGCCCGGAACGAGCGGTTGACGCCCTGGGGCTGCCCCGCCTGCCAGCCGCCCTCGCGGTCCGTTCCATTCAGGAGGGTACGCTCTACCTGATCGATCTCTCTCCCTCGAGCCTCGTCCAACTTGAATCCATCCTCGACCCGGGAGATCCCGGCCTGGCGCGGATCGGCCCGCCGGTCGACCACCTGTTCCTGACCCATCTGAATCCGGAGGTCATCCCGGCGCTCACGCGGCTGCTCTTTAACACCCTTCCGGGACAGGTACTGGAGGTCACGGCGACCCGGTCCATGCTGGAGGCGATCACCAGCGACCCCGATCTGGTGCGGACCGGGCGGATCGAGCAGCTTCACGTGAACGAGGCTGTTGACGGCGAGCCGCTGGAACTCGGTAAGACCTTGCGGATCACGCCTTTCCACTCGCCCATCGACAACGAGCGAGCCTTCCTCGGCTACCGGATCGAGGGGAGCCAGAGGGCCCTCGTCTACCTGCCTGCCTGCGGTTCGCTTGAGTCCGTGCGCGCGGCAGTGATCGAGCAGCGATACGGTCCGGTTCGGATCCTGCTGGCGGACGGCACTCGTTTTGACGATCGGGAGGCCCCGCCCGCCGGATTCCCTCCCGGCTGCCACCCCCCCATGACCGAGGTACTGCGCCTGGTGGACCCGGGAAAGCCCGGAGGGGTCCATGTGCTGTTCACCAACCTGCCCGCGAGGAGCCCGGCCCTCGATCCGAACGGACGGTACCAGAGGCTGCTCCTTCAGGCCGGCGCTCGCCTGGAAAGCGACGGTTCGGAGTACTGGCTCTGAGCCGCCCACCCCGCCGGGAGAGGCTCAAGAATCCCCCGGCTGTCTCCGATAAGAACAGGGCCGGATCGCTACCGGCGGTTCGCAACCAAAACGAGTTCGTTCAACGAGCGGAGCCGGGCACCGATCGATGGCGCTGAAGGGTGATACCAGTAATCTGCTCCTCGCGGACATCTTTCAGACCCTCTCACAGAACGGTCAGCAGGGGCTACTCCGTCTCAAGGGGGAAGAGCACCAACATCAAGTCTTCTTCGCGTCTCAGGGAATCACTCTCCACGACGCCGAAGTGTTTGGCGCCGGGCGGCTTGCCCACCTCCTGATCACTGGCCAGGTCGCCACCCCGGAACAGGTCCGACCGGCGCTGGACGAGGTGGAGACCGCGCATCCGGGCCCCTTCTCGTCGATCCCCTTGCTGGTGCTGCTGGAGGACCGGGGAGTGCTCACGCTCGAGACCGGAGCTCAGATCCTCAGCAACGAAGTGCGGGAGGAGCTGTTCGATGTCTTCTCCATCCCCCGCATGGAGTTCGAGTTCGACGACGGCTGCATCCCGCCGGAAGGGATCCCGCGCCAGTGCTACTTCCGCACCGAACAGATCGTCATGGATGCCGCCCGCCGACTGGACGAGGGCGAGCAGATCCGGCAGCGGCTGGGCGGGATGCAGGAGTTCTACCTGCTCGAGCCGG
>JAZDLC010000254.1:0-2836 GCA_043802345.1 Planctomycetota bacterium | reverse complement strand
CTCGAACCTGTCCGCACGGCGGAGATCGCCCTGGCGGAGGCACGGCTCTCACGCCTCGAGGCCGAGTTCGGGATCTACGGCAAGGCCATGGAGCGGATCCTGGCCAAGGAGCAGCGGCAGCTCGAAGAGAATCTGGCGGAGCGGCAGCGTCAGGCGGGTGAAGCCGCAACCCTCGAGGAGCAGTTCGCGGGGCGCTGGGAGTCGACCATCGCCCAGGCGCAGAAGAACGTGAGCGACCTGAACGCGTCTCTCCTGACCCTGAGCGGAGATGTGGATGAACAAGAGAAGCGCCTGATGGCGGAGAAGGAGGAGCTGGACAGCCTGCGGGAGCTGGTCCAGCGCTCCGGGACGAGCGGGCACACCGCGGAGCGCATCAAGCAGATCCACCAGCGCATCCCCACCCGCGCGCGGCTCCTCGAGCTCTCGTCTCAATCCAGGTTTGTCGAATCGCTCGGCGACCTGCGGTCGCGACGCTTCGAGATCGAAGACCTCCTGTTGACGCTGAGCGAGCGGCTCGGCGCGGAAGCAGAGACGGTCCTGGCCGACCTGGACGAGCCGGCGCAGGCGATCTTCAGGCCCAAGAGCGTTGAACTGGGCGATCGCTGCCGAGCGGCTCTCAGGGAAGAGAAGGCGCTGCTCACGGACGTCATCCGCCAAGGCGCGGCGCTGCAGCGGCTCCACCAGGAACGATTCGAGCTGTTGGACGAGCTGGAGCGATTCATCCGTTCGAAGCTGTTTCGCATCCGCGACGGCGAGCTCCTCGGCTGGCCGGTCATCAAGCAGGCCAACGGTGAAATCGGCGCCGTTCTCGCCTGGGCCGGGCGTTGCTTCTCCAGCGGTTCCCTGGGCGGCATGAGCGAGGTGGTGCGAAGCCCGGGAACGATCCTGTACGGGTTGCTGCTGTTCCCGCTGCTGCCCGTGATCCTGTTCCTGCCGCGGCTGAGAATCCGCAGGTTCGTCAAGAAACGGAATGAGCGGACACTCGACCTGGGACGCCGCTTCTGGGATCGGCCGGTGGCGATCGGCGGCGGCCTGATCAGTGCGTCCCTCCTGCCGGTCTACCTGTTCCTGGCCGGGCGCATCTGCGGGGCCGCCGAGATCCATCCCGAACTCGATCCGGTGCTGGAGCGGACCCTGGTCAACGCATCCATTCTGTTGTTCATCTGGCTCCTCGGCCGGTCCTTTTTCGCCGGACGCGGCACGGCTCAGGTACAGCTCCATCTCCACCCCGACGCGTCTCACGCCCTCTACCGATCGCTCCGCCTCGCCCTGATCTGCGCGGCCTTCTTCCTGCTCCCCTGGGACATCCTGCGGCGGCCGCCATTTGAACTCGAAGCGCTGCCGCGCATCGCCTACACGGTGTTCACCATCGTCACGGGAATCGCCGTCTTCTTGCTCCTCAGGCCGTCGTCGCCGTTCGTCCATCTGTTGCTGGCTCGGAGCCCGAGAGGCCGCTTGCGCCGTATGTGGCCGGCGCTCGCCTTCGTCATCACGGTGCTCATGCTGGTCATCGTCGGGTTGGACGTGGCCGGCTTTCGCTACGGATCGCTGCAACTGGCGAGGAGCTTCCTGCTCACGCTGCTCGTTCTGTTCCTGGCGCCACCCCTCTACGCATGGTTGCTGGACTTCGTCCGCGGCCTGACACGACGCAGACAGAGGTCGGCGAGCACCGCGGCCCCGGGGGAAGATGACAGGCCGGAGGAGGGGTCCGCGGAGCGGCTGGTCGGATTCGTGCGGACGCTCCTCGTGGTCGGAGTCGTCCTGTTGCTGGCGAGCTTCTGGGGCGTCGATGACCAGGCGTTTCGCACGCTGGACGAAATGCGCCTCAACAGCGTGGACGCAGAGCAGGCGGTCTCGGTCGCGGACGTCCTGGTTCTCGTGGTCCTGATCGTGGCCACGATCTGGTTCCTGCGCGTCCTCCCCGGGATCTTCGAGTTCCTGGTCTTCAGCCGCGTCAACGTCGACTCAGGCGTCCGCTACGCAATCCTCACCATCTCACAGTACGCCCTGTTCACAATCGGCATGCTGATGGCTCTTTCGGCCGTCAGTCTCGACCTCAGCCGGCTGGGCTGGCTGCTGGCGGCGATGGGTGTCGGGCTCGGCTTCGGCCTGCAGGAGATCGTGGCGAACTTCGTCTGCGGCATCATCCTGCTGCTGGAAAGGCCGATCCGCGTCGGCGACATCGTCACGATCACCGACGTCACGGGGACGGTCCGGCGCATCAACATCAGGGCCACCACGCTGCTCAACTTCGACCGGCAGGAGGTCATCATTCCGAACCGGAAGCTGATCACCGGTGACGTCACCAACTGGACCGGCAGCGACACCATCAACCGACTGGTGATCCAGATTGGCGTCGCCTACGGCAGCGACGTGGACCTGGTCACCAGGACTCTGGAGGGCGTCATCCGCGACCAGAAGGAGGTGCTGCGTGATCCCGCTCCCTCCGTCCTCTTCATGAAGCATGGCGACAGCTCGCTCGACTTCGATGTTCGCGTGTTCATCCCCGATCCGTCGGTCAAGATGAGCCTCCTCGATCGCATGAACAAGGCGATCAACAAGGCGTTCACGGAGCAGGGGATCGAGATCCCCTTCCCGCAGCGCGACCTCCATGTCCGCAGCTCGGCGGTTTCCCTGTCCGGCGGAGCCGGGACGCCCGAGGCGTGACGGTCCGGGACGGCGCTACGGCCCGGTCTCGACCGGCAGCTCCGGCCGGGCGGACCACTCGGACCAACCGGCGTCGTACCAGCGGACGTTCCGGTATCCCAGGAGGTCAGCCAAGAGGAAGAACGTCTGGCTGGCCTGATGGCCGGTGCGGCAATGCACGATCACGGCC
>JAZDLC010000253.1:0-4420 GCA_043802345.1 Planctomycetota bacterium | reverse complement strand
CGAAGAAGCCGCAAGAGGCAAGGCCGATCTGGTGGTGGCGTACCATCCGCCGCTCTTCCATCCGCTGAAGCGGCTGACCCAGCGGGAACCGGCAGAGCGCGTGCTGCTCGCCGCCATCTCTGCGGGCATCGCCATCTACTCCCCGCACACGGCGGTGGACGCGGCTCCGGGAGGGGTGAACGACTGGCTGGCGGACGGCCTGGGCGCCGGGCTCAAGAGGAGTCTGGTGCTGCCGCGGGCACCTGTCGTCCCGGCTGAGGATTCGGCAGATCTCCAACCGGTCATCGGCCAGGGCCGGGAGCTGATCCTCAAGCAGCCGGTTTCCCTGGCCACGCTGGTGAAGCGGATCAAGCGCCACCTCCGGCTGGCCCGCGTGCGGGTCGCCGCCGCGGCGCGACACACGCTCGGGGAGCCGATCAAGACGGTGGCGCTCTGCGCCGGCGCGGGCGGGTCGGTCATCGGATCGTCTGGAGCGGACCTGCTTCTCACTGGAGAGATGGGTCACCACCAGGTGCTGGCGGAAGTGGCCGCCTCCAGCAGCGTCGTGCTGTGCGACCACACGAACACCGAGCGGGGATACCTCCCGGTGCTGGCGAGACGCCTGGAGCAGGGGCTCTCCGGGGAGGTGAACGTCGCTGTCTCCCTGGTGGATGCTGACCCGCTGGTGATTACTTGAGCGAGGGGGAACGGTTGCGGCAGGGCTCCCTCCGCCCCCTGATGGTGACCCAGTTTCTCGGGGCGTTCAACGACAACGCCTGGAAGCTGATGGTGATCGTGATGCTGTCGCGTTCCCTCGGCTCTGCATCGGACGATCCGGAGCAGGCGGCCCAGACGCGCGCCATGCTGGCCTTCGCCGTCTTCACCCTGCCGTTGATGTTGTTCTCCCTGCCGGCGGGAGTGCTGGCGGACCGGCTCTCCAAGCGCACCGTGATCCTGGCGATGAAGGGGCTGGAGTGTCTGCTGATGGCCGCGGCCGCTCTCTTGCTCCTGCTCGCTCCCGCATCCTCCGTGTCGGCGCTCGTCCTGCTGGGCGCCATGGGGCTGCAGTCCGCGGTCTTCGGGCCGGCGAAGTACGGCATCCTGCCCGAACTCGTGCCGCATGGCCGCCTCTCCGCGGCCAACGGCCAGCTGGAGCTCTGGACGTTTCTGGCGATCATCGCCGGAACGGTCGCGGGACCGTTGCTGCTGGAGGGGCTCCCGGTCCCGGCCCTTGCCGGATGCCTGCTGGCGATCTTGTCGCTGGTCGGCCTGGCCGCGGCGCTCTGGATTCCACGCGTTCCCGCCGCCCGCAAGGAGGGCGGCCTGGTGGAGACCACGCTCGGGGCGTATCGCGTGCTTCGCGGCAGCCGCGCGCTCTGGCTGTCGGTGCTCGGCCTCTCCTGGTTCTGGGGCATTGCCTCGCTCCTGGGCCAGGACATGTTGGTCTACACCCACCTCAATCTCGGCCTCGGGGAGGGATGGACCGGCGTCCCCCTGGGGCTGTTCGGCCTGGGTGTCGGCGTGGGGGCCTTCCTCGCCGGACGGGTTTCCGGGGGGAACGTGGAGACCGGCCTGATTCCTCTGGGTGCCCTTGGTCTGGGTCTCTCCACGCTGGCGCTGGGGCTGCTCGGTCCGGGGATCCTCGGGACCAGTCTGCTCTGCGCCCTTGCCGGTGCCGCCAGCGGTTTCCTGCTGGTGCCGATGAACGCCCTGCTCCAGTGGCGCGCGCCTCCCGAGCGGCGGGCCTCGGTCATCGCGTTGGCCAACGTGTTCATGTTCGCCGGGATGCTGGCCGGATCTCTCAGCGGGTGGCTGATGGCCGAGGCGTCCCTCTCCGCCCGGGGCATCCTGCTCGGTTCCGCCCTGCTGACCCTGGCGGGGACAGTCTGGTCGCTCTGGATCCTGCCCGAGGCGTTCCTGCGTTTCGTCTGCTTCCTGTTCACCCACACCGTCTACCGGCTGCGTGTCCTCGGCCGCCAGAACGTGCCGGCGGAAGGTGGCGTGCTGCTGACGCCGAACCACATGTCGCTCGCCGACGGTCTGTTCCTGATGGCGACCATCGATCGGCCGATCCGCTTCGTGATCGACGAGGAGCAGTTCAGCCGGACCGCTCTCCGGCCGTTCTTCAAGATCCTGGGGGCGATTCCGATCTCGGCCGGCGGTTTGCCCCGTCAGATCTTGCGGGCCTTGCGCGACGCGGGCCGGAGTCTGGAACAGGGCGAGGTGGTCTGCATCTTCCCGGAAGGACAGATCACCCGCACGGGCGCCATGCTTCCCTTCCGGCGCGGCATGGAGAAGATCGTTCGCGGGACCCCGGCGCCGATCGTGCCGGTGCATCTCGATCAGGTCTGGGGCAGCATCTTCTCCTTCTCCGGAGGGCGGTTTCTCTCGAAGCTCCCGGAGCGGATCCCTTACCCCGTCACCGTTTCCTTCGGCCGGCCGCTCCCGGCCGAGACGCCGATGAGCGATGTGCGCGAGGCAGTGGTGACTCTGGGCGAGGAGGCCTGGCGGGAGCGGAAGCGGCAGCGCGAGCCGCTGCACCGTTCCTTCATCCGTACGGCCAGGCGGCGGCCGTGGCGCCTGGCAGTGGCGGAAAAGGACGGCCCCAGACTCTCCCGGCTGGGCGCCCTGGCCGGCGCCGTCGCCCTGGCCAGGAAGCTCGCTCCTTGCTGGGAGGGTCAGCAGAACGTGGGCATTCTGTTGCCGCCCACGGTGGGAGGCGCGCTGGCCACCATCGCGGCATCCCTCTCGGGCAGGACCAGCGTGCCGCTGAACTACACGGCCGGGACCGCAGGACTCTCCTCCGCCATCCGCCAGGCCGGCTTGAAGACCGTGTTGACCTCGCAGGCTTTCCTCGAGAAGGTGAGCGCGCGCCTCGAGGGGGACGTACTTCCAATCTGGATCGAGGAACAAATCGGGTCCCTCACGCGGCGGGAGAAGATCCGGGCTCTGCTGGCGGCGCTGTTCCTTCCGGCGGCGCGGCTCGAACGCTCGGCCAGGGCCCACGCGACCCCCGCCATGGACGACGTGGCGACCATCATCTTCAGCAGTGGTTCCACCGGCGAGCCAAAGGGCGTGATGCTGACCCACTTCAACCTGGACAGCAACGTGGAGGCGGTCAGCCAGGTCTTCCGGCCCACGGCCTCCGACCGGTTGCTCGGGATTCTGCCGCTGTTCCACTCGTTCGGGTTCATGTCGCTCTGGTTCGCCCTGAACAGCGGCATCGCCGTGGTCTTTCAGCCGAACCCGCTCGATGGCGCCGCGGTCGGCGGCCTTGTGCGGGACTTCCGGGTCACGATGTTGTTGGGCACGCCGACTTTCCTTTCGCTCTATCTCAGGCGCTGCACCGCGGAGCAGTTCGGCTCGCTCCGATTGGTGCTGGCGGGGGCGGAGAAACTTCCCGACCGGCTGGCTGACCAGTTCGAGGAGCGTTTCGGAATCCGCCCGCTCGAAGGGTACGGGGCCACCGAGTGTTCTCCCGTGATCGCCACCTGTGTTCCCGCCTACCGGGCGCCGGGGTTCTTCCAGGCCGGGTCGAAACGGTCGTTCGTCGGTCCGCCCCTCCCCGGAGTGTCGGTCAAGATCGTGGATCCGGATTCGGGCGAAGTCCTTCCGGTCAACACCAGCGGCCTGCTCCTGGTGCGCGGACCGAACGTGATGAAGGGGTATCTGGATCGGGACGACCTGACCCGGGAGGTGCTCCGGGATGGCTGGTACGATACGGGTGACATCGCGCTGATCGACGAGGAAGGGTTCCTGAAGATCACAGACAGGGCCTCTCGCTTCTCGAAGATCGGGGGTGAGATGGTGCCGCACGGGCGGGTGGAGGAGGCGCTCGAGAGCGCCCTGGGCGGCTCTGGTTCGCGTCACTTCGCGCTGACGGGCCTCGCGGACGAGAAGAAGGGAGAGCGGTTGGCGGTGCTGACCACGGTCCCGCAGGACAGGCTGCCGGAACTCCTGTCGGCGGTGTCCGCTTCAGGCCTGCCGAACCTGTTCGTTCCGAGGCTGGACGCCTTCGTGACGGTGGCTGAGATTCCGGTGCTGGGGAGCGGCAAGCTGGATCTCGCGGAGGTCAGGCGGATCGCGGCGCGGGAGCTCGGGTGAAATGCGCTCGAAGCTCCTCCTGCTCCTCCTGCCCCTGCTGATCGGACTGGTCCTGGACCAGATCCTTCAGTTCACGGCTCTCTCGGATGGTGAGTTTCGCGGCACGCCGGTCGCTCCGTACGATCCGCCGCTGTTCAACGACGCCCAGCGTGAGTCGCTTTCCCGCCTGCGACGGCAGGCCGCAGGCGAGCCGCCGGCGTTTCAAAACAACGCCGTCTTCGATGCGGAGCTGGGTTGGTGCCCCGAGCCCGGATCGAGCCGGGGCGACTATTCATATGACCGGTTCGGTGCCCGGACTCGCGGGACGGAAGAGCGACCGTCCGCTCCCGGGGAGGGG
>JAZDLC010000252.1:0-2055 GCA_043802345.1 Planctomycetota bacterium | reverse complement strand
TCGACCCGAAACACGTGAGTCTTCAAGGAGCACCTCCCACCTTACGATGCTGGTCGACGAAGATGGGCGACCTGAGCACAGACCGCCCGACACTTCGTGCCCACCCCTCTCTAGGCCCTGATCAAGCGCGATTTTCTGCAGTCTGATGAGAGAAAAGGCTCGAAATGCCCGTCGTTTGCGGTTAAGAAGGCTGTGTAAGTAGTTCTTCAGAAGACCGCAAGGAGGGCATTTCGAGTGAGCCAGAGTAAAGCACGCCGGGAAGCGAAGTGCAAGAAGAGAATCGGCCGGCGCCTTCGCCGGAGGAACTACGCAGATCAGCCACGCCCCATGTTTGCGGCCAGCAATATTCAGTACGACCAGAGCGACCGGATGCAGGGCCTGGCGGCCGGAGGGATCGGGGCGATCCACCTGATGGTCCGGCGGATCGGGCTGATCGATGCGATCGACGAGAGTCTGCACCTTCTGAAGGCGCACGTCCCCTACCACGAGTCGGACCATGTCCTGAACATCGCCTACAACAGCCTCCTCGGTGGCACCTGCCTGGAGGACATTGAGCTGCGGCGGAACGACGAGGTCTACCTGAACGCGCTGGGGGCGGTGACGATTCCGGATCCCACGACCGCCGGCGACTTCTGTCGTCGGTTCGCGGAGCCGGAGCTCGAGGTCCTGCAGAAGGTGATCAACCGCCGGCGGCTGCAGGTGTGGCGCCGACAACCGGACCCGTTCTTCGAGGAAGCGATTGTGGAAGCGGACGGCACGATGGCGCCGACCACGGGAGAGTGCAAGGAGGGCATGGACATTTCGCACAACGGGGTTTGGGGCTACCACCCGCTGCTGATGTCTCTGGCCAACACTTCGGAGCCGTTGTACCTGGTCAACCGCAGCGGTAGCCGGCCATCGCACGAAGGGGCGGCGGCGCGCTTCGATCAGGCGCTGGCTCTGTGCCGGGAAGCGGGCTTCCGGCGGATCTTGTTCCGCGGCGACACCGACTTCAGCCAGACGAAGCATCTCGATGGTTGGGACGGTCAGGGGGTTCGGTTCATCTTCGGCATGGACGCGTCCCCCGTCCTGGTGGACCTCGCGGAGGCGCTGCCCGCTTGGCGTTGGAGCCGTCTGGAGCGGGCGGCCAGGTATCGGCTGCGGACCCGACCCCGCCGGCGTCCCGAACGGATCAAGGAGGGGATCGTGCGGGAGCGCGAGTTCGAGAACATTCGCTTGCTCTCGGAGGATGTGGCCTACTTCCCCTACCAGCCGTATGCCTGCGAGAAAGCCTATCGGATAGTGGTGGTGCGGAAGAACCTCACGGTGGAGAAGGGCAACCTGGCGCTCTTCGACGACGTGCGCTACTTCTTCTACATCACCAACGACTGGCGGGCCACGCCGGACGAGCTGGTCTTCCTGGCCAATGACCGCTGCGACCAGGAGAATCTGATCGACCAGCTCAAGAACGGGGTTAAGGCGCTGCGCATGCCGGTGGATAACCTGAAGAGCAACTGGGCCTATATGATCATGGCTTCTCTGGCCTGGACGCTGAAGGCCTGGTTCGCCTTGCTGCTTCCGGAGACCGGCCGGTGGAGGACGAAGTACCAGGAAGAAAAGCGCCGGTTGCTGCGGATGGAGTTCAGAGGGTTCGTCAAT
This sequence comes from Planctomycetota bacterium, assembly GCA_043802345.1. Taxonomy (GTDB): domain Bacteria; phylum Planctomycetota; class B15-G4; order B15-G4; family JADJEK01; genus JAZDLC01. The sequence continues at coordinate 417 of JAZDLC010000252.1, read as the reverse complement.
GCCATGATCCAGATGCCGGTCCAGGTCGTGCGCGCAGGACGGCGGATCATCTTCCGCCTGCTTTCGTGGAATCCCTGGCAGCACGTGCTTCTCCGGGCGGTAGATCACTTGTATACCATCCGTTGTTGAAGTCGGATCCTCGGGGTGGTGAGGGGTGGAAACGAGGAAAGGGACGACAGCACGAGGGGGGCGAGCAGACGGACCAACATCAGACCGGCGAGACGACCGGACGATCGGTCGTGCGGGGCACGAATGCTTCACGAACACGCCCTTCCCGCCAAGAACGCGGAGCCGGATATCGCGCTTGTTTTGGGGCTAGACCGCTCCCTCCCGATCACGCGGCCAGGAACTTGTTCATGTCGAAGGCCTTCTGCCGCAGGAGCATGTAGTAGACGGCGCGGCCCATCTTGTGGGCCA
>JAZDLC010000251.1:0-9385 GCA_043802345.1 Planctomycetota bacterium | reverse complement strand
GGACGAGGTGCTCTCGAGCGAATCATGACATCAACACGAACAAGTCCGACCGGACCGGTGGCGCTGATCATTCTGGATGGTTTCGGCGACGCTCCCTCGGGACCGCAGAACGCCATCTCGGTGGCCAAGCCGCTCTTCCTGCGTGACCTCGGGCGGACCTACCCCCGGGGTCAGCTGATCACCTCCGGGGAGTGCGTGGGACTGCCGAACGGCCTGATGGGCAATTCGGAAGTGGGACACATGAACCTGGGGGCCGGGCGGATCGTCTGGCAGGACATCACCCGCATCGATCGGGCGATCCGGGACGGTTCCTTTCGCACGAACCAGGCGTTGGTTCGCGCCGCGGAGCACGCGGTCAAAGGCGGCGGATCGCTGCATCTGATCGGTCTGCTCTCGGATGGCGGCGTGCATTCTTCCGACGTCCACCTGCGGGCGCTGATCGATCTCTGCCGCGACCAGGGCGTGCCGTCCGGGCGGCTGTTCATTCACGCGCTTCTCGATGGCCGCGACACGCCGCCACGCTCCGGTGACAGGTATGTGAAGGAACTCGAGGCGTACCTCGAGACCGAGAACTACGGTCAGATCGCCACCATCTGCGGCCGCTACTACGCCATGGATCGGGACAAGCGCTGGGACCGGGTGGAACAGGCGTATCGCTGTCTGGTGGCTGGGAAGGGCGAGGTCGCGAGGAGCGCCGGCGAGGCGGTTCGCAGCGCCTATGCCCGGGGTGAGGGGGATGAGTTCGTGCTGCCCACGGTGGTGGGATCAGCGAAGAAGGGGCGCATCCGGGACGGCGACGCCGTGATCTTCTTCAACTTCCGGGCGGATCGGGCGCGGGAGCTGACCCTGGCCCTGATGGATCCGCGGTTCGAGGAGTTCGCCCCGGCTGATCCGCGGCCGGCGCTTCATTACGTATCGATGACAAGGTACCGGGCCGACTTCCCGGATCTGGGCGTCCGGGAGGCGTTTGGTCCCCAGGAGCTGAACAACGTCCTGGCGGACGTGGTCGCGGGGGCGGGCCTGAACCAGCTTCGCATCGCCGAGACCGAGAAATACGCCCACGTGACCTACTTCTTCAGTGGCGGGGCCGAGGAGGAGCGGAAGCACGAGGAGCGGATCCTGATCCCCTCGCCCAAAGTGCCGACCTACGACCTGAAGCCGGAGATGAGCGCGATTGAAGTGACCGACCGCCTGGTGAAGGAGATCGCCCGGAAGCACCACGACTTCATCGTGTTGAACCTGGCCAATCCGGACATGGTCGGCCATACCGGTTTTCTGGACGCGGCGGTGGCGGCGGTCACCGTGGTGGACCGTTGCCTGTCGAGGATCATCCCCGCCCTGCTCGGGCAGGGCGGCATGGTGCTGCTGACCGCGGACCACGGCAACTGCGAGCAGATGTGGGATGATGCCAACAGTTGCCCGCATACGGCGCATACCACGAACCCGGTTCCCATGTATCTCATCGGCAAGCGGTTCATCGGGGCGCGCCTGCGGGAAGGGGGCGCCCTGGCGGACGTCTCCCCGACGCTGCTGGAGATCATGGGGCTGGAAGCCCCTCCCGAGATGACCGCCAGGTCCCTGTTGTAGTTGAGAGGTCCGACCACTAACATGTCGGGCCTTCGTGGGTCGGTAGCTCAGTTGGGAGAGCGCTACGTTCGCAACGTAGAGGTCGCCGGTTCGATTCCGGTCCGATCCACCACTACCCTTGCCCGTGCCCTTTCCCTCCCCGATCAACCCTGATCGGGTGACGACGGGCTGCGCTCCCTCACGACCAGGCGGTAGACCGCCGGGATCACGATCAGCGTCAGGAGGGTCGAGAGGGTCAGCCCGCCGATGACCGTGATCGCCATCGGGGCCTGCAGCTCGGAACCGTGCCAGAACCCGCCTCCCAGACGGTCCACGCCCGGAATCAGCGAGAAGGCACCCGCTAGCGGCAACAGCGCCAGGACGGTGGAAAGGGTGGTCATCAGGATCGGCCGCAACCGGGCCTTGCCGGCCTCCACGAGGGCGTCGATGATCGAGAGCCCCCGCTCCCTCAGCTGGTTCGCGTAGTCGACCAGAACGATGGCGTTGTTGACCACGATGCCGGCCAGGACGATGCCTCCGATCAGCACCACCACGGAAAGCGGCGTCCAGGTGAAGTAGAGCGCGTACAGGCCGCCCACCAGGGCCAGCGGCACCGTCACCAGAATGATCAGCGGCTGCACGATCGACTCGAACTGCGACGCCATCACCAGGTAGACCAGGAAGATCGCCAGGATCAGGGCCGTACGCATGGAGCCCAGGGCCTCGTCCATGTCCGCGCCCTGCCCCCCGATCGAACAGAGCAGCGAGGGATGCTCCCTCTCCACCGCGGTCATGACCTGCCGGAGCGAGTTGACCGCTCCGCCGATGTCGAAGCCGGAGGTGTTGGCCGTGACCACCGCGGCCCGCTGGCCCTGAATGCGGCGAATCTCGGATGGACCCTCCACCACCTCGTACCGGGCCACCTGGCGCAAGGGAATCGCCGCGCCGCCACCCAGGTCGACGGTGGTGCCCGGAATCAGTGTGCGGTCGCGGATGTTGGCGCTGGCGGTGCCGGACCTCCCGCCGCCCCCCTCCGCGCCCTGGTCGAGCGTGTCGCCGAGGCCGAACGCGCGGCCGCGGTTGATCGTCATGTCCTGCAGCGCCCGGACCGAGTCGACGTCTGCCAGGACGCGCACGTCGATGCGCTGGTCTCCGTCCGAGTAGCGGGTCGATACGACACCCTGGACCTGGGCCCGGATCCGGTTGGCGATCGCCTCGAGATCGAGACCATGCCGGCGTAGCCGCTCCCGGTCGAAAGTCAGGCGCACCTCCGGGTTGCCCCGCGTGACGGTGGAACGGACGTCGGTGATGCTCGCGAGGCCCCGCATCCGGCTGGCGATCGAGGAGGCAGCCTCCCGCAACATGACCAGATCCTCTCCCCGGGCCTCCACCTCGAGTGGCGCCTTGATGGAGAACAGGGTGGGCCGCGAGAAACGGAAGCCGGTCAGCTCCGGCTGACGGGCGAGCAGCGTCCGCATCTTCGCCATGGCGCGCTCTTCCGTGATGGCCGGGTCGGAACTGCGATGAAGCTGCACCAGGATGCGCGCGGAATGGCTGCCCTCATCCGGATCGGCCACCTCGTCCCGGGCGACCCCGATGGCCGACGCCACCAGCCTGACCTCCTCGAGGGCCAGTATCTCCTGCTCCACGTCGACCAGGGTTTCGGCCGTCGCTTCCACCGGCCTTCCGACCTGGAGATAGAGGTGGGCGATCAACTCCCCCTGATGGACCGTCGGGAGCATCTCCTGTGGTAGGCGCCGCATCACCTGGACCGCGCCATAGGCGGCCACACCGATCGCCAGGAAGGTGGCGAGCATCAGCACCGGCTGGTTCAGGACGGTCCGAAGGACTCTGGGATAGTTGCGCGCCACCAGGCCGAAGGCCCGGTCGAACACCCATTGCAGCGGGAATCCGAGAACGCGCAGCGAGTTTCTCAGGAAGGTCAGCAGGAGGATCACCAGGAACAGGATCGCCATGCAGATGGAGAGGACGATCCGGCCGACGACTTCCGTCAATAGGTGGGTCAGGCTGACCGGAACGAGCGCGGTTCCGAGCAGCAGGCGTCCGGCGGTCCCCCGAGCCCGGACGACATCGAGGTAGCCTCTGACGGCAAGCGTTCGGACCGGCAGGAGGACCGGGACGAACAACTTCCAGAGGAGTTCTCCCCGCCGGACCTTCCGCCCGACTTTCTGCTCCTGGTTTCCCGCTCTCCCCGCGCCAAAAGTGGCGAGCATCGGGATGAAGAAGAGCGCCACCACCAACGAGGAGATCAGGGAGAAGACCACGGTGATCGCCTGGTCCCCGAAGATCTGGCCGGCCACGCCCGAAACGAAGACGATGGGAAAGAAGACCGCGATGGTCGTCATCGTCGAGGCGCCGACGGCCAACCCCACCTCGGACGTGCCCCGGATGGCCGCCTTGCCGAAGCTGTCCCCCTCTTCACGGCAGCGGAAGATCGACTCCAGCACCACGATCGAGTTGTCGACGAGCATGCCGACCCCGAGCGCGAGCCCGCCCAGCGACATGATGTTCAGCGAGGTTCCGAACAGGAACATCGGCGCGAAGGTGGCGACGACCGAAACCGGGATGGAGACCGAGATGATCGTGGTCGCGGGAACGCTCTTGAGGAAGAGCAACAGGATGATGATCGCGAGCAGGCCGCCGAGAAGAGCGGAGCCGCTCACCTCGTCGATGGCGCCGGAGATGAAGACCGACTGGTCGGACAGGACGCGCGCGTGCATCCCTCTGGGCAGTCGGGAGGCCAGGAAGTCGGACGCCTCCCGCAGTCGAGCGACCTCCGCTCGCAGTCCCCCGATCTCCGGGCTCTCAGAAGAGTCCCCGCCAGGCCCCTCGCGACCACCCTGCCCCCGCCCTTCGTCCTTCGCCGGTTTCTTCTCTCCCTCCTGCTGTTCCTGCTCCTGCTCCGCCTTGAGCAGCGCGGCCGCCAGCCGCTCCTTCGGGTCGCTCAGACGGCCGCTTTCATACTGGGCGATCAGGGCCTGGTCTGCCTGGGAACCGAACAGTCTGTCTTGAACCGCCCGCGCCAGCCGGACGATATTGGCGTCGGCCTCCCGGAAGACCATCAGCTCGACGCTCTCCCGGCCGTCGACCCGGGTGATCATGTCGCGCTTCTTGTGGGTCGGCTCCACGACCGCGATGTCGCGAATCCGGATCGCCTGCCCGCCCCGGTCCGCCACCGCGAGCTGCCTGATCTCGTCCAGGCTCTGAAACTGGTTCAGGGTGCGAACCAGGTACTCGGTGTCTCCCTCGATCAGCGTGCCGCTGGCCAGGTTGACATTCTCGATCTTGAGCCGCCGGTCCACCTCGGAGATGTCGAGACCCAGGCTGGTGATCTTCTCGCCGTCGAGCCGGATACGGATCTCCGACTCGAGTCCGCCGCGGACCTTGACCGCGGCGACACCGACGATGCTGGCCAGTCCCCGGGCAATCACCTCGTCCGCTGCCCGCCGCACTTCCTGGAGGTCCGCATCGCCGTAGACGGAGATGCGCATGACCGGGTCGAGCGCCGGATTGTACCGCAGGATCAGAGGAGGCTCCGCGTCCCCCGGCAGGGGGGTCCGGTCAAGGCGCTCCCGGATCTGCTGGGTGGTGAACGATAGATTCGTTCCCCACTGGAACTCCAGCGTGACGTCCGAGACTCCTGCCCGCGAGATGGACGAATGCCGTTCCAGGCCGGGCAGGACGGCCAGCGTCTCCTCGACCTTCTTCGAGATCCGTTCCTCGACGTCTTCCGGCCCGGTGCCCGGATACTCGGTGCGGACCGTGATGGTCGGGTAGGAGATCTCCGGAAGCAGCTCGAGCGGGATCTTTTTCAGTGAGATGAAGCCGAAAACCGCCACCGCCAGCACCGCCATGGTCGTGGCCACCGGCCGGTGCGCGGTGAAGGCGAAGAGTCCGGATCGCCTGGGCGCAGGGGTCACGGAGTATCCCCGGCGAGCCTGACCGGGTCGCCGTCCCGCAGCCGATCCTGTCCCACCATGATGATGTTGAGTGCCAGGGCGCCGCCCGCGGCGGTCTCGTCGGCCGGGGCGAGGAGAACGCCGTCGACGCTGACGACCTCCACCTCGTTCTCGGTGGAGGCGCCCGGTTCGAAGCTGTGCCGCCGCGCCACCCCATCTTCCTCGGCGAAGATGAAGGTCAGCCCCTCCTCGTACACCACGGCCCGCTTGCTCAGAAGAAACGCGTTCTCCCGGCTTTCCACGATGATGCGGGCCCTGGCGAACATCCCGGGCAGAACCTTGCCCGCGACCTCCTTGGCCAGGCGGGCGCGGACCTTGATCAGGCCCGAGGACGGGTCGATCGAGGGGTTGATCGCCTCGATCTCGCCCGGGAAGACCTGACCGGGCAGCGCATCGAGACGGAACTCGGTCGGGAGACCGATCCGGCTGACCACCTGAAGGTCTTCCTGCGGAATGCGCAGGCTGGCGATCAACCGGGAGGGGTCGGTGATGGTGTAGAGCAGAGTGGAGGAGTTGACCAGCAAGCCGGCGTTGATGTGCCGTTGCTGAATGACACCGTCAATCGTGGAGCGGACAACGGTTTGATCCAGGTCGTTCTGCGCCGATTCGAGTTCGATCGCGGCGGCCTGCTCCTCGAGCACGGCCAGCTCCAGTTCGGACTGGGAGCGCTGAACCGCCAGACTGGTGGCCTCCAACTCGGCCACCGCCTGCTCCCAGTTGGAGCGGGCGTCGGTCAGTTCCTTGGCGGAGAGCACATCGATGTCACCCCTCATGGCGTTCTCGGACCGCTCGAAGTCGGCGTGGGCGCGCGCCTCGATCGCCTCCTGCGCCCGCAGCCTGGCTTGCGACTCGGCCAGGGATGTCTTGCGTTGCGTCTGGGTCATCTTGGCCTGCAGCCGGCGGCTTTCCTGGCGGCGCACCGCGATCCGGAAATCGATGTCGTCCAGCAGCAGCAGCGCGTCGCCCACGGCGACCCGATCCCCCTCGCGCCTGAGCATCTCCTTGATATAGGCGGGGCCGACCTTGGCATAGACGTTGACCTGAAACTCGGCTTCGATGTCGGTGGAGACCTCGATCGACGAGTCGATCGGCCCCCGCTGGAGATGGCCGACCCGCACCAGGGTTGCTCTCTCCTTATCCTCTTTCCGCTGCGTGGTGTCGGCGCCGGCGGGTCTCGAGCCGGCGCCCCCGTCGGCGGAATCCTCGGGACTGCACCCGCACGGGAGCGCAAGCAGAACCGCTAGCAAGGGGAGCAAGACGCGGGGCATCCAACGACGGACGCCACGCTGGCGAAAGGCGTGGTCTGGCACCTGCAATGGTCGTTCTCTCTGTTCGGGTTGCCCAGCGATTCCGAGTGCGGTCGGACCTGATGATAACACTGGGAAGCCCTCTACCGGACCGGAATATGCTTGCCCATGCTGTCCAACCTCCGTTCCATGCGAATCTCTGGAGGATCCATGCTGAATGTGAATCATGCTCTCGAGACGGTCATCGCGCGCACACCCGCGCCGCCGCCGGAAGCGGCCCGGCCCGTCCCGCTGCTCCAGTGCATGGGACGTTTCCTCGCGCAAGATGTGCGGTCCGGGCTGGATCTGCCGCCCTTCTCCCGGTCCACGATGGACGGGTTTGCCGTCCGCTCGCTTGACGTCGCCGAGGGCAGCGGGCTCGAACTCCCCCGCAGGGTGATCGGGGAGTCGGCCGCGGGGAGTCCGGCGCGGGTGGCGGTCGGCCCGGGAGAGGCGGTGCGCATCTTCACCGGCGGCATGGTGCCGGCGGGTGCGGACGCCGTGATTCAGGTGGAACTCACCGAGGAGGACGCGGCGGGAGTCCGTCTTCTGGAAGAGGTCCGCTGCGGCCGGAACATCGCGGTCCAGGGGGAGGATTTGAAGCGCTCCGACCTGGCGCTCTCCGCGGGCGTCCTTCTGACCGCCGGTCATCTCGGGCTGTGCGCCGCCATCGGCCGCACCGAGTTGCCCCTGTTCCCCCCACCGAGGGTCGGGATCCTCTCCACCGGGTCGGAACTCGTCCCACCAGGAGGGACGCTCAAGGCCGGTGCCATCTACGAGTCGAACGGCGCCATGCTCGCGGCACTGACCCAGCGCTATCTGGGCGAGGTGGTCTCCTTGGGGCACGTGGGCGACGAGAAGGAGGTGATCAGGGAACGGGCGTCCAGGGGGCTTGAGTGTGATCTCTTTCTCCTCTCAGGCGGTTCTTCTGTCGGTGACTACGATTACACGCCGAAGGTGTTGGAAGAGCTCGGGGTGGAGGTGCTGTTCGACAAGCTGGCGCTGAAGCCGGGCAAGCCGACCATCTTCGGCATCGGCAGGAAGCGTGGGGTCGCCCAGGGGTGCGCCGTGTTCGGCCTGCCCGGGAACCCGATCTCCGCCTACGTGGTCTTTCATCTGCTTGTCCGGCCGGCCCTGATCCGCCTGGCGGGAGGGGGTGCGTTCAGGCCTCCGCTCGTGCCGGCGGTGCTGGAAAACCCGGCCCCCGGCAACGCGACCAGGGACCAGGTCCTGCCGGCGGTGCTGCGCCTCGATGGGCGGGAGTTCAAGGTGGCGTTCTCCGGTTGGCATGGGTCGGGAGACCTGACCTGCCTCAAGCTCCCGAATGCCCTCCTGATGGTGCCGCGGGGCAGGGAGGGGCTTGCCTCGGGAGCGCGGGTGAACGTGCTGCCCACGGAAGGGGGCGCCCCGGAAGGACCCGGCGGCTACTTCGGATGAAGCTGTTCGGTCTCGCCATTCTGACGCCGCTGCTGCTCGTGCTGGCCCAGCCGCCGTTCGGCTGGTGGCCCCTTGCGATGTGCGGCCTGATCCCGCTGACCCTTCTCCTGCGGCCGGGTGAGCAGCTCAAGGGCCGGCTTCTTCCTGCCTATCTTGGTGGGGTGGCGCTGTTTCTCCTGGGCTGCTACTGGCTGGCGGAGTCGTCGCCGGTCAACCTCATCCTGATGACCCTCGCGGAGGCTCTCAGCTTCCCGTTCTATCTGCTGCTGGTGCGTTCGTTCCGCCGTCGTTCGGTGCCGTTCGCCGTGGTCATTCCGGTGGCCTGGGTCGCGGTGGAGTTCATTCGATCGCACGGGCCTTGGAACGGCTTTCCGTGGCTCCTGCTCGGCTATTCCCTGCATCGACCGATTGTCCTGGCGCAGGCGGCAGATCTGGCCGGGGTCTTCGGGCTCTCCGCGCTCCTGGCCGCCTGCAACGGGCTGTTTCTGGATGCCTGGCTGATGCGCGCCCGGCGCGGCGCGGCTCTCTGCAGGCTCGGCGCGGCACTGGCGATTCCCGCGCTGCTCTTCCTTTATGGACAGGCGCGAATGGCGTCGGTGCTGGAGCGTGAATCAGCAGGGCCGGTCCTCGCCATCGCGCAGGCAGGAGTGCCCCAGGGTCTGAAGCAGAGGCGGGAGAGTTTCTTCGAGATTCTCGAGCATCAGATGCGGACCACCTCCGCCCTGATCAGGGAAGGAGAGCCGTTCGACCTGCTGTGCTGGGCCGAGACCATGTTCCCCTACCCGTTGCTACACGGTGACGAAGAGGAGTCACGCGAAAGGGACCGGGAATACGTGGCCGAATCGGTGGTCCTTCCCCTGCTGCGAGATCGAGGAGCGAGCCTCTTGATCGGCTGCCTGACTCTCGAGGGAGCCTTGGATCCTCAGACAGACGTCTACAACTCGGCGCTGCTGTTCGACCCGGAGGGACTGCGGGTCAGTCGTTATTCCAAGACAGTGCTGGTGCCCGGGGGGGAGTTCATTCCGCTTCGGGATCTGCTCCCGGACAGCCTCGGCAAGGTCGTCGACGATCTGGTGATGAAGATTACCGGCGGATTCCTGCCGCGGCTGGCGCCGG
>JAZDLC010000250.1:0-3839 GCA_043802345.1 Planctomycetota bacterium | reverse complement strand
GATCAAGTGGAAGACAGGGAACGAGGTCTTTCTCGGGCAGCAGTTGTTCACCCTGGAAGAGGGGGAGAGCAAAGATCTCGGTTCCTACCGGTTTGCGGGCGGACACGACCTGCCGATCGATGTCGTGTTGACCGACCTCGCTGGAAACCGCCTCCGGGCGGAGGATCTGTTTGACCCGATCCCGCGGGCCAATCTGGTGATTACCGATCTCAACCCGTTCGACGAAACCCTGGCGGCGGACGTGTTCGAGATTCTCGATCCAGAAGTCGGGGCGCGGACGACTCTCCACAACCTCCCGCCCGGCAGGTACGACCTCGCCCTGGACCGCCCCCTGCAAGATCCGATGGTGCAGTGCAAGGAAGGGTATCGGATCGTCGACTGGACGGTGATTCGCCAGGCCGACGTTCCGAACTCCGTCCCCCTGGAGTTGCCTCTCCAGGTGGAGACGGACGTCATGCCGATCGAGATCGTGGTGCCGATTCCGGGAGTCGAACCCGGCCAATTGAGTGCGCTCCTTCAGTACCGCACCGGGGAAGTCCAGAGGGTCGCGATTCAGGCCGGCTACACGATGAACGAGACACCGGTGTGCGTGGCCAGGGTTACAGCCGCCCCCGGCGACTACAGGCTCTACGTGACCAACAACGCCGTCTACGCCGAAGATGACGTTCAGAGCTACTTCTCGGAGGTGAGCTTGAGCCTCTCCGAGCCGACGCAGATCGTGGTTCCACTCGGTCATGGCGGCGAGATCACCGGTGTGTCCACGAACCATCTCGGCCGCATCGATCGAGGCGGCGTCGCCAAACTCAGGGACATCTCGGGAAAGCTGATCTTCAAGGCCAACGCAAACGGCGACGGTCGTTTCACCATGGTCGGGTTGCCCCCCGGCTGGACACTTTTTGCTCTCGACGGGGAGCCTGTTCTGGTCGGCAGCCGGGATGTGACGGTCGGTAGGTGACGGATCGTTCCGGCTCCGCAGGAGGATTCCATGATGACGCGGCTCGTTCTCTTCATTCCGATCCTGTTGGCCCTCTTCGCCCTGGACGCGTGGGCCGGGTGGCGGCTGGTGGATCTCGATACCGTTTACGAAGCGGACAATGACACTGACTTTGTGATAGCGCCGCCCCTTGGCGGGGAGGCGAAGGCCGAGATGGAGTCATCGGGGAAGATCATCCAGGGAACCGCGTCTGCGTGGGACTGGACCCTCATCGATAGCGTGAAGGCCAAGGTGGCGGTCTCCGGCTTCTATGCCGAGCGCTGGGAGTGGAAGGCTCCGAATGATCCCTTCTTGGAGCCATACGCTGAGTTCGGGTTGATGGCGGAATCCGAGCTCACCGGCGGTCTGACAGCTTCGGACTCGTCGATCGAGCACACGTCGACCGTCGAGACGAAGGTGCGCTGCGGCGGTCAGTACCGCGCGGCCAACGACATCCGGGTCCACGAAAGCACTGGCATCCTCGGCGCGTTCGTGAGCGCGGGCGCAGGCGGCGTCGGGATCGGCGTGACGCCCTCGGGCATCGGCGGGCACGCGGGCACTCTCAAGGTGCCGCGCCAGCTCGATCGGGACGTTGGCGACGTGTGCCTCCAGAAGCTCTACTACGAAACCCACAGGGCGTTCGGCACCCTGTCCGCCTATGCGGACGGAGGAGTCGGAGGCATGGCGGCATGCTCGGTCTCCATGACTGGAGAGTCCGGCATGGACTACAGATGGCTGGGAGAAATCTACAACTGCACGCAGGGCGGGTAACGGCACTCCATCCGCGGAAGCGGTCTGTCGGCCTCAAGACTTCTTGAACTACGAAACACGCGAAAGGGGCTGGTTGACGGAGTGCTCGTGTTCGATCTTGGGGTAGGTGCCGAGGTTGACCAGCTGATTTGGTGGCTCTGCTCCTTGAAGACGCTCCGTTCCTCTCCCGTTTTCGCGTGTTTCGTAGTTCCTCTGCTCTTGTCCGGCCATCACCCGATTCCAGTGACGCCGGTCAGACCTGCCTTGGCTGCACCCGTTCGAGCGCGTCGGCGATCAGTTCACGGACAACCCCCTGATCTCCGGCGTCGAGCGCGGAGACCAGGTGGCCTCCGTGGCGGGCCGCGATCGGGATGAAGTCCTCGGCGACGAGCCGGTCCTTCTTGTTGAACAGCAGCAACGTCGGTGTGGACGAGAGATCCAGTTCCGTCAAGGTACGGGTGACCGCCTCGATCTGTTCGAGCACCGCCGGGTTGGACGCGTCCGCCACATGGAGCAGCAGGTCCGCCTCTTTGAGCCCCTCGAGAGTGGCGCGAAAGGCGTTCACCAGATCGGCGGGCAGGTCGCGAATGAACCCCACCGTATCGGTCAGGACGGTCTGGCGTGTCTGCTCCGGAATGTAGAGGCGGCGCGCCGTGGGATCGAGAGTGGCGAAGAGCATGTCCTCGACGAGGATGTTGGATCCGGTGAGAGCGTTGAAAAGGGTCGACTTGCCCGCATTCGTGTATCCCACCAGGGAAACCACCCGGGCTTCTGAGCGGGTGCGCTGCTTCCGCTGTTGCCAGCGCCGCTTCGACAACTGGTTGATGCGGCCCTCCAGCTCGGCGATCCGTTCGCGAAGCCGCCTGCGGCTGAGGGCGGCCTTGGTCTCGCCCACCCCTCTGTTGGAGCCGATGCCGCCGCGCACCCGGGACAGGTCCGAACGCAGATTCGTGATTCGTGGTAGCTGGTACTTGAGCTGGGCCAACTCGACCTGATGCTTGCCGTCAGTGGATTGAGCCCGCTGGGCGAAGATGTCCAGGATCAGAGCGGTGCGATCGATGATCTTGAAGCGAAGATCCTGCTCCAGATTCCTGGCCTGCACGGGCGAGAGCTCCCGGTCGAACAGGATGATGTCCGCCCCGGCCCGCACGGCCCGCAACTCCACCTCCTCGGATGAACCCCTGCCGAGGTACGAGCGGGGATCGATCTTCCGGATCTTGATGGCCAGCCGGTCGACAACTGCTGCGCCGGCGGAGCGCGCCAGTTCGCTGAGTTCCGCGATGGCCACGTCTTCGTCCGGACCGTCCCGGTCGAGCAGGGCAACCACGAGCGCTCGCTCCCGGTCCTTGACGTCCCTGACGCGGGGGGAGGTTGCCGCGAACTCCTGCTCCAGCGCAGCCACCATGGAGTCGAAGTCGTTGGGAAGGGAGTCCAGCCGCAAGCTGGGCGAGGTTTCGTAGCGGCGTCCCTCCGGATTGGGAGGCAGCAGGTGGGCGATGCGGGCGCAACGGGCGTTGCCGGCGGGGGAGACGCTGATCTCGACCAGGCAGTCGAGTCGAAAATGCAGCAGGTCGACCAGGTCGTTCTGGCTGATCTCCTCGCCGCCGGAGTTCCTGACCTGATCGAGCACGGTCTCCACCAGCCGGATGCCTCTGAGTCGCCCCTCGGAGGAGCGCACCGCCCCCGGTTCGGGAACCTCGAGGTGGCTGGCGCTTCCCAGGATGACCCGCCGGACATGGCCGGAGCGGTCCACATACAGCCCGATCCTGCGATTGAGGCGCGCCGTCAGGCCGGCCAGCTCCTGGGCCAGGTCGCTGCTGACCGCCTGATCCCTCGAGATGCGGCGCCTCAAGAGACGCTCCAGATGCTGAAGGTCGCTCTTGCCCAGCCCCAGCAGCTTTCCGTGGATTTCGTTCTTCATGAAGCGGAGACGGGGGGGCAGAGGAGAGGCGGGATTCCGCTCCGTGGTCGTGGGTCTCCGGGAGTCCCATGGATGCCCTGGCTGGAGGAAGTGTGCTGCTTCAAACGGCTCGATTCACGACCTTTCTGACCGCCAAATCTAGCTCACGTTTCTCCTAATAGCGCTCGATTTCCTGTTCTTCCACGAGCTGCAGGG
>JAZDLC010000249.1:0-8226 GCA_043802345.1 Planctomycetota bacterium | reverse complement strand
GCCTCCTGCAAATCAAACGTGCCATCGAGCTCCGCGAGGATCTCCGCGGCGACCCCTCGCGGCGGTGTCTCGCGCGCGAGGACGCCCTCAATCCATGTGGCAAACCGTTCGACCAGACGCTGGCGCACGGCCTCCGTTCGGCCCATCGGGTGGTGGTCGGTCTCCTCGGTCGGATCCATGCTCACAGCTCCTTCAACACGTCCAGCCACGGCCGGGGCCCGGCGAACTGCCGACCGCTCTCCATGTCGTCCAGGAGCGACGCGATCGAACGCTCCAGATCGGCCGAAAGCAGCAGGAAATCCGCCCGGCGTCGTGGGTCGCGCAGGAGTTCGTGGGCATCACGGATGCGCTCGAACTCGGCGGGATGCCGATCGGGGGGATACTCCTTCACCTTCCGCAGGTAGGCGGCCCGGATCTCTTCGTCGCTCGCCTCTGCGGACAGACCGAGGATGTCGAGCGGGTCGTCGCCCAAGGAAAGAACCGTGTCCGTACCCATGATGCTCCTCTTTGATCAGTTCTTCTTGCGCCCGCGACGGCGGGTCTTGCGAGGTGGCGGTGGACCGTCAAGGAGGTCCTCCAACGTCAGCTGCCTCTGCGAGCGCCCGGGCCCGGATTCCGGCGACTCGTCAGCGACCTCACCGAGAAGCTCCAGTAGTTGTTTGAAGACCTCCGGAGGGAAAGAGGACTCCAGTTCGAGACCGGGAAGGAGATCGTCCTCGCCGGCGTCATCGGGACCGAAGTCCACGCCCCTGTATCTGTCGTTTTCCGGGTACTTCAGCGCCTTCCTCTCACGGGAGAGCAGCTCTTCCACCGTCTCCTGATTCAGGGCGGGGCTCGTGTTTCCCGGCGGATCTCTCCATCGCCCGAACTCGTCGAGGCCGTTGTAGCGGCGCAGCTCGTTTGCCTCCTCGACCAGCTTCGCGTCGCCCTGTCGGCGCGCCAGCTCGGTCACCACGGCCAGGCATTCGTGGAGCCGTTCAACGAACCAGACCGGCAGGCTGCGGGCGCGCAGCAGCAGGAAGCGCGCGACCGGGGCTCCACCCTGCCGCAGCCCGGCGCCGGAGGCAGAGTAGGCCAGGCTCCATGCTTCCTCCTCCACGGCTGCCTCGGCAAGACAGCGCAGCCCGTGACCATCTACCCGACATGACGGGGCGGCCAGCTCCGCCTCGAGTGTCTTGCGCCAGCCCCTTGGGATCGGGATCGAGATGCCAATGGAGTGGCCAAGCACACACGCCCTGGTAGCGGCCGGGAGCAGTTCTTTCTGTCCGCGGGACTTCGGCATTCTGGGCTCGGCCGGCCACTGGCCATGAGGCAAGCCGCACCAATCCGCCGCGCCGCGCAGGAGGAGGATGCCCGCCTCAGCGCCATCGAGAAGCTGGCAAACTCGATCCTGCAATTCGCGACCCGCCTCCTTGCCATCGCGTATTGTCACCTGGATCCACCTCAGGGCCTCGAGCAGCGCCGGGCGATCTCCTTTCCCGAACTCGGGGAGCGTCGCGAGGCGTGTCAGGTCTTTGGCCGCCAGGTGAGGTTTTCGCTGCTGAATGTGCCGCCGGAACCTGGCGAGTTCGAGACGAATCCCGGCCCGGCGCACCTCCGGGTCCAGAAGATTCGCCCGCTCTGCCTCTTGGAGGTGTCCGAGAGCCTTCTTGAAGGCCCTCCTCTTTTCCGCCGACTCGATGAGGTACAGGAGCGGTCGCGGGTCTGCCGGCGCCGCCTCGTGCCAGGCCTGGGCGATCCCGTCACTCCTTCTCCAGGGGACCATGCCGTTTCGCGCCCACTCGAGGCATCGTCGGAAAGTCTCCGGGTGGGGATCCATGCGGGTGGCCCGCTCGAAGAGGCTCTCGGGGTAGAGGAAGTAGAGGTCGGGGGCAACCCCTTCCTCGGGAGCGGCGGCCCGAACCGAAGGCGGTTGGTCCACGTAGTAGTCGTGATAGCTCGGGAAGTCCTTCTCGGCGAAAGGGCGTACCCGCGCGAGTTCTTTCGGCCCGAACGCGTGCAGGAGGCTCGCCATGTGGAGGTAGATCGCTGCCTCCTCCACTCCTTCGGCCTTGAACCAGCCCTGCGCAATGGCGCTGCGCCGGAACTCCTCCCACACGCCACACGCCTGCAGAATCAAACCATTCCGCTCGTGGGCCCGGGCAAAGAGGCGCCAGAACTGAGCGTCCTTGAGCGCCGGGCCGCCCATGGCTCGACGGAGCCGCTCGAATGGGAGTTCGAGCAGCCAGCACCGTACCGAGATCTGCTGCTGGAGCTGTGCGACCAGCTCCGGACACACTCGCCGACACTCCGCCACCGCGTCCTTGATGAGCCTGAAAGATCCTTTCAGATCTCGCCGGGACAGGGCGTCGTCGAGTCTTTCAAAAGCGCTCCGCAGCCCCGTCCGGCTGCCGTGGACCGCTGTCCGCAGACGCTCCTTCGCCAGAGTGCCCGCCTGCGCCTGCTGGCCGTTCAATAGGGCGCGAATGGCCGGAATCAGCCGAGCGGGCGAGGCTTCCTCGTCGATGGCCAGCAGATGCCTCTCACACTTCGCATCCTCGTTGCGATAGAAGCAGGCGATGGCTCGCACGAGGTGCTTCCAGGGGGCCAGTGGGCTGCGGCGCGAGATCTCCCGGAGTTCGGTCTCAGCGTCCGGGACCGGCCCGCTCGTGACGGCCTCAAAGGCCCTGGCGAGGGCCGCGGCGCCGGCTTTCAGGGGATGGTCCTGGGACAAGGCCGCTGAGCGCGCCAGCATGGCCGGATCGAGCAGCTCGCGCTTGATCAGATTCTCGAGGAAGGTCCGTTGCTCCGGAGCGATCTCCGGGTCGGTCAGAGGCCGCAGCACCTCGTCCAGCTTGCCGCCGCGCACCATCTCGACGAGGCGTAGCTCCTCGAAGCGAGGGAGCTTCGCCCCGAACCGAGCGGCCACCAGATCGGCGAGGGCGGCCGCCTCCTGGTGGAGGCCCGCTGCCGACAGTCCCTCGAGCCTCGCCGTATACGCCTCCACCAGCAGGGTCTCGGATGCCGCCGAGGCGAGTTGCTTGTGGGCACGCTTGGCGACGTTGAGAGCCTTCTGGTGCTTGCCCCTGCGGATCAGGCGCATCATCTCGGCTCTCGTCCGGCCGATGACGCCGGACTCCTCGGCCGGTGGTTGATCGCGCCTGGTGCCGTCTATTTGCTTCTCTTCGCCGAGCATCCTTCGCTCCAAACGGCCTCCAACCACGGGCTGATGGTCCGGTCCATGGCGCCCGAGATTACCGATCTTTCGCGAATGCTCCAGCCCCGGCCATGCCAAGGGCCGGCCGCGCCGCTCTTGAAGTTTCGCAAAGAACGTGCTGATCATGGTTTCGGTCTGAAAGAAGAAGCGTACGGTTCATTCGGCATCTAGGGGATGCACTCCCTGCACAACCGGCGCGCCTGGCCGACCAGGTAGAACGGCAGCGACAGCAGGCGGAACGGCTTCTGTACGCCGTCAGAGAGGCTGGTCTCCGCATCGAGAAGCGAGGGCGCGTCCGCGTTGAAGCGCAACCCGAAGCTCCGTTGCTTCTCGCGCAGAAAGACGGTGGAGCGACTTCAACCGGCCGGTCTTTCCAGCCTTCACCTCGACCGGCACCAGAGTCTCGCCAATCGCGATGATGTCGTCGACTTCCGCGTTCGATTGCTTCTTCTCGCGCATCCAGCAGAAGAGACCCGGTTCCTCGAATAACCGGCCACTGTGTAGCAGATGTTGCCCAACGAGAGGTTCACCCCTTCCGCCTGGTCAGTCCCAGAGAATCAGCGACTCTTGAGAGCTGTCCATGGTCCCGTCGCAACGTGGGCAGGGGCGATCGGCCGGCCAGACCTGAGTCACGGGGCGTTCGCAATAGGGACACTGACGCAGGGGGCCGAGCGGCGGCATGGATTCCTCGTCCGCCTTCGAATCAAGGGCTGGACGGCCGAGCGCCACATCCACCACAGCCCTGCACTCTGTGCAGACACGTGTCTCCACTTCCACGAGCATGCCGAGATCCCGGCGCCCGCAGACCGTGGCTTCGTAGCCGCAGGCGCCGCAGCGGTAGATCGACATTGCTCCCATGGCACTCTCCCTGTTCTCAGGCGTCTCGCGCGCCCTTGTCCTCAGATCCCAAGACCTCGACCCGGTCCACTCGGAAGCTCCGTTCGCCTGCGCGCAGGCAGCACCAGGCGGTGAGGTAGAGGCCGGAGATCCGGAGCGGCACGAGTTCCCGCTCGGTAACCGCACCGCGGCCGTCGGTGTAACGGACGCGCACGGCGGACTCTTCTCTGAGTGCCTCGAGCAACGGATGGTCTTCCGGCAATTCCGGCGCATCCGGTCCGCGCTTCCATCCCGGCCCGCCCTGTGCCGTGAGCCAGTCGCCCACCGTGGGATGACTCGCTTCGAGGTCGGCCGCAAACCGCCGGTAGACCTCGAACGTCGCCCGCGCGTCGCCCAGCGCCCGGTGCTCATCACGGTTTCGGATGTTCAGTTGCCGCAGGATGTTGCCCAGGCTGTTGCCGCCGAAGTGGTAGCAGCGGCGGGCCAGTGACAAGGTGTCGAACACCACACCCGCCTCGAACTCCTCGCCCGCCCGCTCGTACTCCGCAGCGAGAAACCCCAAGTCGAACGGCGCGTTGTGCGCCACGATCACCCGGCCCTCGAGCCGTTGCCGCAGGTCCGCCAGGATGGCGCCAAAGATCGGCTTCCCCTCCAGGTCTTCATCCGTGATCCCGTTGACCTCAGAAGCCCCCAGATCCATCGGCTGCTCCGGGTAGACCAGACTCGACCAACACTCCGGCTCCCCCTCGAGCCCACCCGTCACCACCGCGATCTCGACCACCCGATCGCCGCACGGCGGCGACAGCCCCGTGGTCTCCACGTCGAGCACGGCCACCTCAACCTCAAAGAGCGGTCTTTGACTCAGATCCATGGCAGCCTACTCCTGACCCTCCTGGAGAATCCGACAATACAGGTTCACCAGCTCGATCTGTTCGACCCTCGAGCAGGATGTCCGCGCCAGGCCCGGATGGCCGACCACGATCGCCAGGCTCTGGGCCCGGGAGAGGGCGACGTTCAGGCGGTTCTTCTGGAACAGGAAGTCGATGCCCCGGGGTGACTCGCTGCCGTCGCTGGCGCACATCGAGATGATCACGACCTTTCCCTGCTGGCCCTGGAAGCGGTCGACCGTGCCGACGGCGACACCTTCCTTGAGCCGCTCTTCGAGCAGCCGCACCTGCATGTTGTACGGCGCCACCACCAGGATGTCCTGCGGGCGGAGCTTGCCGAGGTTCTTGCCGTCGAGGTCGGTGTGCTCTGTCGCGAGAAGCTCGTCGATGATCCGGGCGACCTCATCGACCTCTTCCGTGCTGCATTGGGTGTTCCCCTGGTGATGCACCGGGACGAAGCGGATCCCGGCCTGACGGTCCGCGAGGACCACGCGGTTCTCGCGCTTCTTTGCCGAATCCAGGCGTCCCTCGTAGACGGCGCTCGAGATGAAGCCGCAGAGCGCGGGGTGCATCCGGTACGAGAGCCGAAGAAACAGGCCCCGGTCGTCCGGCACCACGGCGTGTTCGCGCAGCATGTAATCGAGGCTGGAAAGGCCGGAGTCTCCGGGATGGCAGGCCTGGGTCGGCTGCGACAGCTGCATCTGGTCGCCGATCAGCACTAGATTGGCGGCCGCCCGGGACATGCCGACGAGGTTCGCGAGCGACACCTGTCCCGCCTCGTCCACGAACAGATAGTCGAGGCGCGACACCATCTCGGGCCGGGCGAACAGCCAGGCGGTGCCGCCGATCAGGGGCAGGTCCGGTCCGAGTTTGTCGAAGGCCACGCTGTTGGTCGCGCTGACAGCGCCCTTGCAGCGCCCGAGGAGCGCGGCCGTCCGCTTCGGCTCGGCCTTGATGCAGGGGAGCCTCCAGTCGCGCCGCGCGGCGCAGGCTTCCATCAGGTTCTCGATGGCGGCGTGGCTGTTGGAGGTGATGCCGACGATCTTGCCGGCGTCGAGCAGCTTCAGGATGGCCGCGGACGCGGACGTCGTCTTGCCGCTGCCGGGCGGACCCTGCACGCAGAGCGTGGTGTCGCGCATCAGAGGAACGAGCCGCGGCAGGGCGTCCCCGGGCTGCTCGTCCTGCTGGATCAGGGGGCCGCCGGCCTGTCCCTCGATGCGGGGCGGATCCCGGCGCAGGTAGGTTGCGAGCGCCGGCGTCAGCGGTCGGCCGCCGGCGAAGCCCCGGGCCACCTCGAGCACGGCTTCCGCGAGCGCATCCGCCCGGACGATCTCGTCGAGCATCAGTCCGGTGTGGGTCGGGAAGGGATTCTCGTGCTCTTCCGCTCTCTTCTGGCCCACCAGCAGCAGGATCCGGCCCCGCTGCGCGTCGAACTCCTCGATGCTCGGCTGCAGGAAGGGGTCATGGACGAAGCGGACCTTCGAATCGGGTCCGATGCGCGTGTCCTGGTCGGGCGGAAACCGGTACCAGCAGCCGACCGAGCGGCGAATCCGGAGACGCTCCCCGTCGGCCCGCTCGAGACCGCCGATGCAGTGGAAGTCCTCCATCAGCTCGCCGGCGGTCTTCTGCGTCCGCTCGAACGCCGCCCACCACTTCGGCTTGTCCTCCCGGCGATGGAAGCCGATCAACTGCGACAGCAGGGTCGCGATGTCTTCAGAATCGGCGCCAGCCTGCTGCGTCAGCCGGTCGAAGACCTCCTGCCGGAGCGCGTCGGGTTGCTCCTCGTCCGGCTCTTCGTCTTCTTCCGGAGGTTCGTTCGCCCTGACGTAGGCGATGCCGCTCTCCTTCTGCCGCGCACGCAGCCAGGCAGCCAACTCGAGCGTGGAGTCGCAATCCACCTTGTTGTACGCCTCGATCTTCCGGAGCCGCTCCGAGGCTTCGGGCGACCGGCCCTCGCCGCTCTCGATCCAGTTCGCGTACCAGACCACCGAGTCCATCGCGGTGGTCACGTCCCCCTCACGACGCCCGCGGTAGAGGTGCTCGAGGTTCTTCAGCGAGTAGCGCGGCTCGCCCACCCGGACCGACAGCTTCGCGACCGTGTAGAGGTCGACGAAGCGCCCGCGACGCAGGAGTTGATCGACTTCCCGTTCCCTCGTCATGTGATCCTGGGCCAGGCGCTTGAGCGCCTGCGTTTCGTAGGCGGCATAGTGATAGATGTGCATGGCCTGATCGTCGCGCCAGCGCTCCATGGCCCAGTCGACGAACTGACAGAAGGCGCGCTTCTCTGCCTCCGAGTCGTGGCCCCAGAAGGCCCGGAAGCGAGGCTTGCCGCCCTCCAGGAAGCTGGCGCCGAAGAGATACTCCAGGCCGTGCTCACCGTGGAACGGGTAACCCTCCATGTCGAAGTAGAAATCGCCGGCAGATACCGGAGGCAGCATTTCAAAACCATGCAAAGGAGGCTCCTCGGTCCGCGGCAGCACCTCGTACAGCGGGACTTGGAGGTCCTTCGAGCGCACCTGCAGTCGCGCCTGGGCCCGCAGGCGTTCGAAGATCGGCGCGCTCAGCTTGGCGATCGCCGTCTCTTCAGTCTCGGCCAATGCCGTCATGCTGCGGATGCCGGCCTCCTCCAGCTTCCGGATCTGCGACCGCGCGATCCCCGCTACCTGGACGAGGTGGTCCTGCTCGACGACGTATCTCTCGGCGTGTGACTGCCAGTGGAAGTGATCGAGGGTCGGATCGGGAAGCGGAGGGCACCTCGGATCGAACTCCTCCATGAAGGCGAGGAACGCCCGCCGGACTTCCCGGTAGTAGTAGAAGCAGTCTTCGGTGCGGAACGACTTCCTCTCGCCAGTCCCGAGCACCACCCGCACGAACTCCGGCCGGCGCCCCTGGATCTCGGTCAGCATGTCGGCGTACGCCGCGAGCTGGATCAGGTGCGACGGCTTCGGGTGCCGGGACAGCTTCGTGTCCCAGACCTCGTAATGGAAGTCGCCCAGCCCGGACTCGCCATCGACCCGAACGAGGAAGTCGGGATAGCCGGCGAACGGCTCCTTCCGCAACTCCCCCTGGTAGATGATCTCCCGCCTCTCGAGCAGCGCCTGCCGTGTCGCCTCGATCCGGTCACCCTTCACCTCCCCGGCGTCGAAGAGATCCCGCCCCTCTTCCTCGAGCTGCTTCACGAAGCTCCGCTCGAACACGTTCCCCTGATCGAACAGCAACTGCAGATCCGCCGGAGTCTCATCCGGCTCGAGCTCGCCTGGCCGCTCCAGGTTGTACCGGTCCATCCAGGTCGCGAAACTCGAATCG
>JAZDLC010000248.1:0-2040 GCA_043802345.1 Planctomycetota bacterium | reverse complement strand
ACGTCGTCCGCCGCGCCGTGCAGGTAGAGGACGCGCGGCACGTCGGTCGGCGCGTGCAGGCATCGCCCGGCCGTCAGCTCGGTAATGCAGGGATCGCCCAATCCGTACTCCCGGACCTCGTCCGGGCTGTCCACCAGGTCCTCCAGGTCCGCCGGGGTCGCCCAGGCAGCTACGGCCCGCACCTGACCGTCCCGGCTGGCGGCGAAGAGCGACACGAATGCCCCCATGCTGCTCCCCAGGAGGGCCACCCGGCCGTCCAGCTCCGGGTACCGCCGCATGGCGCCGATCACCGCGCCGAGATCGGCCACCCGCTCGCCGATTGTCGCGTCGGCGAGGATTCCTCCGCTCTCTCCGCAGCCCCGGAAGTCGAACCGACACACCGCGATGTCCGCTGCGCCGAAGGTTGCCCCGATCAGCAGGTATTTCTCGCCGTCCTTGGAGCTTTGCATGCCGTGCGAGGCCACCACGCACGGCCAGGGCCCACGCCCCTCCGGCAGATGCAGGACGGCCGCCAGCCGGCAGCCCGGAACAGATATGTTCAGTCGTTCCTGTGGCATCCAATCCTCACCCGACGCATCGGAGCGAGAACGCGTAGTGGTGAGGAGATCCGCTCCCGATGACGGTGGACCTTGTGGCAGAGGAAGCAGCGCGTGAAGGGATGATCCGGATCGCCTTCGCATGCGGCGACCCGGCCGTGCACTGCCACGGCGAGGTTGCGACAGGTGTCCGGACAGTTGGGGCTCTTCGCCCAGCGCCCCCAACCCCCAATCCCCACCACCCGACCCCTGGCCTCTTCACTCCCTGATTTGCACGCGGAGGTACAGATCGCCAGGGGTGCCCTTCTTCGACTCCAGGCCCTTGCCGCGCAGGCGGAGTTTGGTTCCCGGCTGGACGCCCGCGGGAATCGTGACCAGCACCTCCTCCACCGTGGACCCCCGCCGGAACTGGAACCGCCGCTTGGCGCCGCGCTGCGCCTCCTCCTGGCTGATGAGGAATTCCTGCGTGATGTCCTCGCCCCGCTTTCCCGTTCCCAGGGCCAGGCGGGCGACTCTTCCGATCCCGCTCACCAGGCCACGGAGACCACGGGCGACCAGATCGAAGAATCCCGGCGGCCGGTCGCCGATCTGCTCCGGAGCCGATTCGCGGTCGCCCAGCCATGCCGGCTGGCGGTCTTGGCCGAACCGGGGTCCGCCCATCTCGCGCCGCCGCCGGCCGAAGCCGCTGCCGAAGAAGAAGCCGCCGTACACCGCTCCCCGCCCGCTGCCGAAGAAGACGTGGCGGACGAAGCCGTCGTCGAACTTGAAGCCTGCGCGCTGGAATTCGCGGACCAGCTCCTCGAAGATCGCCGCCGCCTCGCGGTTCCGGAGCAGGTCCTTCAGGATGTCTTCCTGGCTGGAGTACTCCCAGGGCGCGCCTTGCGGCTCGGCATGGGTGGTCTGGCCGGTGGCCCGGGCCATATCATAGATGCGACGCTTCTCGGGATCGCTCAGGACCCCGTACGCCTCGCTGATGGCCTTGAAGCGCTCTTCGGCCCCGGGATTGCCCCGATTCCGGTCCGGGTGGTAGTGGAGGGCTAGCTTCCGGTAGGCCTTGCGGATTTCATCGGGCTGGGCGCTCGACTTCAGCCCCAGAATCTCGTAGTACTCCTTGGTCGGATCGGCGCGAAACGGCATGGGCAATCCTCGTGCAATGCTAGCGGGATGCTGGAAAACCTCCGTTCACCCTTCGACGCGCTCAGGGCATGCCCTTCGACGCGCTCACCCTTCGATGGGCTCAGGGTGAGCGGAGGTGGCTTGAAATTCATGAGGGATTTCCCCACGGCTGAGCTTGTCGAAGCATGAGCCTGTCGAAGCCGGGGCGTTCCTTGCTCAGCCGCCTGCCAGGATCAGCCAGTCCGGATAGTGTATCGTCTGGCGGAGGAGGCGGCAAGGAGTTTCCCTGGGACCGGAGGAAGTGTGTTTGACTTCGGGGGAGGGCTGAGCTAGCATTCCTTCCGCCCCGCCTGCTGAAACGACCACACGGACGCGCGGGCCATCTTGC
>JAZDLC010000247.1:0-7228 GCA_043802345.1 Planctomycetota bacterium | reverse complement strand
TGGCCCGCACGTACCCCTACCGACGCTTCGCCTGGTCCCTTACGGGGCCACACGCACGGCTCGGGGCCGAGATGGGTTGCTACTCCTTTCTCGTACAGCTCTTTCATCTGCGACTCATCGCCGGTCTCCCGGCGCACCGATAGCGATTTCGATTTCGATTCCTGCGCCTGCCGCGATCAACTCACGGGCAAAAAGCACGAAGGAGGTCTTCCTTCATGCCCTTCATGCCACTTACCTAGAACTGCTTCGCGTGGCGCGCAGGAGTGCCAATCGTACTCGTACTCGTACTCAGCGCAGCGGGACTCGTACTCGAATCGGTGCTCGTACTCAGGCCCTCCAGCCACGTTCGCCGGCGACGATTCGAGTACGAGTACGAGTACCGTCCCTGCGGGACTGAGTACGAGTACGAATCGCGTTGGATGCTTGCTGCTGGTCTCTCTGTAGCGGCCTTCCCATTGGTTGCGGCCTCCGGCCGCGTCATGCCCTTCGTGGTGAGAATCCCCCCGTTCCGATCGCCGACGACCTGTTTCCCCGCAAACCCCTACCCCGTGATCACCGCCTGGCAGGCCTCACGGATCTTCGCGGCCAGCTCGATGCGACGCTTCTTCAGGGCCTCGAAGAGCTCGTCCGTCGAGAGCTTCTCCCGTTCCACGAGCAGGTTGGTCTCCCACTGGATCGCCTGGTAGAAGTCCGAAAGCGGATCGTATTTCTCCCAGAGAGGATCCGGGAGGGGGTGTTCCTTCAGGAACGACTCCACGTGATCGAGGACGGGTTTTACGTCCCCCTTGCGAGATTCGACCAGCAGATCGATCTGGTGCCTCAGCGAAAGTTGGCCGGCGCCGACAGAACCGTAGTCGTAGCGCTTGAGCCTCTCTGGCAGCGAAAGGTCGGGCGGCAGGACCAGGCTGTACGACACCGCCTCGATCAGCCCCCGATACTGCCGGTAGCTGAGGAAGCCCTGCTGCGTGTATTCGTGCTGCTGCTGGCGTGACCAGCGCATCGCGGCCCTGCCGCCGAACTTGCCCGCGAAGTCGCCGAGCATGGCGTCGTAGAAGAACACTTCATCCGGCGTGCCGGCGGTCCGGTCGAGGGCCTCGTAGAACGACTCGTCGCCATCCGGCCCCCGGTTTCGCCACGCCTCGAGGAACAGCGCCAACTGGTCCCCGGCGTCCAGAACGTCGAGCCGCTGCTGGATGCTCGCCAGTACCAGCTCGGATTCCGGCAGGCACCCCTCGGCAAGCCAGCGCAGCCGGTCGGCGGCGGAGAGGTCCTCCGCGGTCGGGGCTCGACCCTTGTTCAGGCGTTTCTCCAGGTCGTTGTTCCGGTCGTCGAGAGAGACCACCTCCCGGCTGCCGAACTTGTAGGCGACCTGCTCCGGCAGAATCGTGTGGACTCCCTCGCCGCTGGCCCGGGGGCCGCTCAGGGAGTGCCCCTTGTACTTGCTTCTGGCGACCTTGCCGGAGGCCTTCAGCTCGGAAACCAGCGCCCGGAGCGAGCGAAAGCGGGGATCTTCCGTCTCCGCTCCGGCCTGGAATTCGGGCACCTCCTCGACCTGCTGCAGGGCCTTCTCGAGATCCGATTCCCGCTTCTTCGCGGCGAGCGCAGCGGGCGTCAGGAAGCCGGCGGCGGAGGCCAGGAGGACCATCCCGAATCGGACGCGGCTCATTCCGATCTTCTGCTGGAAACTCACTTCCACACTCCGGCTAGCGGCGGCTGGTGGCAGGGCATTCCGACTCTTACGTCGGCAACAAAGCCCCAGTAACTGTTGCTGAATCGAAAAGAAGGTAGGCTCCCGGTTTTCGTCCGATCGAGAGTCTCCGAGCCCATGTCCAAGATCCACCTTCCGGGCGACGGCATGCCGCCCGTCACCTTCAAGAACTTCGTGACTGAACTAGCCTCCAGCGCCCTGGTCTGCCTGGGATACCTCGAGAATCCGATCACGAAGGCGAAGCAGGTCGACCTTCCGCGGGCCGGACATGTCATTGGACTGCTGGAGATGCTGGAGGAGAAGTCTAGCGGCAACCTGACCGAGGAGGAGTCGGCGTACCTGCAAACCGTGCTCACCGATCTTCAGGTGAAGTATCGGGAACAGCAGCCTCGTCAGGATTGACCTGCTCCTCCGGAGTTACAGGAGATCCGAGGGTCCCGAGCCGCTCTCGCCATTGCTGCACGGCCTGGATCTGGAAGCCCGGCATCTGTTCCGGCGCCCCATACTGGGCGTAGCCGAATCGCTCCCCGAACCGGAACCGCAGGGCGCGGGCCGCCGCCGCCCGGACACGCGCGCTCTCTCCGCCGAGCCGTTTGGAAAGCTCAGCTTCTGAAGGAGAGTAGACATCGTCCTCGAGCAGGTCGAACACGAACAGACCACAGAGGAAGTCGAGGATCTCGGACGTCTTCACCGCGGCGTCGAAGCCGAGGAAGACCACGTTCAGCGTGGCCCCCACGTCGAGGAGACCCCGATCGGAGAGGTGGGTCAGATCCAGGCAGTACTCCCGGAAGCCCGCATCGCCGAACAGAGGGTAGCGGATATCCAGCAGGCGGCTCCCCTCGGAGCGAAACACCTCATGCACGTAGAGCGGGCCGATCCCGAGCTCCGAGCGTTCCTCCTGCCAGACATCGAACAGGCCGTCCTTCAGGCCCATCCAGTAGGAGCCGCGGTACGAGCCGAATCCGAGCTGGGCGAGCTTCGTGGCCCGGGCGTTGACGTCCACCCCTTCGGAGAGCCCGACGGAGAGATCGACCACCTGCGCCAGGTCGAGGCCCCGGTCGGCCATGTACGAGCAGCCGCCCGCGGGCGGCAGCAAAGCCAGCAGAGCCATGACGTATCGTCTCAAGATGCGTTCGATCCTCAGCCAAGGAGTGGGGCACCACACGCTTCTTGTACGGAGCCCGGACCGAATCATCAAGAACGATCGCGGCCGGCCCGTTCAAGAAATGGGTGCTGCACAGGCGGAGTCATCGTGGTCGAGATCAAGGCGCACAGGGCGCGGCGTATTTGTGGATACACCAAGTCCTGCGCAACACAGAGATCGGCCGCGAGGGCCCGTCTGGGCGGTGCACAGTTCTTGAACGGGCGGCTACCTGAAGGCGCTGATACCGGTTAGCGCGGCCCCGAGAACCAGGGTGTGGATCTCGTACGTCCCTTCATACGTCTGAACCGACTCGAGGTTGGCGGCATGTCGCATCGCCCCGTATTCGTAGGTGATGCCGTTGGCGCCGAGGATCTGGCGGCAGGTGCGGGCGGTCTCCAGCGCCATATTGACGTTGTTCCGCTTGGCCAGGGAAATCTGCTGGGGCGTGACTTTCCCCTGGTCCTTGAGCTGTCCGAGCCGATAGCAGATCAACTGCGCCTTGGTGATCTCGGTCAGGATGTCGGCGAACTTCCGCTGGGTGAGCTGGAAGCCGGCGATCGGCTTGCCGAACTGGACGCGCGATTTGGCGTACTCCACCGCCTCGTCGAGGCAGGCCTGGGCCGCGCCGATGACGCCCCAGGAAATGCCGTACCGGGCCTGGCTCAGACAAGAGAGCGCGGCGGAGAGCCCCTTCGCCCCGGGCAGCAGGTTCTCCTCCGGGATCTCCACGTTGTCGAAGACCAGTTCGGAGGTCACCGCCGCGCGCAGTGAGAGCTTTCCATGCATCTCCGGCGCGGTGAAGCCCGACATCCCCTTCTCGACCAGGAAGCCGCGGATGCCTTCTTGCGTCTGGGCGAAGACCACCGCCACGTCGGCGATCGAGCCGTTCGTGATCCACATCTTGCTGCCGTGCAGCCGCCAGCCGTTCCCGGTCCTTGTCGCCTTCGTCTTCATGCCGGCCGGATCCGAGCCGTGGTCCGGCTCGGTGAGGCCGAAGCAGCCTATTCTTTCCCCCTTCGCCATGCCCGGCAGCCACTTCCGCTTCTGCTCCTCCGTGCCGTAGGCAAAGATCGGCCACATGCCGAGCGCGCCCTGCACCGAGACACAAGAGCGCAGCCCGGAGTCGCCCCGCTCCAGCTCCTGATTGATCAGCCCGTACGCGATGCTGTCCAGCCCCGGGCAGCCGTATTCTTCCGGCAGATTCGAGCCGAACACCCCGAGCTCGCCCAGCTCGGGAATCAGCTCGATCGGAAAAGTCCCGTTCCGGCAATGCTCGCTGATGATCGGGACGACCTTCTCCGAGACGAAGTCCCGCACGGTATCCCGGATCAGGAGCTGCTCTTCGGTCAGCAGTCCGTCAAGTTCGTAGAAGTCGACTCCTCGGTATGCACCCATGATCGTTCACTCAGCGCAAAGGGGAAAAAGAAGCCCCGGCAGGCTGGGTGTCTGCGGGGCGGGGTACTCCCCTTGGATAGCCCGCGGAGGGAAAAAGGCACTCGCTGTCTCGGAATTCCGGCGGGGGCGGGGGCGGAGATTCCCCGGCCTACCGCGCCATCCGGCTCTGGACCAGCCGCTGCAACAAGATGAACGCGAGCAGCAGCACCCCGATGCCGATCTTGATCCACCAGGAGTTGAGGTCGCCCTGGTAGGAGGGGATGGTGGAGATGATGCCGAGGATGAGGACGCCGAGGAGGGTGCCGGCGACGTGGCCGGAGCCGCCGGTGAGGAGGGTGCCGCCGATGACGACAGAGGCGATGGCGTCGAGTTCCATGGTGTTCGCGACCGAGGCGTCGCCGGCGCCGGTGCCGATCACCTGGATGATGCCGGCCAGGGCGGCGAGGAAGCCGGAGAGGGCGTAGATCCGCAGCTTGGTGCGGCCGACGCGCACGCCCATCAGGAGGGCCGAAGTCTCGCTGCCGCCGACGGCGTAGACGTAGCGGCCGAAACGGGTCGAGCGGGCGAAAACCACGGCGATGACCGCGACGACCAGGACGGTGAGGGCCGGCAGCGTCAGTTCGTGCACCGAGATGGTGCCGAGATTGGTGTAGACCGGGTCGGTGGAAACGGAGATCCGCTTGTCCGGGCTCAATACCAGCGCGAGGCCGCGGGCGAGGAACATCCCGGCGAGGGTCACGATGAATGGGGGCAAGCGGAAGAGGGCGATCACCGCGCCCATGCCGGCGCCGAAGCCGAGACCGATCAGCAGCACGCACGGGATGGCGATGCCCCAGTGCATCGAGCCGCTGGTCAAGAGCAGAGAGAAGAGCATGCTCGAAAACGCCAGCAGCGCGCCGACGGAGAGGTCGATCCCGCCGGAGAGGATGACGAAGGTCATGCCGATCGCCACCAGCCCGAGGGTCGCGTTGTCAGACAGCAGCGACGCGAACTGGAACCAGGAGAAGAAGCCGTCGTACCGCGCCGAACAGATGACATACAGCAGCAAGAAGACGACCGTCGTCGCCGTGAGCGGAACGTTCCTCGTGAGAAACCGGCGGATCATCTCTGCCTCCGCCGGAGCATCGCCCGAAGTTTGTCGGTCTGGACCACGCAGACGGCCAGTACCACGGCCGCCTTGACGATCAGGCTGTACTCGGGGGGAATCTCGCGGCCGCCGATCCGGATCATCAAGAGCGTCGTCGTCAGCGTCTGGATCGTGAGGGCCCCGATCGCCGTGCCGAGCAAACGGAAGCGCCCGCCGCTCAGCGACGCGCCGCCGATCACCACCGCCAGGATGGCGTCGAGTTCGAGGTAGAGCCCGGCGTTGTTCGCGTCGGCGGCGGTGATGTCGGAGGCGTAGATCAGCCCGGCCACTCCCGCGAGGAGCCCCGACAGCGCGTAGACCCCGATCTTCAGGGAACCGACCGAGAGCCCGGCGAAGGAGCTCGCTGTCTCGTTCGCGCCGACCGCCTCGATGAAGAGGCCGAGGGCGGTCCAGCGGGTCAGCGCGACGACGATGAGGAAGGAGGCGACGACGATCGTGGTCGGAAACGGCAGTCCCAGGAAGTGCCCGCCGCCGAGGAAGGCGAACCCCTCTTCTCTGCCGAGGGTGATGATCTGTCCGTCGGTCAGGAGCTGCGCGACCCCCCTTCCCGCCACCATCAGCACCAGCGTCGCGACGATCGGCTGCACCTTCAGCCTGGAGACCAGGAGGCCGTTCCAGGCACCCGCCACGGTGCACACGACGAGCGCCGCGAGGATCGCCAGAGCGAGCGGCCACTCCTGCTCGACCAGCAGCACTGCCGCCAGCGAGCCGGACATCGCCATCACCGAGCCGACCGAGAGGTCGATCCCCGCCGTGGCGATCACCAGGGTCATACCGAGGGAAAGCAGCAGGACCGGGGCCCCGCGATCGACGATGTCGATCAGGCTCCCCGTGACCCGGCCGTCCATGATCTCGAGGTGGAAGAAGCCCGGATTCAGCAGGGCGTTGATCAGGAGCAAGCCAAGGAGCCCGAGCAGCGGCCAGACGAGCGCCAGCGATCGCTTGTCGAAGGTCCCGCGCCGTTCAGACCGACTGGAGGATCGCATCGAGTTCCACCCTGCCCTCGACAAGATGCGCCACCGAGCGGCGATCCCTGAGCACCACCACTTCCTGCGAGATCCGCGCCACCTCCTCGAGTTCGCTCGAGATGAACAGCACCGACATGCCTCCTGCGCGCAGCCGCCCGATCAACGCCTCGATCTCGGCCCGGGCGATGACATCGATGCCGCGCGTCGGCTCGTCGAGCAGCAGAAGGCGCGGCCCGGTCGCCAGCCAGCGGGCGAGCAGCACCTTCTGCTGGTTGCCGCCCGAGAGCTGGTCGACCGGCATGTCGAGGTCGGCGACCGCGATGTCGAGCGTCTTGACGAACGGCTCGGCCAGCTCGAGCTGCCGCCGCCTCGAGAGGCGGCGCACCCAGCCGCGCCTCGCCTGCAGCGCGATCAGGATGTTCTCCAGGACCGAGAGGTCGGGGAGCAGCCCCTCCGCCTTCCGGTCCTCGGAGCAGAAGCCGAGCCCGTACCGGATCGCCTCGCGCGGCGACTTCAGCCGGGTCTCCTGGCCGTCGATCGAGAGGCTCCCCGCATCGTTTCGGTCGATGCCGAAGAGGAGGCGCGCGGTCTCGGTCCTGCCCGAGCCGAGCAGGCCGGCCAGGCCGACCACCCGGCCCCTGCCGACCGAGAGATCGACGCTTTCGACAGCTCCCTTGCGCCCGAGCTGCCGCGCCTCGAGCAGCGGCGCAGCTCCGGCTGCTGCCGGCTGCTCCGTCGCGCCCTCGGCCGCGCCCGGGGTCGGAACCTCCTGGCCGAGCATGCGGGCGACCAGTTTCTGCCGCGGCAGCTCGTCCGCTCCGTATTCACCGACCAGGGCGCCGTTCCGCAGGACGGTGATCCGGTCG
>JAZDLC010000246.1:0-2694 GCA_043802345.1 Planctomycetota bacterium | reverse complement strand
GGCAGGCGTACTCCCACTGCGCCTCCGTGGGCAACGACATTCGCAGGCGCCGATGCAACACCTCGGTCGCCCGATCCCAGGTGACCGATTCGACCGGATAGAGCAGCGTGTGGATCCTGAGGTCAGGCCTCTTCAGGTTCTTGCCATAGTAACTCGGATTCTCGCCCACGATCCGCAGCCACTGTCCCTGCGTCATCTCGTGCTTGGAAAGGAAGAACGGATCCAGCTCCATCGGGACCGGCGCACCGTCCGGGTTTGCTTCCTCGCGCGTGGCATCAGCATCGAACTGCGGTCCTTCGGGGTCCTCGGCCTGGGCGCCCATCAGGAAGCGGCCGCCCGGGATCAGGATCAACACCAGCCCGCTCTCCTCGCCGTAGATCAGCTCTCCCCTCGGAGTGCGTTCCGGCTTCTCACCCGTCTGGAGGTGCCAGAACTCCCACAGTCCGGACTGCGGATCCTGGCCGATCGGCACCACGCCGAGCTGCGGCTCCAGCTCCAGGCCGCCATACCACGGGCACTGCGCGGGATCGGCGATGGAGGCGATTGCCAGATCCCATTCCTCCGCGTGGTCGAAGATGCTGGCGTGATGGGTCGACTGCGCGTACTCCAGCCTCTGTTCGATGTTCCGCGCGGTCGGTCCCAAGGGATCGTCCTCGGCCAGGTCCCGCAACCCCATGACCAGTTCGTAGAGCGCTTCATGCCACCAGGCCGTGTCCAGGTCGTCTCCGAACGAAAACTCGCGCTCCCGATCCATGACCTGCTGCATCTCGACGATCCAGTAGTCGATCTCGGCAATATGCTCCGCCCGCTCCTCCTCAGTCTTGAACTCTCCCCCCAGAGGAACCGCCTGATCGGTGGCCCTGTGCTCGAGGAACTTCTTCATCTCGCTGTCCAGGCGGTGTGGGCCGGCGGTCGCCCGGCTCCGCAGCTCCGCCAGCGTCTGTTCGTGCTGCGGCAGCCTGGAGAGCAGATCCCGAGCTCGTTCAAGCCACGCTCGCATGGTGGCTTCGGTCTCCGGGAGGGCGGGCCAGAGCTCGTCCATCTCCGCGGTCAGTGCCTCGAGCCGCCGGCCGTCGGAGATCCGCATGACGCGCTTCCGCTCGGCATCCGCGCGATCCCGCTCCTCCGTGATGATGAGGTTCGCCTGCTGCACCCGGTCCCGCTCCTCGGCGAGGCTCCGCGCGGAACGGGACTGCTGCCAGGCCAGACCAAACCCCAGACCGGCGACCACGAACAGCCCCGCCAGCGTGAACACAGCCGCCAGGCGGTTGCGGGCCACCCATTTCTTCAACTCCGCCACAGGACCGGCCGCGTACGCCCGAACCACCCGCTGCTCGAGATACGCGCGCAGGTCCTCGGCCAGTTCCTCCATGGACGGGTACCGGTCCTCCATCTCCCTGGCCATCGCCTTCTCGCAGATCGCGATCAACTCCGGCGCAAGCTCCGGGTGGCTCGCTCCCAGCGGTTTCGGGGGGCCGTCCAGAACCCAGCGCAGGATCGAGCGCGGGCTGACCCGGACACCAGGCTCCACGTACGGCAGGTGGCCGGCCAGCAGTTCGTAGAGGATCGCGCCCATGCCGTAGACGTCGCTCGGCGGCCCGAGACGATCGATCTGACCGGCCGCCTGTTCCGGCGGCATGTATGCAGGTGTGCCGACCACCTCCCCGTCCAAGGTCACCAGCGGCGAATCACCTTCCTCGCCGGCTTCCCCCCGGCGGTCGCTCACGATCCGGGTCTTCTCCTGTTCCTCTTCCGACCGCAGTCTGAGGTCGTGGCGATCATCCCCGTCCAGCACTCTGGCCACGCCCCAGTCCATGACATAGGTTTCGCCGAAGCGCCCCACCATGATGTTGGCCGGCTTCAGATCCCGGTGGATCACCTTCCGGGAATGGGCGAAGGCGAGCGCCTCGCACGCCCTGAGCAGCACGTTCAACACGCGCGTCTGGTCCCAGCCTTCCTTGCCGGCGGCGGCCTTCTTGAAGATCACCGCCAGGTTCTCGCCCCGCACCAGCTTCATGGTGAAGAACACCTGTCCGCCATCGTTCACGGACAACTCGTAGATCGGAACGATGCCGGGATGATCGAGCTGGGCGGTGATCTGCGCCTCCTCAAGGAAGCGCCCCAGGGAGACCGGGTCGACCGGGCGCGGTTCGCCCGGATCGCCACGCTTCCCCCGGGGCAGGGCGACCTTCATGGCCAGTGTGCGGCGCAGGCTCTCCTCGTACACCGAGAAGACCGCGCCCATTCCGCCGCGGGCGATCTCCCCCTCCGATCTGGTACCTCGGGGAGACCGCGGCCTTCAGTCCGAGCCGCTCGATGAACTCGCGCAGGCTGTTTTCGCCGGCCCCCCTCGCCTGGTTCGATCCCTCGGCCCCGCCGCCCGCATCCCCTTGAAGCGCCCGGATCATCTGCCAGTTCTCGTGCAGACGGCGCAGGCTCGCGGCATGCTCCGGATGCCGCTCCACGAAGCTCTCGAATTCCACGGACTCCCCGCGCTCCCGGAGGACCAGGAACTCGTCGAAGAGACGCTCCGCCGGCGATAGGGACTCGTCCGGTAAGCATTCAGTAAACCCGTCTCCGTGGCGAGGCGCGGAGACCACGCTTTCGCATGGCTGACGGGCGTAACTCGCGGAGAGGAGGGGCGAAGCCTCGATGTGGCGGGGTCAGTACTGGCGGCGAGGGTCAGGCGCCCGC
>JAZDLC010000245.1:0-20675 GCA_043802345.1 Planctomycetota bacterium | reverse complement strand
CGATTGGCACTCCTGCGCGCGCCGCAAAGCTCCTCGCGCTCTTCGTGGTGAGTAGACCCCGTCCGCCTGCGAATCGATCAATCCCGGCTCAGGATAGGTCGGGCACCACGAACTCTCCGCGGTAGTCGCGCGTGAGCAACTTGTTCGCTTCGTCGGAATGGCGGCCGGTGAAGCGCTCGGTGGCGGGATCGAAGGTCAGTTCCGGGCCCTTCAGGATCCGGCATTGCTTGGTGTCGATGCCGTTCTCGGCCAGGTGCTCGCTGAAGCGCTGGAAGGCGTCACCCGCGGCCTTCGAGCTGCCGAAGGGCCGCTCCACCTTCTCGAGGGGTTGGTCCTCGCCGAGGCGGTAGGAGATGTTCCGAGGTGACAGATCGAGGCGGATAGATGTCCCTCATCGATCGGAGCGTTCAGCACCCCCGCGTCACCCGCGCGAATCGCGTCGAGGAAGTTCTGGTAGTGGTCGGCGTCCCCCTCGAAGGTCTCGAGCACCTGCCCGTCATGGTCGAAAGCCTGCACCTTGTTGTAGCTGCCGCTCACCAGGGTGCCCTTCTCGCCGAAGAACACCACGCCGATGCCGGCGCCATGGAACGGTGGAGTCTTCAGCCCGCGCACCTCGAAGATGATCTCCTTGTCGCCGTAGTCCAGCAGCGTGACCAGGGTGTTCGGCGTGTTGCCATCGTCCTCGTAGCCGAGCCGCCCGCCGCAACTGACAATCCGCTGCGGATGCGTGGTGAGGCCGAGCCCCCAGCGGGCGATATCGGTCTGGTGCACGCCCTGGTTGCCGATGTCACCGTTACCGGTGTTGAACACCCAGTGCCAGTCGTAGTGCAGGCTCTGCCGCATCAGCGGCTGCATTTCCGCGGGACCGGTCCACAGGTCGTAATCGCAGGTCTCGGGCGGGTCCTGGGGGCCGTCCACCTTGCCGATGCTCTCGCGCGGCTTGTAGCACAGGCCGTGAGCGAGTCGCACCTCACCGAGTCCGCCCTCGTGCAGGAACGCCATCGCCTGCTGGGTGGCCGGCTGGGTGCGCGCTTGCGTGCCGTGCTGCACGATCTTGCCGTACCGCTTCGCGGCGTTGACCACCTGGCGCCCCTCGAAGATGTTGTGGCTGACCGGCTTCTCCACGTAGACATGCTTGCCCGCCTGCAGGGCCCAGATCGCGGCCAGCGAATGCCAGTGGTTCGGCGTCGCGATCGAGACCGCATCGATCGTCGGGTCGTCGAGCATCTTCCGCAGGTCCCGGTAGTACTTCGCCTCCGGCACCGCCTTCATCGCCGGGGCGATCACGCCCTCGTCCGGATCGCAGATGGCGACGACCTCCGAGTGCGGCGAGTCCTTGAAGCCGCCAATGTGAGCGCGCCCGCGCCCGCGCACGCCGATGACTCCCACGCGAATCAGATCGCTGGGCTTTGCCTCTTGCCGGCGCGGCGCCGAGAAGGCCGAGGTGAGCGGGGCGGCCGCGGTGGCGGCCGCGGCGATGAGGAATCTGCGGCGGGTCGTTCTGGTCATGTCTTCAGTCTCGAGCTAGTCGTTTTGTTGGTCGGAGCCCTGGCGAAGCACGCGCAGCCCCAGGTGGTGGCCGCCTGGCACCCACCAGACTCCGGGTGGAAAATTCGGGTCCTCGAGCGTCCAGTCGTCGTCAAAGGCGAGCCGGCTCGTCGCGGTCACGCTTACGGCTGGTTCGATCCAGGCGCCGCCGCGCAGGACGGCCTGCTCGGGCTCGGCCGGATCGAAGGGGTTGTTGCAGTACTCCCAGAGGTTGCCCAGCATGTCGTGGAGACCGAACTCGTTCGGCGCCTTCAGGCCGACTTCCTCGGTCTTCTCGCCGCAGACGGCCGAATACCATGCGCGGTCGTCGAGCGGCCCGCTCCCCCCGGAGCCGCAAGCGAGCCCCCACTCCTCTTCGGTCGGCAGGCGGTACTCGTGCCCGGCGTTCAGGGAGAGCCACTGGCAGTACTTCTTCGCCGAGTTCCAGCTCCTCCCGACCGCGGGTCTCCTTCCCGCGCCCCAGTCGCGATCGTACGGCGTCCAGTCGAGCGGCTTGGACGGCTTGGAAACCGCGTCGACTCCGGGCGGGATCGTGCCGCTTGCCTCGAAGTCGCAGTACAGCAGGAACTCGTCCCAGGTCACCTCGGTCTTGCCGATCCAGAAACCGCCTGGCTCGACCCAGACCATGTCGAACGTGACCGCCGAGCCCTGGATCGTCTCCGTGTAGTCGCGGTTGACGGGCGGCTGCTGGGCGGGCGGATCACAGGCGGCGAGCACCAGGAGGGGGATGGCGGTGAGGAAGCAAAGACTGCGTGGCATGCACTGAACTCCAGCACACCACCTTACCTCGGCCCGAAGATGAACCGTACGGTGCCGCGACAAAAACCACGCGGTCAATCGGTGTGGAACACCTCTTGCATGTCCGCCCACCACTCGCCCTCGCCGCAATCCTCCAGCGGGGCCTGCATCGGCTTCATGACTGTCCACCACTTCTGGGTTTCCGGGTCGGCGGCCATCTTCGCCTGGTCGGCGGCGAAATCCTCGCCGTGGTACTCGAAGTAGGCGAACAGCAACCCTCCGCGGTGGAAGATCGAGTAGTTGCGGATGTTGCAGTCGCGGATGGTCTTGAGGACTCCGGGCCAGACGTCAGTGTGGTACTCCACGTACGCGTCGTACGCCTCGGGCTTCAGTTGGAGCAGTTGACCGTATCGTTTCACGTGAGGCCTCCTGCCCGCATCGTACGGACCTGCGTCCGCCGGCGCGAACTCCGGCGCCAAGGTCTTCTGGCTTAACCGTCACTCAGACAGCGGGAGGCGTAAGTCATTACGCATCCAGGGTTTTCTAAGTGTCGGACTCGGGAGGCGGCAAGAGGGTGAGGAAGCGCGAGCGATGCTCGGGCTTGGGAACGGAACATGCCCCCGGACGACCAGAGAAGCGGTTGCGGTTCCGGGCGACGAGGTCGTAGCCCCAGTCGAGCAACGCAGTCGGGAGGAAGCGGAGAAGCGCGAGGATGCTCCACGGCAACCCGATTGTCTTCAGGACGAACAGTCCGCCCCGCCCCTTGGCGAGGAGGTGCTCGTGATCCGATTTGAAGCCGACGAGAACGTACGAACTGCTCAGCTCGGCTGCGTCCTTGCCGTAGCGGTCCAGGAGACGTTGCGCCCCGGGATCCTGCAGGGGCGCGAAGCAGAACGTGCCATCAGTGTCTCGCGCGAGCACGAACTGCACGAAGCGCTGACAGAAGCCGCAGCTTCCGTCGTAGAGGATCAAATGTGTCTCCGGACGGGTCGTCACTTCGCTTGACCGGAGGGTCTCATGAGAGTGTTCCTGCCGGGCATCGTACCCACCACGAGCTACCGGCAGACGTCGAACACCACCGAAATCACCTGTGGCCGGGCGCAGGAATGACTGACTCGCGTCACTGATATTTCTCCCTGGACCCGGCACCCCTCCTGAGATCAGGCACGGTCCGTCCCACGGACGGATGCGTGGACGGTGCTAGTAGACGGAGGTCAAGTTGATCTCTGCTGTCCGTATTCGCTGGGAGCGGGCGGTCGCACACTTCGAGTCCGAGAGGAGAGAACGTGGAACTGAACGAATCCAAAATGAACGGATTCCTGGGCAAGATGGTCAACGATCTCGGGGCCGCGGTGAGCGCAGCCCTGGTGCTCGTCGGCGACAAGCGTGGGCTCTACAAGGCGCTCGCCTCCAAGGGCCCCTTGAATTCAGAGGAGCTTGCAAAGAGCACCGGGACAGCGGAACGATATGTCCGCGAATGGCTGTCCGCGCAGGCGGCGTCGGGATACCTGGAATACGATTCCGACCAGGACCGCTTCTGGATGACTCCGGAGCAGGCCTTTGTCTTCGCCGATGAAGCCAGTCCAGTCAACATGACCGGTGGTTTTTACGCTGTGGCCTCCGTGATCAACGATGAACCCAAGGTCAGTGAGGCCTTCCGGACAGGTGAAGGAATCAGTTGGGGAGACCACGATGGCTGTCTGTTCTGCGGCACCGAGAGGTTCTTCAAGCCGGGCTATCGCGCCCATCTGGTTTCATCCTGGATTCCGGCGCTCGAGGGCGTCCGGGAGAAGTTGGAGCGTGGGGGACTCGTCGCGGACATCGGCTGCGGACACGGAGCGTCCACGATGGTGATGGCCGAGGCCTATCCCAGGTCGCAGTTCTACGGGTTCGATTTTCATCACCCGAGTATCGTCCATGCTCGCACAAATGCCGAGAAGGCCGGGCTGACGAATGTCCGATTCGAAACGGCGACAGCCCGAAAGTC
Source organism: Planctomycetota bacterium (assembly GCA_043802345.1). Classification (GTDB taxonomy): domain Bacteria; phylum Planctomycetota; class B15-G4; order B15-G4; family JADJEK01; genus JAZDLC01. Next base: position 16,402 of record JAZDLC010000245.1, on the reverse strand, counting down.
TCCGGGCCAGGACTACGATCTGATCGCGTTTTTCGACTGTCTGCACGACATGGGGAACCCGGTCGGAGCCCTGTCCCATGCGCGGGAATCCCTCAAGCCGGATGGAACTTGCATGCTTGTAGAGCCTCTCGCCGGCGATTCACTGGCTGAGAACCTGAATCCTGTCGGCCGGCTGTACTACTCCTTCTCGACCGCGATTTGCACACCCTCGGCACTCAGCCAGGAAGGCGGGATGGCTCTTGGCGCCCAGGCTGGAGAGAAGAGGTTGAGAGAGGTTGCCTTGAAAGCGGGGTTTACGCGTTTCAGGCGAGCAGCGGAGACACCCTTCAACCTGATCTTCGAGGCGCGTCCCTGAGGGCTCGATCCCGATCAGCCGTCCATTGCGGTGTTCGTACTCGTACTCAGCCGCTTCAGCGACGGTACTCGTACTCGAATCGTGAGCTGTCTGGTTTTGCCCCGGCTATGCGGAGATCAGCATAGCCCCGGTTTCGTGGACACGAGGTTGACGAATTCCGGTTCGAGTACGAGTACGAGGGGAAGGCGAGTCAGCTCGATCTCAGAAAATACTGATGAAGGTACGCGCCCAGGGGGCGTCCCTTGGTCTGGGAGATGTGCCCCTCGCCTTCGAAGATGCTCTGGAAGTGCCGGTGCCAGGAGCCGCCCGGGAGGGTGTGGTCGAAGGCTCCGGGAGTCAGCGTTCCCAGATGGAGGCCCATGGCGGAATCGTACGGCACCGGTCCGTCGGCATCGATCTCGCCGTCGCTGGCGAGCACGTCGGTTTCCACGGGACGGGGGGACGGCACGGCGACGTCGAAATGTCGAATGGTCCAGGCCCGCGGATCGATGCACCCCACGGCATCCGGTCCGAACTCCCTGGCCAGCGCCACCGCCGCCTCGGTGCCCCGCTTCACCAATTCGCCCGCGGCGAGGGCCGACTCCTTCGTCAGCGCGCCTCCGGCTTCGAGCGCCTGGAGCAGTTCCTCCAGGGTCAGCCCCTCGATCCCGTCCACCCGGTCGCGGAAACTCGCGTACGCCTTCCGCAGCGCCGCGGCGAGGTCCGCCTGGTCGAGCGCGACGCGCATCCGCTCCCTCGCCTCCTCGCTCAGCTTCTCGGTGTCGACGGCGGTGCAGACGAGATAGGGAACCGGAATCGTGATGCGGCCGCCCATGTCGAGGGTCCAACGGTGCCTCAGGTAGACCGGGAACGAGATTTCCAGCCACCCGATCTGACGCGCGAGAACGCCCCCGATGTCCGGACCGAACGCGTCCTTCAGGCGCTCGTCCAGCTCGACGCCGATTCCCGCCTCGATCAGCCCGGCCAGGGTGATCCGTTCCACCTGGTCCAGCTCCGCAGCGTAGACGCCGTACGCCATGGGATCCGGCCTGCCCCACCCTCCCGCGATGCTCTTCTGGCACATGTCGGAGAAGACCTCGGCCAGCATCAGGGACAGGTGGTCCTGGTCCGCCAGGCTCTTCAGATTTCGCAGCGGGCTCAGGGTGGAAAAAGGCGCGCCGCCGGGAGTTCTTCCGCCGAACGTGTGCACTGGAATGCACCGGTCTTCTCCCTGGTTCAGCGGTGAACCCTCCGGCCGGACCATCCGCTCCGGGTGCAGCGCTTCCCGGTTCATCCTGCGCCAGTACTGACGGGTCAGGTCTCTTGACTGGGCGGAGCGCAGGTCGTCGATCAGTCTTTCCACGGCATCGGTGACCATCCGGGCTGACTGCTTGCTGTCGACCGGGCGGGAGTTGACGCCCTCGATCGCGCCGCCGAAGGTCTCGAGCAATCCCCGGACGCCGCCGCCCACGACATCTTCCTGGCGCTCGCCGAGCGCGTCGAGTCCGCCTCTGAGCCGGTCCACGATCTGCTCCCCGTTGTCGGCGATGCGGGTGCCTTCGTGGGGCGAGCCGAGGGTGATCAGCAGCCGCGTCCGGTTGCGCAGGCGGTCCATCGCGGCCCGGGAACGCTCCGGGAACACGATTCCATCCGGATTCAGCAGGGGATCCTCGAACAGCTCCGGATCCGGGTTGGTGAGCAGGAGCCGGCCGATCAGGCCGCCCATGGAATGGCCGAGCACCAGGATCTCCGGTTCCACGCCAAACCTGCGCTGATACCAGGAGAGCAGCAGGTCGATCTCGGCGATGGTGTCGCGACACTGCTCGAGGAACCCCCGGGTGCCGTTGTGGGAGGTGAGCATGCAGGCAAGCGGCGGCGCTGAACCTTGCCTCAGCTTCCTGCCGTCGGCGACGAAGCGCTCGCCCAGGTCGCCGGTATTCACCCGGTCTAAGAACCAGGCGGCGTCATCCGCGAGCGGCGTACCCTCCAGCGTGATCAGCGTGGGGGTCTCCGTTCCTCCCAGGAGTCCCTGCACGAACTCCCGCGACCAGTACCCCCGGGCGAACCTCGGCTGGCCGACGTCCCCGGAGAGCGGAAACAGGATCCCGTGGATCAACACCACCACCCGCGGCGGGGCCGGGTCCTCTTGCGCCATGGCCGCGCACGGGAGCAGCATGGCCAGCAGGAGTGTCTTGAGGCTGGTCATCGCGTGAGCGTCCGCACGCCGGAATCGCCCGCCACCAGCACCAGGTCGGCACGCCCCACGAAGAGCCCGGTCTGCACGACGCCCGGGATCGCGTTCAGGCAGAGATCCAGCTCTCCGGATCGGCCAGCGGTTCGACCTTCAAGTCGTAGATGTAGTTGCCCGCGTCCGTCATCCACGGCTTGCCGTCTTTCTTGCGCAGGGTCAGCGGACCGAGCTTCTCGATCTGCGCCACCGTGGCAAGGTGGGCGAACGCCAGGATTTCGAGCGGCACCGGCCATTTCTCCCCCAGCCGCTCGCTCAGTTTCGATTCGTCCACCACGATGATGTTGCGGGCGGCCGCCTGGTTGACGATCTTCTCGCGCGTGTGGCAGCCGCCGCCCCCCTTGATCAGATCGAGTTTTCTGCTGACCTCGTCCGCCCCGTCCACGCAGACGTCGATCTTCCACGGGCCCTCATCCGGGAGGAGTTCGATGCCGAGCCTCTCCGCCTGGATTCTCGAGGCCTCGCTGGTCGGAACCCCCGTGAGCCTCCTTCCCTTTCGCACCAGCTCGCCCACCCCATCGATGAACATCTCCGCCGTGGAGCCCGACCCGAGCCCGATCACGCCCTCCTCCGGCAACTGCTCCAGCGCGGCCCGCGCCGCCATCCGCTTCGCGTCATCCTGGTTCATCGGGGTACCTTTAGGAGGGGGAGAGTCGACATCCTGACGATAGCCCATTCGGGTGCTGGCCTCACGCGCAATGCTCTCGTATCCTCCACTCACCACGTGACTCATGTTGGGCGAGGCCGCTCTTTGCAGCCAGTGATTCAACTCTCTTCGGTTTCCAAGCGCCTGGGCGGGAAGGTCGTGCTGGACTCGATCGACCTCTCTGTTCCCCGCGGGACGTTGTTCGGGCTGATCGGGCTGAACGGGGCGGGCAAGACGACCCTGCTCCGGATCGCGCTCGGCTGCCTCAGGGCTGACTCGGGCGAGGTGAAGATCCTGGACAAGAATGCGCGCGGGCTGGCCGCCGTTTCCGGCAGGGTCGGGGCCGCCCTGCATGGAACCGGCCTCGACCCCAGCCTGACCGCGCGTGAGAACCTCCTGCTGCATGCGCTCTACCATGGCCGCGGGGGCCGCAGGCGTGTCGACACGTCGCGGATCCTCGAGCGACTCGACCTCGAGGCGATCGCGCGCCGCCGTGTCTCGAAGCTGTCGCAGGGGGAGCGGCAGCGGCTGGCGCTGGCCCGGGCCCTGATGCTGGAGCCGGAGGTTCTGATCCTGGACGAGCCGCTGTCACACCTCGACCCGGGAGCGGTGGAGGGGATGCTCGACCTGCTCCGGGAGGAGGCGAGCAAGAGGGGAGTGGCGGTGCTCCTCTCGAGCCATCAGCTCGAGCATGTGGAACGTTCAGCCGGGCAGTTCGCCCTGCTCCACCGGGGGAAGATGCTCCTTTCCGGCACCATGGAGGAGCTGCTGAGGACCAGCGAACGCATGCTGCTGGTGGCTGCCACACCTCTGGACGGGGCACGGGCGGTGATTGACCGCCTGCTCGGTCCCGGCCGGGTCGAACCTCCTTCCGATGTGGCCAGCGCGGCCGGCGGCCTCAGGGTCGCCCTGGGAGACGCCGATCCCGCCGATCTGAACGCCGCTCTGCATGAGGCCGGGGTGAGGGTCAGCAGACTCTCTCCCGAGCGGCGGACCCTGCACGAGACGTTTCGCAATGCGGTTCGCCGGGCGGACCGGGGGGAGGAGCCGGCATGAGTCTGTTCCCACCTCTGCGCGCGGAGATGTACCGCTTCAGAAAGACCCGGGCAACCTGGGTCCTGCTGGTGCTGCCGGCCCTCTTCGGCGCGGCGCGCATCCTGGGCGCCCACGCCGCGGATCGGTTGAAGCGGGCCCAGGAGATCGCGGCCGGTCTGGATTCGCCCGCCTCGCTCGAGTCGATCGCCGAGAGCGGCTTCGGTCCGCTCGCCGACGGCCTCAGAACCGGGGGCGCGGTCTTGACCCTGCTGCTGCTGATCCTGGGCGCGATGCAGCTTGTCCGAGAGCGCGAGACGGGCGCCCTCGGGCTCGCCTTCCTGGCCAGATCGAGGGGCGCGGTGGTCGTGGGCAAGGCGTTCTCCCTGCTGCTGTTCACCTTGTGCGCGTTCCTGCTGCTGTTCCTTGTGTCCGCCGGCATCGCGGCCGGTCTGAACGGCCTGGGACCCGTGGTGGACGAGGGTTTCGAGATGGCCAGCGCCGCCGAACTCTGGGCCGACACGGCGCGCGGCAGCCTGAGCTGCCTTCCCGCCCTGTTTGCCGCCGGTCTGTTCGGCCTGTTCATCTCCGCCCTGGCGTCCACACCCGCCACCGCGGTGGCCGGAACCCTGGTGCCGTTTCTGGCGTTCGACGTGCTGGGCGGGCTATTCGAGGAGTTTTCCAGGAGAGTGTTCGTGACCTACACGCCATTCCTGGGGGGCGGTTCCCCCCTGGTCCGGCTCACGGAGATCGCCCGGGCGTTCTCCGACGCGGGATGGGCGGAAGGTGAGCTGTCGCGCGCGGTCTGGGTGCCCGGCCTGGAGGGGCTCCTGCTACTCTTGCTGGCCGTCCTGGTGACCAGGCTCCGGCCTGCCTGACCGACCTGACACCGACCTGACTCTTTAGGATGGGCGCATGTTCGAATCCCCGATCTCCCGTCTGGCAAGTGCGCTGCTGCTGGCGTTGACCCCCTCCGCCTGCGTCGAGGTCACGGAGGCCCGCCCGCCCGCGCAGCACCTTCTTCCTCGCGTGGAGGTGGTGCGGGAGGAGCTGGAGAGCCAGCCCTTCGTGGGGCTCACGCTGGAAGAGGAACTGTCCGGATCGCTCGATCAATTCGAGTTCGCGACGGGTCTCCGCGTGGTCGCGGTGGCCGCCGGCTCGCCCGCGGAGGTGGCGGGAATCCGGGCGGGCGACCTGGTGCTGAAGGCGGCCGGGGTCTCGCTGCAGGGGCTTGACACCTGGCACGCGCTGCTCGGCAGGCAGCAGCCGGGGGGAGTGCTCGAACTGGCGGTGGAGCGGAACGGTGGCGTCTCGGACGTGGCCCTGAATGTCGCCCAGCGAGGCGGGGCAAGACTCGCCGTGCCGGCCCGGTTCGTGGAGCGGTTCAAGGCGCGGGTCAGTCTCGAGACGGTGGTCGCGGAAAGACAGGGAAGTCAGGTCAGCCTGGCCCGGGTCACGGAACTGTTCGAGGGCTCGCCGTTTCTCGCGGCGGGCGTGTTGCCGGGAACTCTGGTTCTTTCAGTGGACGGCAGCCCGGTGACGGGAGGCCAGGAACTGGCCCGGAGCCTGGCAGCGATGCCGTACGGGTCCGAGCTCGAACTCGGGGTTCAGGACGAGCAGGGGGTCCGGGTCGTGGAGCTGGAGCTCTTCGCGCCGGAGAGAATCCTGACCGGTCTGGCGGTGCCGATCCTTTTCACGTACGAGCACGATCCGGCGGAAGACCGGGTCGAGTTTGCGCTGCTCGATTTCTGGCTCTTCGCCCTGTACGACTACCGGCGGGACATGCGCGCCACGCGCCACCGGTTCCTGCGTTTCTTCGTCTTCGAAACGGGTGTGGGTGAGTTGACCGAACTGGAAGGAACTCCGGCCGCGGGGATGAACGGAGAGGCCGAGTGAGTCCGATCGGCTCCCTGTTGCTGCTGGTGTTGCTCGCCCGAACGGACGTGCCGTTCGTGGAATCGCTGATTCGTCTTCCCGGCGAGATTCGCAACTACGAGACTCCGGACGTGAATGATGACGACCGGGGAGACCTGGTCGTGATTCTCGCTGACGAGGGGATTCGCACCCTCTGCCTGTTCCTGCAGCGGGCGGATGGCCGCTTCCCGGAGGAGCCGGACTGGAGGCTGACGGTTCCGCCCGAGGTCGTCGCCTATTCGTTCTTCGACCTGCGCGAGGAACCGGGACGGGAGCTGTTGTTGCTGACGGGCGGCGGCGTCCACTCCCTGTCGACCACGCGTCCGGGCCTGCGCGGGAATCTGCGACAGGAACTGCGGGCGGGTCTGTTTCCCGACCTGCCGGCGCCTGACGAACTGCCGCGGTGGGGCTGGACCGCCGATCTCTTCGGTGACGGGAGGAAGGAACTGCTTCTGGTCAGAAACGGCCAGATGGTGGCGTACCAGGCCGGACAGGACGAGGCGGGGACCCGGAAGTTGATCGAGCTGGGTTCCATCCCCTGCCGTCAGGAAGAGGAGAAGGCGGTGGGCGAGATCGAGCTCATGGGCGGTCAGGCCACGATCCGGACCGTTTCGCCCGTGGCAACCCTTTTTCCGGGGGTTCCCTCCACCGTTCCGTCGTTCGGCCGGTCGTCGCTCCTGAATCGCACCGAGGAGTGGCTGCTGCCCGCGCTGGTCGACTGGAACGGCGACGGTCTGGTCGACGGAGTGAGGCCGCATGAAGCGGGGATCACCCGGTTCCTGCTGCAGCGGGACGGGAGTTTCCTGCCGGGGGAGCAGGTGCTCGTCGAACCGGAACAGGTGCAGGCCCTCGGGGGAGATATCCGTCTGATCGACATGGATGGTGACGGCTCGGTGGAGGTGGTCGCGCTCGACTCGGAGCAGGATGGACTGACCGGAACGTACACGGTCACGGTCCTGCCCAAGGCGCAGGACGGGAGCGCCCTTCTGCCCGCCGTGGCCCGGATCAAGCTGGAGGCCAGCCACGTCCGCTTCCGCTTCGAGGATGTCAACCATGACGGGCGGGAAGATCTGGTGGCGCGCGCCACGAGGCTGCCGAGCGCCATCCAGACCCTGACGTCCGCGTACATCGACATGTCGCTGCTGGTGTTTCTCGGCGAAGAGGGGGGAGCGCTCGCGCGCAGTCCCTCGGCGCGCTTCGAGCGGCGCATGCCGGTGGAGAGCTTCACCCGGGTGAGGGAGAGCCAGTTCATGGAGCTGGGAGGAGACTACGACGGCGACGGCCTGAACGACCTGCTCATGCTGCGCGCCGATGGTCTCCTGCAGATCTTCCCGCTGAAGGGCGACGGCGGGAAGCTCGCCTTCTCCACCGAGCCGATGTCGACGTTCCTTCCGTCGCGGGCGGTGCGGGACGCGCGCCCCGCGGTCATGAGCAAGGACGGGGTTTCCGATCTGATCCTGCGGCACGAGGACGCCCTGACCGTCTTCGTCTCGAAGAGGGAGGCCGAGGAAAGATGAGGCTCTGGCGATGGACCGTCTACCCGCTGCTCTCGCTTCTCGCGCCGGCGGGGGTGTGCGGAGAGGAGCTGGCCGAGGGGCGGGAACTCTTGATCGAAGCGCCGCTGTCCGGCGTCGCCGCGCTTTCGCCGGCGCCCGGCGAACCGACGCTGTTGGTGGTGGCGCGGCACGACGGGCTCGAGATTCGCCGGTGGTTCGAGGCGGGGGACGGCGGCCTGGTGCCTCCGATTCGTCTGGAGCGGGGGAATCAACGGCTCCTGGCGTGGTGCGTGGCGGGGGGGGCGGATGGTCGAGAGAAGCTCTACGTGCTCCGGGAGGACGGGTCGGTAGTCACCCTGGATGGAGGCAGCCCTGATCCGGTGCTGGCGCTGGAGAAGAGCCGCCCCAACCTGCCGCATGGCGTCTACCACGTGCAGTTCGCCCGGGATCTGAACGGGGATGGTCTGATCGACCTGGTGGTGCCGGGCCTGGACGGGCTCGAGCTCTACTTCGGTTCCAAAACCGGCTTCGTGGTGGGGCCGGCGGTCAGGCACCGGGTGTCGATCGATGTCACGGTTGACGAGCCGACGGAAGACTCCCCGCGCGTGGCCCAGGAGATCACCATCCCTCTCTTCGAGGTGGAGGACCAGAACGGGGACGGTCATCCCGACCTGGTCTTCCGGGACAATGATCATGTCCAGTTCTTCTGGTCGCGGGCCGACGGGTCCCTGCCGGAGGAGCCGACGTTCGCCCTCGATCTGGAGCAGATCCGCTCGGAACTGCCGGCCCGCAGCCGGGATCTGATCGATACCTCGAATTTGCTCCGCGTGCTCGAGTCAAGGGTCAGTCACCTGAGCCGTGACTTCAACGGCGACGGCTACTTCGACCTGCTGCTCCGCCGCGGCCGCAAGGTGTCGCTCTACCGGGGCGGCAAAGAAGGCGTCGATCGCACCAACGCGGTGCAGGTGTTGAAGACCTCCGGCAATCTGCTGACGGCGTTCGCGCTGGATGACGACCAGGACGGCAGGTCGGACCTCTGCCTGCTGCGGGTGGGGGACGTCTCGCTGGGCCAGCTCATCTTCTGGCTGGTGGCGGGCGGGGACCTCACGCTGGACCTCTTCGTCTATGCGCAGCAGGAGGATCTGCGCTTCACCCGCAAGCCGGTGAAGACCCGCACGCTGCACGTCTCCATCCCCTCGGTCGCCAGCTTGATGTCCGGCTTCGAAGAGAGGATCGAGAACATCGGGGAGGAGGTGCGCCGCGTGCCGGTCCGGGGTGACTTCGATGGGGATGGGGAACGGGACGATCTGGTGCGGCTGGTCTCCGACGAGATGATCGAAATCTACTCGGATCTGCCGCTTCTCCCCGAGGTCCCGTTCGGAGACTCGGCCTGGCTGGACGTGCTGCGCCGTTTCGACCAGGATGCGGGCGGCAAGAGCGCGCTGGATGTCGAGCTGGAAGACCTGATCGACTGGGTGCCGCTGCCGGGCCGGGAGCTGACCCGGCTGATCCAGGATCGGACTCCCACGCGCGTGCTGGAGATCCCCTCCGGTGAAGACGAGGACACGGCAAGGAGCCGCACGCTCTTCGTGCTCGACGTGGACGCCGACGGGGTGGACGACCTGATCCTCTCGGAGCGGAAGGACGCCGCCTCACCGCTCCGGCTCGTCCTCCTCCGGGGCCTGCGGTGAGGAAAATGCACCTGTCCCCTTTTCTTCCCACGGAGGTCGGCACGTAGAATGCGAAAGAGGTGACACTCCAGCCAGGGGAGAACATGCGCGCATCCCGGTCGAGCATCTTGCTGGTCGTCCTGATCCTGCTGGCCGTGGTCGCGTTGTACATGATCGCGTTCGAACACCAGGGTGGGGTATCTCGGCGGGAGTCTTCGACTCGATCCCCCGAAACAGCTCTGAGACCGGCAGCTCCTGGTGCTCTGCCAAAGAAGGCGGAGGAGCACGTCGCTGTTCCGGAGCGACGGCTCCAGGCCGACGAAACAAAAGCGCAGCGACTGGCCGATTCAGCGCCGTCTGACGGGCGGCTGGACGTGACGATCGTCGTTCGCGAACCGGGGGGATCGCCCCTGGAGGGCATTCGCATCATCGCGGAGGTCCTGAATCCCGATGAGGAACGGGTGCTTCGGCACAGCGAGCGGGTCGGATTCACGGACCAGGGCGGCAGGCTGACACTGCGGCTCTACGATGGGCCCTTTCGGATCAGCGCCAACCATCGCAAGGGCAGGCCCGATCTGTCGACCGTGGTGAAGGACGTCGATCTCGCCCCGCCACAACCAGAGGTGGTGCTCGAACTCGACCTGCTGACCGGCGAGATCGATGTCCTCTGCGTGGATGACCGGGGGCAGCCGATTGGGGGAGCGACGGTCAACGTGGCGCCACTGCGCGTCTCGGGCAGGACCGGGCTGGACGGGACCGTTCGATTCACAGGCCTTTCCCGTGGGCTGCGTGTCGTCTGCACCCATGAATCCTGGCAAACGCTCGAATTGGAGCCCGGCGAGCGTGAGTTCGTCCGCCTGGTGTGCGCACGAACCGGCCGACTCACGGTACGGAGCGACCCGCCGCTACCTTCGCTCGAGGCCGGCAGCGTGGACGTCCTGCCGGCCGACGGTTCGCCCGGAGAATTGCGCGAGGTCACCCTTGATCCCGCGCAGCAGAAGAAGATCGAGTTGCGTCCCGGCGCCTATCGCCTGGAGGCCCGGCTCCCCGCGGGCAGCAACTTCGCGCAGGTCCGGCCGATCGAAGTCGTCGTCTATCCGGACACCGACACTCCCGCGACCGTGCCCTTGACGCGAGTCACGGGAGTGCTGTCCGGTTCTGTGCTTCGGCCGGATGGTCAGCCGGCGGCAGGGGCACGCCTGAAGGTCCGGTCGCGCGGCGGACCGTGCATGAAGCTGGCCCAGGCGGATGAATACGGTCGCTTCGAAATACGAGGCCTTCCCGAAGCGCCGCTCGCGCTCTGGGCCGGCCTGAATCAAGTGCCCGACCACCGCCAGGATCCGCTGCTCGAACTCGATCGGCCGGTGCGCGACATGTGGGTCACGTTTTCCGAGCCCCGCACGGTCGAGCTCGTCGTGACCCTGGGCGAGCCATTACCCGAGGGACACAGTCTCTTTCTCTGCTCGGACTGGTCGGAGCACTACGGCGAATGGACCACGTGGAAATCGGTCCGAGGGTCGGGTCTCGAAGTCGTCCTCCCGAGAGTCGCTCCCGGTTCATACTGGTTGGTCAAGGCGCCGTACATCTACCCGGGCCTCAAGACAGGCAGATTCGTCAAGGTCGATTCCAGCACGCCCGAGGTCCTTCGGATCGACCTGACTCCGTAGCCGAGTGTTCGACAGGCGCCGTACCCCCCGCGACTAGAACCGCCTCCTCCGACGTCGCCGACTGGTGTAGCCTGGGGCTGGACCATGCCGGAGGAGATCATGCTGCAAGCTGGACTGCTGTCTCTCCTGATCCTGACCGGGACGAGCGGCCCGTTGGACGAGTTGGTGCCGTTCGCGCCGCCGTGGGACGACGTCGCAAAGGGGCCGACCGATATCAGCGGCACCCTGCCCGCGCCCGCGGGCGGGCTCGGACCCGTGTTGGTGCGGGACGGACACCTCTACACCGGCGAGGAGCGGCTGCGGATCTTCGGGGTCAACGTGACCGCGGGGGCCTGCTTCCCCGATCACGAGACGGCCGGAAAGGTCGCGGCGCGGATGGCGAAGTTCGGCTTCAACGGCGTGCGCTTCCACTTCCTCGACTCGACCTGGGGCGCGCCGCGCCTCATCGAGTACGAGTCGGGCGACTGGAAGAACTGGAACGAAGAGGCGCTCGATCGCTTCGACCATTTCGCGGCGCGGCTGCGGGAGCGCGGGATCTACCTGGACCTCAACCTCCTGGTCGGGCGGGGATTCGGCGTCGGGGACGGGGTCGACCCGGCGATCCGGGCGCTGAACTGGAAGACCCAGCACGCGATCGGGTTCTTCCACGCGCCGCACCTCGAGGCGCAGAAGCAGTACGCGCGCAGGCTGCTCGCACATCGGAATCGGTACACGCAGCTCACCTACGCCGAGGACCCGGCCGTGGCGGTGGTGGAGATCAACAACGAGAACGGTCTCCTGCACACGTGGTTGAGCGGCGAGCTCGACGAGTTGCCCGGGCCGTTCGCGTCCGATCTGCGGAGGCAGTGGAACGAATGGCTCGCCGCGAAGTACCCGGACACGCGGCGGCTGGCGCAGGCCTGGGGCGCCCGGGACGAGCCGCTCGGCGAGGAGCTGCTCTCCGATGTGCGCTTCGAGCGAGGTTTCGAGCGCTGGAGTGTCGAGCAGCACGACGGCGCGCGCGTCGAGACATCGGTCGAAGACGGCGTCGTGACGTTGAAAGTCCGCGAGACCGGCAGCGCCGGCTGGCACGTGCAGCTCAACCAGCGAGGGCTGGAGCTCGAGCCGGGGGTCTACACGGCGAGCCTGCGCGCGGCGGCGGACCGTCCACGGAAAGCGAGCTTGCAGGTGATGCAGGCACACGATCCGTGGCAGAGCCTGGGGTTTGCCGCCTCGCTCTCTTTGACCGGGGAGATGCAGCCCTTCTCGTTCACCTTCCTGCTGCAGCGGGGCGACGAAAACGCGCGGTTCAACCTGGGTGACCTGAACCAGGAGGGAGCCACTTTCCGCTTCGCCGACCTGTCGCTGCGCCAAGGTGGCCGCATCGGTCTCGGCGAAGAGGAGACGCTGGAGAGACGAAGCCTCCGGGTTCCGCGTACGGCCGACGCGCACACTCTCTCCTTCGAAGGCAGGAGGGACTGGATCACCTTCCTCTTTGAGACAGAAAGGAACCACTGGCGCGAGATGCGCCGCTACCTCGCCGAGGAGCTCGGGGTCCTGGCGCCGGTCGTCGGCACGATCGTGGCGACCTCGACGCCGAACCTGATGGGCGAGCTGGACATGGTCGATACCCACGCGTACTGGCAGCACCCGCGCTTCCCCAACCGTCCATGGGATCAGAGCGACTGGTTCATCCGAAACATCTCGATGGTCGACTCTCCCGGCGAAGCGACGCTGACCCACCTCGCCTTCCAGCGGGTGCTTGGAAAACCGCACATGGTCAGCGAGTACAACCACCCCGCGCCGAACGTGCACGCCGCGGAGGGCCCGCTGATGCTCGCCGCGGTCGCGGCCCTTCAGGACTGGGACGCGCTCTTCCTCTACACCTACGCGCACGATGAGGACGGGATCAAGGCGGGCTGCATCCCTGGCTTCTTCGACGTCGGCCAGCACCCGACGATCATGGCCAACGTGCCGGCGGCGTCGCTCCTGTTCCGCCGCGCCGACGTGCGGCCGGCGCGAAGCCTGGTCACGGTGCCGCTGCCGGCCGGGAAGGAGATCGATTCGGTCGCGCGCGCGGGTTACGCCTGGGGGGTCCTGCCCCTCGAGCAGCTCCAGCTCGACCTGCGCGTGGCGCTACGCCACAAGGTGGCGCTGGATCTGGAGGGGAAGGCGAAGACGCCGCAGCCGGAACCACTGGACACGACCGACGTCGAGAGCGATACGGGCGAGCTCGACTGGCGCCTCCCGCGGCCGAACGGGGGTGTCTTCGAGGTGAGAACGCCGCGGACCAAGGTCGTCCTCGGACACATCGACGGGCAGACGCTCGACCTCGGCGACGACGTCGAGGTGCGGGTGGAGAAGACGCTGAACGGCTTTTGTACCTTCGCCCTGACGCTGCTCGAGGGGGAGACGCTCACGAGCAACCCGCGTCGCGCCTTGCTGGTTGTGACGGGCCACGTCGAGAACACGAAGATGGGTTGGAAGAATCCCGAGCGAAGCACCGTCGGCGCCGACTGGGGTGAGCCCCCGAGCCTGGTGGAGCCGGTCGGGGCGACGTTGTGGTTGCCATGCGCCGCCGGCCGGGCGGTGCTGTATCCCCTCGACGACCGCGGCCAGCGCGGCGACCCACACCAGGCGAAGGTCGAGGACGGCCGATCGGCCTTCCAGCTCGGCCCGCCGCACGCGACGGTCTGGTACGAGCTCGAGTTCCAGCGCTGAGGAGCAATCGAACCAGGTAGTCCTTGCTTTCCTTCCGGCGGGCGCATGGACTGGATGCGCTGGGGCAGTCCGGCGCGGGCGGCTCCGGCGAGTGGCAAGCACGTCGAAGGAAGGGCGACCCATGCGCAGATCACCTGTCCTACCCACTGCCTGGCTGTTGTTCGCGGGGCTGGTGAGTCCGGCCCAGGCGACCGAGGATCCAGAAGAGGTCCAGGTCATCCCGCTGACCGAGATCTCCGTGTTCGAAACGGGTCGTTCTTCCGATCTCACCCGGGGCCAGTACAGCTCCTGTGGTCTGGAGCCCGACGCGGAGGTTCATGCCTACCCATCCCGCAAGTCCGCCGAACCGTTCTACGGCAGCATCGATTTCGGTCCCGCGGCCGGGGGCGTGCGGAAGTACGTGATCGACGAGTCGGGAGGAACCGGCACGGGCCACGACCGGCTGATCATCGATCTCGACCAGGACCTCGACCTCACCAACGACGCTCCTCTCGGACCCCATCCCGAGCCGCCCGTGCGGGCCGACACCTACCGGGATCTGATGGAGCAGGTCTGCTTCCAGAGTTTCCGGGTGACCTGCGACTACGGCCCGGCCGGCGAGAGGCCGGTCGAGGTTCTTCCGAGGCTCAGTGTTCGCGCCTCCAACGACCAACCGTACCGGAGCATGACCTTCACCGCCACCCGGGCCCGTGAGGGTAGCCTGACGCTCGGCGACAGATGCCTCAAGCTGTACCTCGGGAATGCCCGTTATGCAGCCCGCCCCTTTGACGGTCCGGGCACGACCCTGCTGATTTCCGACGAAGGTGGTCGGGGAGGCAGCCCCCACTGGTGGGGCGGGGACCAGCTTCGGGCGATGCACCGGCTCGACGGACAGCTCTATGGTTTCTCGGCAACGCCGCTGGGTGATGAACTCACAGTCCGCCGCTACCGCGGCGACCTCGGGACCTTCGAACTGGCCGCTGGCGACCGCAAGCTCGAACAGTTCAGCATGGAGGGCTCCCTGGAGAACGAACGGGTCGCGGTCGCGGTCGGTCAGACCGCGGAGGGTAGCTGGAATGAGCCGGCGGCGAGCTGCCGACTGCCGGTGGGGAACTACCGGCCGAGCTACCTCGACCTCGAGTATGGGCACCTGAAGATCAGCATCTCCTTCAACTATCACGCGGATGGGAAGCCCCGCGGCTACACCGACCGATCCCCGGTCTACGCCATCGAGGTCCGCAAGGATCAGCCCTTCATCCTCGACTTCTCCACGCCGCCGGAGGTCATGTTCGCCGCGCCGGCGAAGGAACAGCGCTACCGGCGGGGCGAGGCAGTCGAGGTGCTGGCCGTGCTCACCGACCCGAAACTCGACATCATGTTCCGCAGAATCTACGACACCTCCCAGACGACCAGGAAGGAGTCCACTTCCGCCGCCGGGAGAACCTCCATTTCCGGTCGCCGCGTGTCCCTCGATCCGAAGGTCATCATCACCCGCGCCAGCGGGGAGAAGATCGTCGAGGGTACGCTCCCCTTCGGGTGAGACGGCACCTGCGGGTACACATGGCGTGTACCGAAAGACCTGAAGCTCACCGGCCCCGAAGAGAGGTTCATCGTCTCGGTCGTCTACGACACCAAGGAACTCTACGGCACCGTCGCCGCCAAGCGGGAGTTTCTCATCACCGAGTAGGAAGGGAAGGGGACCGGTACCCCGGCGACTACAGCCGCCGGATCCAGACGTTGCGGAAGCGGACGGGGTACCAGTGGTCCTGCAGGACGAGCGGTCCCTCGGCGGGGTGTGGCCGGTATTCGGGCAGGGCGCGATAGGCCACGGCCCCGAGGACCTCAACGTCGTCCTGGACGAGCACTCCATTGTGGAAGACGGTCAGGAGCGCCTTCTTCACGACCTCTTCACCGTCGAACACGGGCGCCCGGAACACGATGTCGTAACTCTGCCACGCGCCGGGCCCGCGGCTGGCGTTGACGAGAGGCGGCGTCTGGCCGTAGATGGCCCCGGCCTGACCATCGGCGTAGGTGCGGTTGTCGTACGAATCGAGGATCTGCACCTCATAGAACCCCATCAGCAGCACGCCGCTGTTTCCCCGGAACTGCCCCTTCTCCTTCACCTCGGCGGGCGTGGCCCATTCCACGTGGAGCTGGCAGTCCCCGAAGTGCTCGCGGGAACAAAGCGGGCCGCCGCCCTTCACCTCCATGGCGCCGTCGACGAGCCGCCACTGTGGATCGTTGCCGTCTTCGTGCACCCAGGCGGACAGGCCGGTCCCATCGAACAGCACGATCGCGTCCGAGGGCGGTGCGCCGCTTTTGCCGGGCGTCACGACCGGTGGGTTCGGGCGCTTCGAGTCGTGAACACGCCACTTTCCCCCCGGAAGAAACGGCGTGTCGTCGAATCCCTCCTGTTGCGCCAGCGGCGCGGGGGCGAATGCGGCAAGCAGCAGACCAGCCGCCACTACAGCGGCGAGAGCTAGCAGTCGACTGTTGTCTTTCATGCGCGGATTGTACCGGAACCGAACCGGGGCGGACTTTCTTCCAGGCACAAGATGGGGAGTAGCAGAGTGATCGTAAGCATTCAGTAAACCCGTCTCCGTGGCGAGGCGCGGAGACCACGCTTTCGCATGGCTGACGGGCGTAACTCGCGGAGAGGAGGGGCGAAGCCTCGATGTGGCGGGGTCAGTACTGGCGGCGAGGGTCAGGCGCCCGC
>JAZDLC010000244.1:0-9937 GCA_043802345.1 Planctomycetota bacterium | reverse complement strand
GGCACCTGTCCCCTTTTCTTGTCCTGAGCGGTGATCTGCTAGAATCCCCACAAACCAGAGCGAATGCTGAGGCGAACGAAGGCCAAGGTTGGCGGATGCTCAGAGGGGAACAGGAGCAACGAGCGAAAGACGGACGCGTTTCGAGCCGACGCGGCACCATGACAGCACCGTGGAAGTGCGCGCTGGCGGGAGTGCTGCTCGCCCTGTTCTCGTGTCTGGCATGGGTCTGGTGGGCAACGACAGATGCTCCTCCTGGTGACGCGGTCGGCGGGCAGCGGCGGACTGCATCCACAGACAACGCACTCCCAGCAGGCGACACGACGGAGCGGGAAGACATTTCAGGGACTCGCAGGCAACCGGTCGAAACCGCCGGTGAGGATCCGGGTTTCGTCCAGGGCGTCGGACGCCTTCGGATCCGGGTCGATGACCAGAGCGGAAACCCTGTTCCGGGGGCGCTCATTTCACGAATCGCGTACGACGAGGATCGGGGATACTTCGTTACCAGGGTACAGGCGACGACGGACGACGCGGGCGAGGCCATTCTCAGCCCTCACGACGATGGGGAACCCGAACGCGGCGTTCTGATCCAGAAGGAGAACTTCGTAACGAAGGCATGCTGGTACGACCCGGAACAGGGAGACGAGCAAGTCGTCGTGCTGGATCGAGCCGCAAGCCTCTCCGGTCGTGTCCTGGAGTTCGAGTCCCAGAAGCCGATTGTCGGTGCCCAGTTGAGGTTCAGTTCTGAACGGGTTGATGCCGGCAATCCAGTGGAGATCTTCACCGACAGCGCGGGGCGCTACCGGTACTCGCGGCTCCCTGTCGGCGACGGACCTTCGATCGAAGTCATACGGCCCGGCCGCATTCCCTTCTGGCAGGAGGTTGGCACGACCTCGCCAGGTGACAATTACCTGGACGTGTTCGTTCCCATGGGAAGGTCTCTGACCGGTGTGGTCATCGATGCGACCACCGGAGAGCCGCTGTCTGCCGTCGGGGTGTTCCTGGGGTCGCCGGTCTACGAGGGACTGACGACCGCGGACACTTCCGGTAGGTTTGAACTCCGGGGGCTATTCGCGGAGGAGTACTTCATCGATGTCTGGTCCGCGGGGTACTGCGTGACGGAGCGGTCGATCCAGCACGAAGTTCTCGAGACTGGGAAGGAGATCGTGTTTCCGCTCTTTCGAGCGTGCAGTGTGGAGGGAATCGTTCGGGAGGTTGGTGGAGCGCCCGTGGAAGACGCCTGCATCGAACTGGACTGGATTCACTCCCGTGAGGACAGTCGGGAGAGAGATCGCCTGAGCGAGACGTTCGCGGGATTCGATTGGGATGGGCTTCAGGTCCTCTCCTGGCCGGAGTATCCGGACGCGGCGACGGACCAGGACGGCCGGTTCTTGCTGACAGGGCTCAGGCCGGGACCGACGCCCGTCGTGCTGGAGGCTCAGCATGACGACTGGAGGGAGCCGCGACTGAGCAACCCGATCATCTTCGACCAACCAGGCGAGAGGAGGGTTGTGGATACCTGGTCCGAGCCCCACTCGGGTGTCATCGAGGGAGCCGTTCCAGCCGGGATACCGAGGACGCTCTCTGTGTACTGGGAAGGACCGTCCGCATGCGACAGCTCGGGTGTCGGCCTCAATGGCCGGTACCGTCTTGAAGGTGTGGAGTCGGGCACCGTGGACCTGTCGCTGCGGTCGGGTCCTCTGAGCGAGGCCGTCACTATCGCGTCGGCGACAGTCGAGGTCCGGGATGGCGCCACCACGATCCACGATTTCGCGATTGAGAAGGAAATTGGGGTCGTGGCCGGAAGGGTCGCCTGGACAGACGGGGAGCCTGTTCGAGGCGCCGACATCCAGGTGACCCTCGGAGACGTCAGATACAGCGCCAGGAGCTGGCGTCGCGACGGCTCTTTCCAGGTTGTTGTCGTGGCGGAAGCCGGCACGCCCTGTGAACTCGACTACCGGATAGGGAGTTCCTCGTGGATTCCCGTGCGCGACGTCCGAGTGGGGGATGAGCCGCTCGAACTCGTCCTTCCCAGCACTCGAAAAGCGCAGCTTCGAATCCTAGATGCCGTCACGGGCGTGCCTGTTCCCAGCGTGCGGGTCGGGTGGCGCATGGAACTGGGCGGCCTGCTGCGAGACGCATGGTCGGGTGAGGAGTGGAGTCCGCGCATGCAAGGAGCGGCCCCGATCTGGCTTCCAGAGGGGAAGATGACGCTGCGATTGGAAGCCCCGACGCTCGGTTATCCGGTTCAGGAAATCGAAGGATTCGAGGTCTCGGACCCACAAGACATCATGGAGATCCGCCTCCATCGGGTCTCATGAAGAGGGCAGGGTGAGACCGCGACATGATGGAAGTCCTGATCGTGATCGATGACCGGAGAGTGGATTGGAGTGTCCCGCTTCCCTCTCTGACGGAGGTCTCGAATGAGCCGCCGTTCCAGGAGGATGATCGCTAGGCTAGCGGTTCGGGAGGCGCACCTGCGGAGAAGGCAGGATCGACTTCTGGCCACGCGCGCGTGCGTGAAAGGAACGACGTGATGCTTCACCACCTCTTCCTCCTGCTCCTGGCTGCGGCGCCGGCGCAATCGCGTCCCTTCTCGCGGATCGAACCGCATACCGTTGAATCTCCCTCAGGGAGCGTTTCCTTCGAGGTGAAGCCGCGCGATGGTCTCGGCAGGGGACGGGCGCAGGTGCGGCTGCTGCACGACGGAGAGCCTCAGTTCGAGGGAACGCTGCCCTTCACCTTCCAGAAGGCGGCGGTCACTGATGAAGGGTACGCGGTCGGATACGGCAACACCGGCTGGGATTGGAGCAGCCGGGAGTTCGTTGTCGCCGTGGTCGCGCCGGACGGCGCGGTGATCCTGGAGGAACGGACGCGGAACTTGGGAAGCCTGGGACCGGATCGGGACGAAAGGCCCCATCCGCTGGGGCTCTTCGTCGATCCTGGCGGAAAGTGGTTCGTGGTCCGGGTCAAGGATCTGGAAGAAAAGCTCGGCGAACTGTGGTGGCGGTATCCGATCGGATCGTCCGGGCCGCGGGAAGTGATCGTGCCGGTTCGCTCCATGAAGACCGACCCGCGGCTTCGCTACCGCATCCTCGATGTCAGGGTCCTGCCCGGCACTCCGTGGATCCTCATCCACTGGTGGCGAACGGAACCGGACCGTGATTATTTGAGGCCGTCGCTCCAGGGGGCGGCGTTCACTCTCGTCGATGCCGCAGGCACCATGAAGTGGAAGCTCGAGCTGCCGGACGACTACCGAGTCGCGGGGGACGACGCAGCGACGCGCCGGATCAGGCGGCAGGTCGATCCGATCGGCGGCATCCTCGAGGTGGCTCCCGGCGGGCGGTTCACTCTCTGGCACGTGCAGGACGGCATGCGGGTCACCTATCAGGTCGCAATCGACGCTCCCTCGGCGGAGGAATGCTCGGTCACGGAGGTCTCGCAAGAGCGGCTCGACCCGGAAGAAGAGGAGTGATAGAAATGGCTCGCCGCCGGCACGTTTTCCGCGGCGAGCTGCTTCTTTCCAGCGAGGGACCATGGCCAGGAATCGGACGAGAGCGGGCATCGGGATCGTGGGGGCGGGGTTCCTCGCCGAGACCCGGGCGCGCTGTTACGCCCGCGCGGGGGGCGGGATCGTCGCGGTGGTAGACCTGGTGGAGGAGGTGGCCGGGCGGTTCGCTTCCAGGCACGGCATCTCGAAGGTCTGCGGCGATCTGGAAGAGATGCTGGCCCGCGACGACGTGGACGCCGTGGATCTCTGCGTGCCGAACTTCCTTCATCGCCCCATGGCGGAACAGGCGGCCCGGGCGGGGAAGCACGTGATCTGCACGAAACCGCTGACGGCCTACGTGGGCCAGTATCTGGAGGAGGGATCTGCCGATTCCGAGATCTCGAGCGTGGACCGTGCCACCATGCTCGCCGTGGCCACGGCGGATGCCCGGGCCATGACAGATGCGGCTCGCCGCGGCGGAGTCCGGCTCATGTACGGCGAGAACTGGATCTACTCCCCCTCCATCGTTCGCGCGAGACGTCTGCTCGCCGCGTCCAGAGGTCCGATCCTCGAGATGCGCGGCTGGGAGAGCCACTCTGGCTCCCACTCCCCCTTCGCCAAGCTCTGGCGCCACAGCGGGGGAGGCGCCCTGCTCCGCCTCGCGTCGCACCCCATCGGAGCGATGCTCCACCTGAAGCGCGAGGAAGGCCTGGCCAAAGCCGGGAAGCCGATCCGTCCGGTGGCGGTGAGCGCCGAGGTGGCCGACCTCTCCGCCGTCGAGCGGCTGGATCAAGGGGCCGCGTTCGTGGCCACCGGCTGGAAGGACGTGGAGAACTGGGGCTGCGCCGTGATCTCCTTCGAGGATGGTTCCCGCGGAGTGGCCTTTGGCAGCGACAACATGCTGGGGGGCATGGAGAGCCGTCTCGAGGTGCTCTCCGCTGATTCCCACCTCAAGTGCAACCTCAGCCCCAACAACCTCCTTCAGGCGTACGCACCCTCGGACGAGGTGTTCGGGGAACAGTACATCATGGAGAAGACCCACACCTCCGCCGGTTGGAGCACCCCGATGCCGGATGAGGATTGGACCTCCGGGCACCAGGCCATGTGCGAGGACTTCCTTTCCAGCCTGGCCGAGGACCGTCCCCCGGTTTCGGACGGCGAACTCGGCGCGGAGGTGGTGCGGGTGGTCTACGCCGCCTACCTGGCGGCCAGCGAGGGGCGGCGGGTTGCCCTGGATTGATCTCCTTGATGAGGAGGGTCGATCCTCCGCAGTGAGGGTTCGCCGATGGCAATCCGGACAGAGCGAGATTCCGCAGCGACGCCCGGTCGCATCCGTGCCCTGCTTCGCAGCGAGGCCGGGTGTGCCTGGGCCCTGAGCCTGCTGTTCCTCGGGCTTGCCGGCATCGGCGTGCTCCATCACGAGATGTGGCGAGACGAGTGGCAGGCCTGGTGGCTCTTCGCGAAGTGCCCGTCGCTTGGAGTGCTGTTCGATCGCCTGCGCGCGGAGAGTCAGCTCCCGCTCTGGCCGCTCTGCATTTTCGCCGTCGGCCGGCTGATCGACCACCCGCTCGCCATGCAGGGATTGCACGTCCTGATCGCAACCGCGTCCGTCTTTCTCTTCGCCCGTTTCGCCCCCTTCCAAAGGTGGCTGAAGATCGTCTTCGCGTTCGGCTACTTCCCCTTCTTCGAATACGCGATCATCAGCAGGAACTATGCCCTGGGATTCTGCTTCGCGCTGCTGTTCTGCGTGGCGTTCTGCCAGCGAAGACGTCTCCTCGCGGCGTTTGCCCTGCTCGGTCTGGCCGCAAGCAGCCACCAGGGGCTCCTCCTGGTGCTGCCCATGCAGTTCCTGCTCGTGCGGGACTGGGTCGGGCGTTCAACAGGGCGCGGCGGTTCGAAAAAGGTCGCTCTGGTTTCGCTCGGCGTCGTGGCCTTGCTGGCAGCCTGTCTGTGGGCGCTCTTCCCGGTGCAGAGGGTGCTCGGGACGCACCTGCATGCGGATATCGATTGCGTTCGCGCGGTGCGCACGACAGCCACCATCTGGAACGCATACGTGCCGCTTCCTCCTCCCGCGACGGAACAGATCTGGGACACGAATCTCCTGGACACCTACAACGTCTGGGAAAACGTCTCTCCGCACTCGGGACTGACCATGGCGGATCCGCTGGAGAAGCGGGAGCTGTGGGCGTTCCTGTTCTCCGTCGCGCTGGTCGTCCTGGGGGTCCGCGCGCTCTCCCGCGCGCGGGCGCTCGCGGCGGCCTTCCTCGCCTGCGTGATCCTGCAGCTCCTCTTCTCCTACGCGGTCTACTTCGGCTCGCTGCGGCACCACGGGCATCTCCTGCTCGCGCTGGTCATGTGCGTCTGGCTGAGCCGCGGATCCGTGCCCCGCGGCGGCGCCGGCGGCTTCCGGAATCCCTCGCTCGGCCGCTTCCTGCCGGCCCTGCTGTTGATCCAGATGGCGGCCGGAATCACGTTCTACGTCCTCGATCTGGTGCGGCCGTTTTCACCAAGTGCGCAAGTCGCGCAGTTCACCAGGGAGATTCAGTGGGGCGTGCGACCGATCATCGGGAGCCCCGACTACCTGATGTCGCCGGTCGCGGCGATTCTGTGGCGGAGCTTCCGCTCGCTCGATACGGGCGAGCGCGTCACGGCGATCGATTGGAGCGCCGGCAGGGATCTCGACCCCACCACGGTTGCCCGGCGAATCGCCGGCTTCGTGCGTCGCTCGATGTCCCGAAAGCTCCTTCTCGTCACCGGCTACTCCGTAGAAGCCTTGGCGCCGGTACAGCGGCCGCTGCTCGGTCCGACCGGAATCCAGCTCACGCCGATTCACGCCTTCGGCCCGGGCCTCGTGCCGGATGAGAGGTACATCGTCTACTTCGTGCAGCCCCGTGGGGATCCTGTCCCCAAGAGGATGCGGTCGCTGGCAATCGGAGAGACCTTCACGTTCTGAACGGCGTTGCGCCATGCGGCGCAGTGGTTGCCCTTCTACCCAACCGTTCGGATGTTTCGTTTCTGGAATCGTTTCCAAAACCCCATATAGTGCTTTCAAAAAATCATTTATGTTGTATTCTGCATGTTCTCTCATGAGCACGGCGAGCGGCCCTCCCGGGTCGAGAGACGCCGGCTCCGAGGAGACAAGGTGAAAGGACAAGCATGGCAAGTGCCGCGCCGACGAGCGAGCCGACCACGCTTCCCTTCAGGGAGCATGCGTGTGAGGTCATCTCCAGACTCAGGGGGGCTGTGAGTGATCTGCTCGAGCCTCTGCCGGCCGACCTGGCGGACGGGCCGACCCGGTTCGCGCGGAGCCTGAAGGTCGACACGAAGCTGGCCTGGAAGATCATCCATCTGCTCGAGGAAAGGGATCTGTTCGAGGCCGGCCGATTTGTGCCCGGCACGGCGGCCTTCCGGCGATTCCTGCAAGCCGCCTCGCGGCACAGGCTGCCGGCGGAGTTGATGAGGGCCGCGCGCAACGCCTCGGCGGAATTCGAGGCGTTGGTGAAGCTCCATGCCGGCGACCGCCGCTCGTTCGACCTGATGCTCGCCGGTCAAACCGAGGGGGATCAGCTCCGGCCCGAGATGGAGCAGCGCAAAGCCGCCTACCACTCCAACAGCTTCCTGTGGGGTGTTCAGGCGAAGGCCCAGATCAAGACCGCCATCATCACGCCCTCAGCGGACCCGGACAGGTTCGACGCGGCGCTGATCAACGGCTTCATCGGCCTGCGCCGGATTCGCGCTCACGTGCCGTGGCGCATCACCTCGACCTACTCGGTTGACGACTTCGGCGTTGTCCGCGCCGAGCTCGCGCGTGAACCGCTGGACCCGGATGGGGTCGCCGGCACGGGAGGCATCACGGCCCCCCTGTTGACACGGTTCTGTACCCAGCCGCTGCCGAAGCTCGAGCCGGTGACGCAAAGAGACGGCGCCGTGGACTTCGGGCTGGCGCAGGGACCGCTCGGCCGCAGGGCCTCGGAGACCTGCCTGATCGGAGAGGTCGTGCGCGCCGCGGAGCCTCGCTACCAGCAGCCCGGGTTCGAATACAACGCCATCTACGTCCGGATGCGAACGCCGTGCGAAGTCTTGGTTCTTGACGTTCTGGTCGATCAGGAGCTGTTCGATCCGGCCACCTACCGCGCTCGCCTGTTCAGCGACCTCTTCACGGGCCAGTTGCTGACGCAGCACCTGGACTGCGATGCGCTGGCGCTCCACGAGAAGGTGGAACACCTGGGCGCGGGTCTCAACAGCGCGCATCTCTCGTTCATGCCGCGCTATCGGGAAATGCTTCAGTACGTGTTCGAGCGTACGGGGTGGCCCGCCGGCCGCTTTCATGTCCATCGCATCCGCATCGAGTACCCGATCACTCCGACCAGCCTGATCCTGCGGCACCGATTGCCGGAGAAGCCCCGTGCCCCGGTCGCCTGAGACATCCTCTCACCGGGCCGGCGCGTCGACCCCGAGGCCCTCCTTCTCGGTGGTCGTGCCGACTCACAGACGGCCCGAGGCTCTGAGGCGGTGCCTCAGCGCCCTGAGATCGCTCGATCTCGAGGGCGCGAACCTCGAGATCATCGTGGTGGAGGATGGGGGCCCGGCGCCGGAGCTTGCCGACTTGCGGGAGACCGCACGGGGCCGGCCGCGCGTGGTCTTTTCCAGCCAGCCTCACAGGGGGCCCGCGGCGGCCCGCAATCTCGGCGCGAGCCTGGCCACGCACGAGTACCTGGCCTTCACCGACGACGATTGCTGTCCTCGGCCGGACTGGCTGTCGGCCTTCGCCCGAGAGTTGAAAGAGGCGCCGGAATGCGTGGTGGGAGGAGAGACGGTCAACACGGTCTCCGACAACGTCTTCTCCATCGCCAGTCAGGACCTGGTGAATCACTTCTCTCTGGTCCAGCGCAGGCTCGGGGCTCCCTTCTTCTCCTCGAACAACCTGGCCATGTCGCGCGGCACCTACCAGCGACTTGCGGGTTTCGACGAGTCGTTCGCACTGGCAGGCGGCGAGGACCGCGATCTCTGCCGGCGCGCCCTCGACCTGGGCCTGGAGCTCCGTCACGTGCCGGATGCCCGGATTGACCATCACCACATGCTCTCGTGGCGCTCCTTCTGGCGCCAGCAGTACCACTACGGTCGCGGAGCCCGTCTCTACCACCGCAAGCACCCGGGCGGCGCCTCGCGGGGTCCCAAGGACCGGCTCGGGTTCTACCTCGACATGGTCTTTCATCCGCGCCGAGGCAAGCGGGTGGCGCATCCCTTCGCGGTCACGCTCCTGCGGGCAGTATCGCAGTTGGCGGTCTCGATCGGCTACATGAGGGAAGCCCTCGCTGCCGGCCGGAGGCGGGGCGATGAAAGGGATGCAGCCAAAGGGGACCGGCGCCTCTTCCCACAGAGAACGAGCCAGTAGAGGCTCCCATCCCCCTTTTCCGCCTCTCGAGGGATGACTGAAAGCAGGTATACTGCGGTTCGCCTCAGCTAGCCCAGGATCTACCGAGGACCCGCCATGAACCAGAGACTCCCGACCTTCTCGTGGCTGTCCGCCATTGTCGTGACCGCCGCCGTTCTCATTGCTGACAACAGTCACGCCTCGCCACAGTGGGATGGCGACGGAGGATTCAGCGGGGACTACTCCAACATCGCCCGTCTGCGGTGGACGGGGCCCGGGTCACCGGACACGTACGCCCAGTACCTGGCTCGCCGGGGGAGCACTCCGTTCCGATCGAGTCTGATCTCGTCGTCCAACGCGAAATCGCGAGGATCACGCATTCAGAAGGTCCTGGTGATCGTGAACAGCGCCCTGTACGCGGGAATCCAGACCAGGTTGAACACCTACGTGAACGATCTGACTGCAGACGGATACGCCGTCGACGTCTACCAGAACTCGGGCGGCACCTGCGTCGACATGAAGAACTTCATTCTCGGGAATGTCAGCGACCTCGTGGGGTGCGTGTTCGTGGGAGACCAGCCCTCGGCCTGGTTCGAGCATGACTACTGGGGGCCCGAGGAGTTTCCCTGCGACCTGTTCTACATGGATCTCGACGGGACGTGGACCGACACCGACACGGACGGGATGTACGACGCGCATGCGGCCGGGTCGGGCGACGAGGGTCCTGAGATCTTCGTCGGACACATCGATGCGTCGATGATGAGCGGCAACGAGGTGGACATCACCAATGACTATTTCGACAAGAACCATCTCTACCGACTCGGCGGAATCCCTCACTCCGGGTACGCCCTGACGTATACCGAGGATGACTGGGCATCGATTCCCTCGCAACGGACCGACATCAAGTACGCATACGGTGACACCGGCTTTGACGACGTAAGCATTCAGTAAACCCGTCTCCGTGGCGAGGCGCGGAGACCACGCTTTCGCATGGCTGACGGGCGTAACTCGCGGAGAGGAGGGGCGAAGCCTCGATGTGGCGGGGTCAGTACTGGCGGCGAGGGTCAGGCGCCCGC
>JAZDLC010000243.1:0-2637 GCA_043802345.1 Planctomycetota bacterium | reverse complement strand
GGCTCGATCCGCACCAACCGCGGGTTGCGGGCCCTGACCGTCACCCAGTTCCTGGGCGCCTTCAACGACAATCTGTTCAAGCAGATCATGCTGTTCCTGGCGGCCCGGTTCCTGTTTCCGGGAGAGGACCAGCAGGGTCTCGCCTCCGCGGTCTTCGCCCTGCCGTTCATTCTGTTCTCTGGAATCGCGGGGGAGCTGAGCGAGCGCTACTCCAAGAGGACGGTGATCGTGGCCATGAAGGTGGCCGAGGTGCTGGTCATGATCGCCGCCATGGTCGCCTTTTGGGTCGGATCCTGGACTTTCCTGCTCGTGGTCCTGTTCGTCATGGGGACCCAGTCAGCCTTCTTCGGACCCTCCAAGTACGGGATCATTCCGGAGCTGGTCGATCGAGAGCAGTTGATGGCCGCCAACGGCATCATCTCGATGACCACCTTCTTCGCCATCCTCACTGGGACTGCAGTGGCCGGACCAATCATGGACCAGGTCCCGGACAAGCTCTGGATCGGCGGTGCGGCCTGCCTGCTGATCGCCCTGGTCGGCACCTGGACCGCCACCAGCGTCACCCGCACTCCGGTGACCCGGCCTGACTTGAAGATCGGTTTGAACCCCTTCTCCGGGCTTCCTGCCAGTATTCGGGAGATGCGCAAGGACGGCCACATGCTGGAGGTGGTGCTGGCCAATTCGTTCTTCTTCTTCAACGGCGGCGTGCTGCAGCAGGCGGTCACCGGCATGGGGACGGACCAGGTGCTCGGCCTGGCCATGAACGAGAACAGGTACCTCTCTTACCTGCTGGCCACCCTCGCGACATCGCTGATGATCGGCTGCCTGGTGGTCCCGATCGTGGGCAAGCGGGTCTCCGCGCCGCGCCTCGTGACCATCGGCGTCTCCTCGATGGTCCTCTTCCAGGTCCTGCTGACCCTGGTCGGCCCCGTGGTTCCCCGGGAGAGCGGGGGTTACCTGCTGGCGCATCTCCTGCTGGGCGCCACCGGCTTCTTTGCGGCGTTCTTCGTGGTGCCGATCGTGTCGTTCGTCCAGGACGCGCCCGAGGAGGGGAAGAAGGGGAAGACCTTCGCCGTGAACAACTTCTTCAACTTCATCTTCATCTTCCTCGCCGGCGGCTTCTACCTGGCCACGTCGGAGCTGGAGATGCCATCCACCTTCTCCACCGCCCTGGCGGCCCTGATCTTCGGCGCCTACCTGATCCACATCCGGAAAACGGTCGGCCAGCTTCGTCTCGGGAACGGACCGACGGCTTCCTGAAGGACGGTTGGCCCGGCTGGGCGTTGCACCGGTTCTCGGCGGTCTGCTAAGATCCGCTGGTTACCCGGGTTGGTAGTTCAACTGGCAGAACGCCTGATTCCAAATCAGGAGGTTGAGGGTTCAAGTCCTTCCCGACCCGCCACAAACAATCGGCAGGGGCGGTGTGCACCAGCAGGCGCATATCGCCCCTTCTTTCACCCGCGCAGCGATCCCGGAACGGCGGAGGGTTTATGGGCACCAGGGAGCAACTCTCGTCCCTCAGGCAGGTTCTGGCGGAGGTCAGCGACATCAGCTCGGCCCAGGGACTTCTCTCCTGGGACCAGGAGACCTGCATGCCGAAGCGCGGCTTGAAAGGCCGCTCGGAGGTGATGTCGACCCTGGCCGGAATCAACCACAGGAAGTTCACCGACCCGGCGGTCGGCGGCCTGCTGGAAGAGCTGGAAGGCGCCGCAGAGGGGGAACTCTCTGCCGCGGAATCGGCCCTCGTGCGAGAGGTCCGCCGGGACTTTGACCGGTCCACCAAGATTCCCGAGACACTGATCAAGCAGATCGTCGAGGCGCGGGCCCTGGCCCTGCCGGCCTGGCAGGAAGCGCGGGCGGAGAGCAGGTTCGAGACCTTCGCTCCCCATCTGGAGAGGCTGCTCGATCTCAAGCGGCAGGAGGCGGAGGCGGTCGGCTACCAGGAGGCTCCGTTCGACGCGCTACTGGATCAGTACGAGGCGGGCATGAAGGCGAGCGAACTGAAGCAGCTCTTCCTGGGCCTCCGCCAGGAACTCCAGCCGTTCGTGCGGACACTGCTCGAGGCGAAGCGCACAGTCGATACCGGACCGGTCAAGCGCCGCTTCGATGAGACGAAGCAGAGGGAGTTCTCCGTCGAGGTCGCCCGGGCCATGGGGTTCGATTTCGAGTCCGGGCGGGTCGACCGGGCCACCCACCCGTTCTGCACCGGCATTCACACGGGGGACGTGCGCCTGACCTGGCGCTCCAGTGAGAACGACCTCAGACCGGCCTTCTTCGGCATCGTCCACGAGGCGGGGCACGGCCTCTACGAGCAGGGACTCTCCGGGGAATGGGAGAAGACGCCTCTGGGCGAGGCGGTCTCGCTCGGCGTGCACGAGTCCCAGTCCCGCCTATGGGAGAACATGGTCGCCCGCGGCAGGCCGTTCTGGATCCACTTCCTCCCGGTCCTGAAGAAGCACTTCCCGGGGCTCCTCGACGACGTCGATCCGGAAGGGATGTACCGGGCCGTGAACGAAGTCACGCCGTCGTTCATCCGGGTCGAGGCGGACGAACTGACCTACAACCTCCACATCCTGCTCCGGTTCGAGGTCGAGTGTGCGCTGTTCCGGGGAGCGCTGTCGGTGAAGGATCTTCCGG
>JAZDLC010000242.1:0-8005 GCA_043802345.1 Planctomycetota bacterium | reverse complement strand
TGCCTCAGTACTTCGCCATCATGTTCCCGCGTGTAGAGACCGGCGGGGCAGTGGCAGAACAGCTTCCGTTCGGTGAGCAGTTGCTGGTGGACCTCGAGTCCCGCGATCAGCCCCACCTCGGCGTAGTCGATACTCTGTCCGTAGGTCATTGATTCCAGTCCGACGCGCAGGGAGTAATCCAGAGAATATACACTTCGTCGCGGTATCTACGCACCTCCTACTCCGATCTCGATCTCGGGTGGGAAGCAACCGGAAGCCGCATGTGCTGGACGAGGAGCGCTAGATTCCCGGCTTCATTTCGGGGACCCGGGCGGGCGCCTCGGCTGGTGTGGGAGACTCGACTTCTCCGGCGACCTCCAGGGCTGCCGCTCGAATGCCCTCTTCGTACTGGATCGTCGACTTCCACCCGAGGTGGCGCTTGATTTTCTCGCACTCGAAGAAACAGCGCCGGCCGAGGAGCCAGACCGCATACCGCGTGACCAGCGGAGGGCTCTTCCTTCGCAGCAGGTGTCCGACGATCTCGAGGAGGAAGGCGAAGTTGTACGCGAGGAAATACGGCACGGACCGCGTCAGCTCCGGCTCGCCGATGGCCCGGGCGATCTGATTGAAGTACTCCCGCTGCGTCAGATGCCCGTCATGGCAGGCGTTGTATGCCTCGCCAATGGCGCGAGCGCTGCCCGCGGCCAGGATCGCCGCCTCGGCCACATTGGCCGCATTGGTCACATTGAGCCTGTTCCTGCCGCCGCTCACGAGCTTGAGCTTGCCGCGGCGGATCGAATCGACCATTCGCGGCAAACTCGCCCGGTCCCGCGAGCCGTAGAGCCAGCTTGGCCGGATCACGGTGACGGAGACCGCCCCCTTCTCGTGCGCCGCCCAGACCAGCCTCTCGGCCTCGCGCTTCGCCCGGCTGTAATAGCTCCAGCGATTGAATCTCTCGCCCAGCGGCGCCTCTTCGTCCAGCACCACTCCCTGCTGATTGATGTGGCCATAGGCGCTGATGGAGCTGATGTACAAAAAGCGGCGCACACCCACGGCAGCCGCCGCATCGAGCATGTTCCGGGTTCCATGGATGGTCGACCTCACGAAGTCGGACCACTTGCCCCAGTCGCCCACCTGAGCGGCGGAGTGATAGATCGTATCCGCGCCCGCGCAAGCCGCCCGGAGCAGCGCCGGATCGGACAGGTCCCCGTGGACCAGCCGCACGCCGATTCCGCGTAGGAAGGATGTGTCACTCCCGGGCCGGCAGAGAGCGAGGACCTCAACCCCCCTTTCCCGAAGCTGTTCCGCGATGTGGCTGCCGAGCATCCCTGTTGCCCCGGTCACCAGCGCCTTCCCCAGGGGTGCGGCATGGGCCGTGGTCGAGTCGTTCATCTGATGGGTTCTCCCTTCGTGGTGCAGTCTCCCCCCGCCAGCGACCTCAGCAGATCACTATCCACGACAACGCCCTTGGGCAGTTCCTTGATCCGCTCGAGGACGCGCAGGACGACCTCGTCGTCGGCAGCGAGCTCCAGCTCCGCGAGCCGGTGGGCCACGGCGCTGCGGCCGCTGTGCCGGCCGAGGACCAGCTCCACTCCCGTCTCGCCCAGCAGCTCGGGGCGCATGGCCAGGTACACGTCGGGATGCTTGAGAATGCCGTCCTGATGGATGCCGGCCTCGGTGGCGAATATGTTCCGGCCGCCCACCGGCTTCATCGGAGGCACGCCCACTCCCGTCAGCTCCGCAACCAGGCGGGAGACGGAACGGAGCCGCGAGAGGTCGATCTGGATTGTCCGCTTGTACTGATCCTGGTTGAGCGCCAGGGCCAGGGCGACCTCCTCCAGACAGGCGTTGCCGGCCCGCTCGCCGATGCCATTGATGGTGCATTGTACCACATGAACTCCCTCCTGGACGGCGGCGAGAGTGTTGGCGACGGCCAGGCCCAGGTCGTTGTGAAAGTGAACCGCGACCAGGGCCCGGGTCACGTTCGCCACCCCGTCCTGGATTCTGCGCACGAACTCCCGGGCCTTCTCGGGCGTCAGCACACCGACCGTGTCGGGAAACCCGATCGTGGACGCGCCCGCGTCGATCGCCTCGCGGTAGCATTCCAGCAGGAACTCGGGCTCGGTGCGGCTGGCGTCCTCGGGACTGAAGGCCACGATGGAGAAGCTCTCGGTCGCGTACGAAACCGCGTCCGTGATGATGCGCAGGATTTCCTTGCGGCTCTTCCTCAGCTTGTGCTTGCGGTGCAGGGGGCTCGTGCCGCAGAACAGGCTGACACCCCGCTTGTGATTCGGGTTTCCGTCCAACGCCCGCACGGCGGCGTCGATATCTCCCCGCACCGTCCGACAGAGCGCTGTCAGGACCGGCTTCTTCACCACGCCCACCATGCTCTGGATGGCCTTCACGTCCGCCTCTGACGAAGCGGGAAAACCCGCGTCGATGGAGTGCACCCCGAGCGCCTCGAGTTCCTTGGCGATGCGCAACTTGTCCCCGGGTTCCAGCGTGGCGCCCGGCATCTGCTCTCCATCGCGCAGGGTGGTGTCGGAAAAGAGCACCTGGCGGGAGCGACGGCGCTGGCTGATCATGGCCGGAAGGAACAGGTCCGTGATGCGCTTCCGAATCTTGGTCATGCCGCCATCCTGTACCGCTCCATCCTGGATGACAACAGTCAGGCCCGAAGATCCTCGCCGGGTGGGTGGTGGTCGTCGCCCATTTCCCGGCGCATCTTGCTAGGATGCCCGGCTTCACCGTCCTCAAAAGACCCGGACCGCCCGATGTCGCGCTACCACCCCCTGGCCAAGGCCTTCACTCTCGAGGCCCGCATGTTGGGTGAGCGTCTCTTCCGGGATCGGATGAGCATGGTCCAGGTCGAGAAGGAGACCCGGCTCGATGTTCAGGTCAGACCCCAGGGAGACAATCTGGTGTCCCTGCTGCGAAAAGACGCGGAGACTCCGTTCGAGGTGATCTGCTCCTGCTTCAGGTTCAGGAACGACAGCGGGCTCTGCGGCCATGTCTGGGCGGCGATCCTGGAATCGGAAGAGTGCGGCTGGTTCCACAGCGGTTCGTTTCCCTCCCTGGAGCGGGACTGGCGCCGCCTGCTCTCCCTGCTGGGGGACGACACGGCCCACCGGGCCAGGGGAAGTGGCTTGCTGAAGCCGCCGGCCGTGGAGTTCCGGATCGTCTACCACTACTGCTGGGACGGCCGCCCCGGCCAGCGCGATCCCGTGCTGAAGTTGTTGTACGAAAAGAGGTTGAAGACGGGTCAGTTCGGCAAGACCCGGCCGTTCAGGACCGATGAGCACCTGCCCATCGATCCGGAAGACCGCGCTCTGATCGGGTTGCTCCGCGGAGCGTCGCCGCCCCTGCTCCACGGGTATTCGCCTGGACACCACTCCGATCTCTCCGGTCGGGAAGCTTTCGTCCTCGGGCCCGAACTGCTCAAGGCACTGCTCCCCAGGCTTTGCGACACCGGCCGCCTGTTCGTCCAGTCCACGGACGGGAAGTTCGGGCCGTACCGGTGGCGGGAAGCAGCCTGCGATCTCCATGTGCGGCTGTTCAACGATGCCGCGGAAGAGCAACTGGTCCTCGACGGCTTCCTCCTGTGCGAGCAGCAGGAAGAGGCCGTCCGTTCGACCGCGCTGGTGCTCGAGGACGGGTTCGTCTTCTTCAAGAACGGCATCGTGGGGCCGCTCGATCATCATGGAGCGTTCCCCTGGCTGGCCTGGTTCAAGAACCGCGGCGCCATCCGGGCTCCCATCAAGGAGGCGGCGTCGGTCGTGGAGGAGATGCTGACGTCACCCGCGCTCCCGCCCCTGACCCTGGGACAGATCGAAGGGGTCGAGATTGCTCCCCAGGTTGCACCGAAGCCGAAGCTCCTGATTCGAAGCCCGCGAGGAAGCTACGGCGTCCGGCGGCTCGATTGCGAGGTGAGGTTCTGCTACGGCTCGGAGGAGTATCCTCTGGGTCTCTGGGGTTCCGGCCGGCGCGCTCAGGACGGGCGCTTCGTGCTGCGGGATCGGCACGCGGAGGCGCGCCTGCTCGACGCGCTCCGCCTGGCCGGCTGCCAGGTGGAAGACGACCCCGCGGGGGCGAAGATCAGGCTGGCCCCGGTGCGGATGGAGGAATGTGTTGGGCGCCTCCTGGAAGCGGGGTGGTGGGTGGAAGCCGACGGGCGCCCGCAGCGACAGGCTTCCAACTTCAGTCTTTCGGTCAAGAGCGGCATCGACTGGTTCGACGTCAAGGGCTCGGTCAGCTTCGGCGACACGCGGATCGAGCTTCAGGACCTGCTGCAGAACCTGAAGGCCGGCACCAAGACCGTGCGGCTGGGCGACGGCTCGGTGGGGATCCTGCCCGAGGACTGGCTGCGCCGGTTCAATCTGCTGGGATCTCTCGGCCGCGGGATGAAGAACAGCCTGCGCCTGAAGCGGTCGCAGGGGTTCCTGCTGGATGTACTGCTGGCGGAGAAGGTCCAGGTCCAGGCGGACGAGCGGTTCCACGAGTTCCGCGAAAAGCTGCGCGGTTTCCAGGGGATCGCGCCATGCAGCGAGGGGAGCGGGTTCTCCGGAGAGCTGAGGGGGTACCAGCGGATCGGCCTCGCCTGGTGCCGTTTCCTCCACGACTTCGGTCTGGGAGGGTGTCTGGCGGACGACATGGGGCTCGGCAAGACGGTGCAGTTCCTGGCCCATCTCCAGAAGCTCCTCGAGGAGGGCCGGCTGGACGGTCCCGCGCTCGTGGTCGCGCCGCTCTCCGTGGTCAGCAACTGGGTCAGCGAGGCCCGGCGATTCACACCCGGGTTGCGGGTGGTGGAGTACACGGGCAGCGACCGCGCCAGGCTCAATCACGAGCTTGACGGCAGCCATCTCGTGGTGACGACCTATGGTCTGTTGCGCGCCGATATCCTGTTCTTCAAGAAGCAGCGCTTCTCCTACGCGGTGCTGGACGAGGCCCAGGCGATCAAGAACCCGCGGAGCCAGACCGCCAAGGCGGCCTACCTGCTCGAGGCGGACCACCGGCTGGCGCTCAGCGGCACGCCGATCGAGAATCACCTGGGCGAGCTGTGGTCCCTGTTCGAGTTCCTGAATCCGGGCATGCTGGGCCGGTCCAGGACCTTCAGGGCGCTGGCCGGGCGGGGCACGGAGGCGCTCGACCTGGCCACGCGCGGCTCACTGGCCCGGGCGCTGGCGCCGTTCATCCTGAGGCGCGCGAAGGGCGAGGTGGCGAAAGAGCTGCCGGAGCGGGAAGAGCAGACGCTCTACTGCGATTTCGGAGAGGCGCAGCGCGAGCTGTACGAGGGCCTGCGACAGCATTACCGCCGGTCGCTGCTGAAGCCGGGGCAGGACGATTCCGTCGACCCGAACAAGATGCATGTGCTCGAGGCGCTCCTGCGCCTGCGCCAGGCTGCCTGCCACCCGGGCCTGCTCGACGTGACCCGGGTCGATGAGGAATCGGCCAAGCTGCGGGTGTTGCTGCCGAGGCTCGCGGAGATCGTCGACGAGGGGCACAAGGCGCTGGTGTTCTCCCAGTTCACCAGCCTGCTCGACATCGTGGAGCGGCGGCTGAATGAGGAGCAGATCGTCTTCGAGCGGCTGGACGGAAGCACCCGCAACCGGCCCGCCCGGGTGGAGCGGTTCCAGACCGATCCGGCCTGCCAGGTCTTCCTGATCTCCCTGAAGGCTGGCGGGCTCGGCCTGAATCTGACCGCCGCCGGCTACGTCTTCATCCTCGATCCGTGGTGGAATCCGGCGGTCGAGGCCCAGGCGATCGATCGGGCGCACCGCATCGGCCAGACGCGCCGGGTCATGGCGTACCGGCTCATCGGCCGGGACTCGGTCGAGGAGAAGATCCTGGAGCTGCAGAGTTCGAAGCGCGACCTGGCAGACGCGCTCATCTGCGGCGACGGGTCGCTGCTGCAGAAGATGACCGAAGAGGATCTCGCGCTGCTGCTGTCGTGAGCGGCTGAAGCGCGCACCTACTCCATGAACCCCCGCTCCCGCATCCACCCATCGTCCAGGAACTTGGTCAAGTAGTTCCTCGCGGAGTCGGGGAGGATGGTCACGATCCGCTTGCCCGGCCCGACGAGCCTCGCCACCTCGACCGCGGCCCAGGCGCATGCGCCGGATGATCCGCCGACCAGCAGTCCCTCCTCGCGAATCAGTCGCCGGGCCATCAGGAATGACGGGCCGTCGTCGGTTTTGATCCAGCGGTCCACATGCTGCCGGTCCAGGACCTCCGGCACATAGTCGTAGCCGATCCCTTCCATCTCGAACTGACAGACCTCGCCCGGGCCGGCGAGGATCGATCCGACCGGATCGACGCCCACGACTTCGATCTCGGGCCGCTCCTCCTTGATGCGGCGCGCCACTCCGGCGAGCGTGCCACCCGTTCCGGCCGGGAGGACCGCGATATCGAATTCCCCGCCGGTCTGCTGCATGATCTCCTTGCCCGTACCGTGGTAGTGCGCCAGCGGGTTGTCGGGGTTGGAGTACTGGTCCAGGATGTGGGCGTTGGGGAGGGTCTCCTGCAGGCGCTTGGCGACGCCGATGTGACTCTCCGGCGACACGTAGCTGGCCTCAGTCGGAGTGCGGATGATCTCGGCGCCCAGCGCCTCCATGACCCTCTGCTTCTCGAAGCTCGATTTCTCCGGCATGGTGATGATCAGCCGGTAGCCACGGACCGCGGCCGCCATCGCCAGGCCGATGCCGGTGTTGCCGCTGGTCGGCTCGATCAGGGTGTCACCCGGCTTGATGCGGCCGCTCTTCTCGGCTTCCTCCAGCATCCTCACCCCGATCCGGTCCTTCATCGACCCGCCGGGGTTCAGAAACTCGCACTTGGCGAGGATCTCGCACCCCGTACCCCTACCCACCGCGCGCAGCAAGACGAGCGGGGTGTTGCCGATGGTCTCGAGAATCGAGTCACTGATTTCGGGCACGCGTGTCTCCTGTACGGAGTCAGGACAATACCACCTCCACCCGGCCGGGCAGCCACGACAAGTCCGGCCACCCTGAGAATCTGCACCCGCAGAGGGAGAACGTCAGCATTGCTCGAGCTGCTTCAGGCACTCCTGGGCTCGCGCCGTGAGTCGGCTGGAAAGACGCTCGAGAAGCGAGGGAGCCAGCCCCTCTCGCTCAGCCTGTTCGCGAACCCTGTGTGGTACGAAAAGTCGGCCGGCGTGGAATGCGGGATGCAACGTGTCGTGTGAGGCGGAGGTGTCGATTCGGGATGAAGGGACCGAGCTGGGATCGGCGCCGGGAGCAGACTCCAGCCAGCCGATCGGAGGTAGTGCTCAAGCAGGCCGAGGAGGTGCAGGGGTCCGGGACTTCAGCAGTGGCCACTCGCCGGGTTCCGAGACTCCGGATGGCGATGTTCAGCTGGATGCAGAGGCGGATGTCACGGCGCGGCTGTGCATCTCGAAGAGGATTCCCTCGTGCGGGCACAGCACACGCGTCAGCCTGTCATGGTCGGGAGAGCGAGAGTCGCTCAGGCGACCTTCTTGAGCTCGACGATCGGCAGGTGCGTTCGGCCTTCGAGGAAGCTGACGGTGAGGACGAGCTTGGCTCGGCGTTGCCCGAGATCGGTGCGTGCTGTTCTCCGCTACGAGGTACTCGATGACGCGCTGCTGGTGGCGGTTGACCCAGCCGGAGAAGAGAGCGAGGAGGAACGTGAGAGCGGGATGGGGCTGTGTCATGGTCCGGCGGACGATACAGGCAGGCGTCACAACTCGCTATGATTCGGTGCGTTCGAGTTTTCGGATACCACGGGCGAGGCCACTGCCTTCCTCCAGCAACAGCCGGATCTGCAGTTTCGGGTCCGACGCTCGTTGGCCGCAGGTTGCCGGGGCAGAAGCGGCCAGAAGCTGGCGGCTTCCGCCCCGAGCGACGGGCTCTGGGGGCTGTCCCTAGCGAAGCTGTGCCTTGAGCCTCTCGGCTACGAGGCGGTCGCAGTCTTCGAGCGATTTGGGGGCGATGCGCTGGAAGTCGCTGTGGTGCGAGTTCTGGAAGTCGACGATCACCCAGTCTCCGGCTCGGTC
>JAZDLC010000241.1:0-10282 GCA_043802345.1 Planctomycetota bacterium | reverse complement strand
TCAGGGAGGCGGCAGCTCCTGAACTCATGCTGGATGCCAGAATCCAAACCGACTCCGAGTTATCGGCCCCGATCCTGGCCCAGGCAATGGGATGGGCCACCTACCCGAGCATGGCCGGAGACGTCGCTGTCCTGCTCGGCCTGGAACTCGGCAAGGGACGGTCGGCCGCGACCCTGGAAGTCGACTCTGACGATTTCGACCTGCGCTTCGATCCGACACCAAGCGAGGCAGGCGCTGCCTACGGATTCCGCGCCCGTCCGCTCAAGGCGAGCTTCCGGGCGGAGTGGACCCCGGCGGGGCCGCTCGACTCCCTGACCGGGTCCGGAACGCTCACCGCGGCAGCATGTTCATTCGGCAGGGACAACCTGGAAGATCTCGACCTCGAGGGGCGCTTCATCGACAGGTCGCTGCGGCTGGAGCCTGTCAGCGCGAAGACACCGCTGGGTGGGGAGGTGCGGGGCACCGCCACGTTCCTTTTTCCGGCGGCTGGCTCCCGTTCGATCAGAGCCGATGTCCGGGGCCGGAATCTGGAGTTCACCCCGTTCACAACGCGTTTGTCCGCGCTCTGCGCGCCGGTCTTCGCCTTCCAGGAATACCCCTGGAATCTGACCAGCACCACCAGGATTGACGGCCACTTGCAGCTTGCGGCCACGGGCGCGGGCCTTCACGATTTTCTACGGTCCGTTCGAGGAACTGGTGAACTCGCCTTTTCGGCCGGCACGGTGAGCGGGTCCCCTCTACTTGACTGGCTGATCCCTCCGCGGGGAACTCCCGGCGCCAGGAGCCTCGCCGGAGGAGACAGCCGCTTCGTCGCGCAGGACGGGCGGTTCGACATCGATGCGAACTTCCGCTGGCCCTCCCACGAACTTTCCTTGCGGGGGCAGGCCTCCACGAACGGTCAAATCGACTACCTCCTTCCCCCCACCTGCCTGTTCGACGACGTCTTTTTGCGCGAGCATGGTGCCGAGATTCCCACGGGCTGCCTGCGAATCCGTGGCAGCGTTTCATCACCCGAAATCCAGCTTCCTGACCCAGAAGAGTGGATCAAGGCGGCCAGAGAAGGGGAACTTTCAGAAGCGATAAACCGTCTTATTTCCAGATGATGCGTCTGGTTCCGGATAATTAGTGTCGCATTTATCTCCTTCTATATCTTGAGGTTGCACCTCATTGCCATGTAGATTGAGGGCGTTCGGGACGCTGGCAAAGCCCGTTTGCGGTGACGGGATGAGTTGGTGAGAAGTGGTGCCGACTGCAGGTGGGGCGATGAAGGATATGGAAAATCTAGGAAGTCTGGACCGATTCAGCTGGCTGGGCGAATACACGAAGATTCTCGGATCAGCCCTGGGAGACCTCGACCGGGGCCGGTTCCTGGGCGACCTGGTCAAGGTTGTTCTCAACGCATCACGGGCGAATCGCCTGCACGCGGTTCTGATGGAACAGGACACGGTCATCGCCGAGGGAGGCGCGGATTCATCCGGAATGCCCTATGTGGCGGATGAGGAGTCTCGCAAGGCGACAGCCCGCCAGGCCCTGTCACTGATCCGCGACCGGGAGCAAAACGCCGCCCTGGACGGCACCTACTTCCTGGGCCGGGAGGGAGGGCGAATCTTCGTTTCGATTCCACTCCGGGAGCGCGTGGCGGCTGGGATCTGCCTGGAAGGCCTGTCCGTGGAGGACAATGGCCTGCCGCTGGCGCTGTCCCAGCTCGTGGCGGCGGTGCTGTTGCTGACCGCGGGCGAGGCGGGCGCGGATGCGACCATGCGGGCCGAGAAGGCAGAGGCCCGACTGAAGGAACTCGAGAGCGCCGTCGGCTCGGGCGGCGTGGGAGCGGTCTCCTATCTGAAGCCCGTCGCGGAACTTGAAAGGGACGCCATCGAGCTGGCTCTCCGTTCCACCAAGTGGAACAAGGAAGAGGCGGCCCGGCGCCTGGGGATTTCGCGCGCTTCGATCTACATGAAGGTCAAGAAGTTCGGACTCCAGAAGCCGATCTAGGAGGCTGCGCGGCGGAAACTGCCGTGCGGACTCCTAGGCCCCCCAGCAATTCAGCGAATGAGAGGGCCCTTCCTTGGCCTGAGGGAGTACGTCTCCTTCACGTACTCCTTCCATCCGTCCACGAACTGACCGACCGAGAGTCCGTAGGCTTGCTTGAGGCAATCCCGGGTCGGAAGCTGCGGCCCCTTCATGAGCGACAGCATCTGCGGCATCTTCTTGGCGTCCAGGTGCATCAAGTAGTCGATGTATGACCAGGACACCCGCCGCTCCTCATCGCTCAGAGCATCCACCGACCTGGTGATCACCTCCTGGAAGGGCGGATCTTCTCCCGCCAGCACCGCCTTCTTGACGAGCACTTCCCACGACTTGCCACGATAGTTGGTGGATTGCCCCGTCTCCTGGCCGCAAGTCATCTTCGGCGGGCCGAACATGAGATACTCCATGTGGAAGGCCAGCCCCTCGTAGACCCACCCATATCGCTTGAAAGTCCAGATGGTGTAGTTCCCCTCATGGACCTCGTTGAACACGTGGTGGGAGATCGCGTGCACGTAGTACTGATGCCGGTGCTCGTCATCCAGCACCTTCTCCGGATTGTCCCAGGCGACGGATTCGTGATGGTCGGGACCAACCTTGTAGGTGTGCCAGGTGCCCCCGAAGGCCAGGTCCGTGACAGTCGGCGCGAGCGACTTCGCCTCCCTCTGCGTCTCCAGCATGTAGAAGTTGATCTTCCCGCCGAGCATCTGCTGGTCCGTCACGCCCACAAGCTCCTGGATCTTGTCGTACACCTCCTCCGCGCGCTCGGCGTAGAGGTGCATGGCGTCGTGGAGCTTGATCACCTGGCGCTCGACCTTGATCTCCGGAATGTTCCAGGAGAGCAGGAAATGCTCTGTCTCCACGTGCCAGCATTCTTTTCGCGTGACCCGATCCACGACCGCCCGCCTCTTCTCCAGCCACTCCTTCCGCTTGCTGAACTCCAGGTCGAACTCCTTCTGTGCCCGCGCCTGAACCGACGGGGTCAGGCACTTGGGACAGACAATCCAGTCCATGCAGAGCTTCTCGGGATCACGGTCCATCCAGTAGGAGCAGTAGATGACGTCCTTCTCCCGCTCCAGCACCGACTCCCTGTGCGGGGCGGCGATCTTCCCCGTGGTCTGGCAGTCTCCGCACAGCTTCTCGCCAGGCTCCTGGGCCATGGCCATAGGTCCGCCCAGGATGAGCAGCGCCGAAAGAAGGGTGGGCGTCTTCATCCCTGCCCCTTTGGCAGCCTGACGCGCGGCCCCTTGACCGATTTCATGGAGTACTCCTCGAGCACGAACTCCTTCCATCCGTCCACGAACTGACCGATGGTCAACCCGTAAGCCTTGTGGATCGCATCCCGGGTCGGGAGTTGCTGCACCTTCATGTACCCCATCATCTCCGGAATCTTGTGCGGATCGAGCCACATCAGGTAGTCGATATAGCTCCAGCAGAACTGATGTTCCTCGGCGCTCAGGACGTCGTTCGCCTTCTGGATCACGTCTTGAAGAGAAGGTTCCGTGCCGGCCGCGACCGCTCGCTTCACGTTTCCTTCCCAGTTCTTTCACCTGAAATTACTGAGACCGCCCGCCTCCCGGGTACACCAGGTGTTGGGCGGGCCGAAGTACCGGATCTCCATGTAGTGGGCCATCCCCACGTAGACCCAACCGTACCTCACCGCCAGCCACTCATTCGCCGGCTTGATCTCGTTATGCAGATGATGGCTGACCGTATGAACCAGGAACTGGTGGAATTCCTCGTCGGTGTGGAAGTCCGCCTTGTTCAGGAATGTGATCATGGCCGAGTTGGGTCCGATCTGCGACTTTCGGCTCGTGTTCCCGAGTCCTCCATCCAGAGCGTACGGCCCCACCTTCTTGGCGGTGGACTGCGCCTCGAACAGGTAGAGCCGGTGCGTCGTGGGCCGCACGTCCCGCTCGGTGATGCCGTGGATCTCGAGTGTCTGTCCGTACAGGTATTCCATCCGCTCGGCGTACAGATGCGCCGCCTCGTGCATCTTCAGAACCCTGCGGTCCACCTTGATCGTCGGAATGTCCCAGATGATCTGGAAGTGCCTGGTCAGGATGTGGCACACCTCGTGGCCGGCGCGTTCGTCGACCTCCTTCTGACACCCATCCAGCCATTCCTTTCGCCGGCCGAATTCCTCGTCGAACTCACGCCGCGCCCTGGCCTGGGCCGACGGGGTGCGGCACTTCGGACAGACCTCCCAGTCCATCCCCAGAACCGTGGGGTCCGACTTCATGAACTCGGAGCAGTAGATCACCCCCTCTTCCAGCGCCAGCGCCGCCTTGCTGTGCTGATGGTCGATCTTGCCGGTCGAGTGGCAATCGCCGCACAGGTCCTCTCCGATCTCCTGGGCGCGCGCCGGCCCGAAGCAGGCCACCCAGACGATGAGAAGAAAGGGTGTCCAACGGTTCTTCATTCACCCTCCTCGAGAGTCACCAGCCTGGGCTCCGGCCTGCGAAAGATCACCCGGCCCTTCTTCAGCACGGCAGAGGTCGAGTTCTCGCCCAGTTCGTACGCCATGAATAGATAGGACGGGCGGTCGAGCAACACCAGATCCGCCTGCTTTCCCGGCTCGATCGAGCCGACCGACTCCGCGATTCCCAGCGAGTGCGCGGCGTTGATTGTCGCGGCGGAAAGCGCCTCCGCCACGGTCATCCGGAGGAGGGTGCAGGCGATCGCGATCACGATCGGCATCGAAATCACATAGGACGTGCCCGGATTGAAGTCAGTGGCGATCGCCACGATCACTCCCCGCTCGATCATCTTCCGGGCGGGCGGAATCGCCTTGGCTCCCAGCGACTGAACCGTACCGGGCAGGAGCACCGCGGTGGTCCCGGCGGCGCGCATCGCCACGATGCCTTGATCGCTGATCCTGCAGAGATGGTCGGCGGAGCGGGCCGAGAGAGAGGCGGCAAGCTCCGCCGCGCCCAGCCCCTCCAACTCATCGGCGTGAACTCTCAGCGAGAACCCCTGCCGGCTGGCCGCCTCGAGGAAGCGGCGGGATTCTGCCACCGTGTAGGCGCCTTGATCGCAAAAGATGTCGCACGACCGCGCCAGATCCCTGCGCTTCACTTCAGGCAGCATCTCCTCGATCAGGAAGTCGATGTACTCCTCCCGGCGATCCCCGTACTCCTGCGGCATCTGATGCGCGCCCAGGAACGTGGTGTGCACCTCCAGCGGGTGATCCGCGGCAACCGCCTTCAAGATTTCGAGCGAACGCAGCTCATCCGCCCGGTTGAGTCCGTAGCCGGACTTCGCCTCGATCGTGGTCGTGCCGGACATCACGAAGCGATCAAAGCGCTGGCGCACCAGCCTGCGCAGATCGTCGCTGGAAGTTTCCCGCAGCGAGCGGACGGAGGAGAAGATCCCTCCCCCCGCCGCGGTGATCTCCTGATACGTGCGGCCGTGGAGCCGCAGGTCGAATTCCGCCTCCCGGGTGGCGCCAAACACCGGGTGGGTGTGAGCGTCCACGAATCCCGGGATCACGGTGCCGCGCCGGGCGTCCATCCTCTCCCGGGGCAGGAAGCCGCCTGCCACCTCCCGCGCCGGGCCGACCGCCTCGATCCGCCCGTCCGTCACCGCGATGGCGCCATCCCTGATCACCCCGGCCCGGTCCAGGTCCGGCCCGACCCGGGGAACGGGCCCCGCCAGGGTAACGACTTCGGCAGCATTCTCGATCAGCAGGTCACAGGCTTTCATGCCAGGAGATTCTACGGCTAAAGCGCCGCGCGAGCCTGCCCGATAACGGTACGTGGCGATGATCGAGAATACCAGAATGGGGAGAGGGCAGCATCTCTCCCGGCGACTCCTCCGTACGCTGGTCCCTGCCAGCCTCGCCGGCGGCATCATGGCGCTCTATCCCGCCATCTCGGGGAGCGTGGTGGATCGCCTCGGGGCCGGATTCGAGCCAAAGCTCGTGGCCCTGTACGTCAGCACCCTGCTTCTCCTGTTCTTCGTGGACTCCTGGGCTCGGGACCGCCGCCTCGCGGAAATGGCCCGGGCGGCCGATCTGGAGCGGCTGAAGGCGGAGGGTTCGAGACAGCGCGCCGAAGAGCTGCACTTCATTCTGGATGTGGCCAAGGGGCTGGATGGACAGGAGAGGATCGAGAGCCCGCTCTTCAGCATGCTGGAGCGGCTGCGGGAAAAGCTCGGCATCACCGAGGGGTTTGTCTTCCTCCGGGATCCAGCCTCCGGGATCACGAGCTGCAGGGGCATCTACCCGCTGACCGGCAGGGCGGATCCCGCCGTGCACCGCTTCGCGGACCGCGCGTTGGCCGTGGCCGCCTCGGCGGACATCATGCTGCTCCACTCCGATCCGGGATTCCCCGGACTGATCGCCTGCCCGATCCAGTCCAGGGGAAACGTCATCGGACTGATCATCCTCCGCCCCGAGAGCGAACTGGGAGCCGATGACCAGGCCAGGTTGCTGGCGATCGCGGATCGACTGGGAGCGTCATTGAACGGTCTGCTCCTCCTCTCAGAACTGGAGAAGCGGGAGCGCTCACTGCGTCACGCCTACCGGGAGCTCCGCCTGAACGGCTCGCGCTGCGCGAGGTCCAGCGCGGAGGAGGAGGCGGCGATCATCGGCCGCGCGGGAAGCGACGCTCTCGAGGAGCCTGTCTCGGAGGCCAGAGCGCAAGTCCGCGCCCTGGACCGCGCCCTCCCGGGCCAGCGCTACCCCGCGGTGCGGGACCTGCTGGAACAACTGAGAGGTAGTCTGGATCAGATCGGAAGCGTGGAGACAGACCTTCGGTCCCTCGGCCAGCACGTGGGACAGCCGGAGAGCATCCAGGTCAACGACGCGCTCGTGGCGGCACTCGACCTGGCACTCCCCGACCTGAAGCGAGCCGGCATCGAGATCCGGCTTTCGCTGGACAGCGGCCTGGAGGAGATCCGGATGGATGAGGCGCTCCTGGTCCAGCTCCTGCTCCGGCTGCTCCGGCGGGCGCGAGCCTCCCTGCGCCGGGCGATCGAGCCGAGGATCCTCAGTCTGAGAACATCCTCCTACGGTGCGGGAGTGAGAATAACCTTCAAGGACAACAGCGCCGGTCTCAGCACACCGGGGATGGTCGTCCGGAAGTCCTCGGAGAAACGAAGGGCGAGCCGCTTCCAGATAGCGCTGCGCCGTCAGCTCAAGGAGCAGTATCGCACCGACCTGGCGGCCCAGGGGATCTCCATTCAGCGCGACGAGAAGGTGGGGCAGGGCCGCACGATCACGGTCTGCCTGCGAGGAGTCGCCGCCGACCGGGAGTCTGCGACTTCCGACCGGGAGAGCGAACGCGAATTCTGCTCATAGAAGGTATGACAACCCCTGGCTGCCAAGCTCCTGGACCAGCCCCTTCACTCTCTCCGCATCCTCTTTTCGACAGACCAGGGTGGCATCCTTCGTGTGAACGATCACCAGACCGCTCACCCCGATCAGCGCAACCCGGTGCTCCACCGGAGAAACGACGATGTTCCCGGTCGCGTCGAGCGCCGTCACTCCACCCAGCGCGTGGTTTCCCTGACTGTCCGCTGCCATGACCCTCTCCAGCGCGGCGAAGGAGCCCACGTCATCCCAGGCAAACGCTGCCGGCAGGACCACCACGTCACGGTCCTTCTCGAACACGCCGTAGTCGATGGAGATGGCAGGCAAGG
The DNA here is from genome assembly GCA_043802345.1 of Planctomycetota bacterium. Taxonomy (GTDB): domain Bacteria; phylum Planctomycetota; class B15-G4; order B15-G4; family JADJEK01; genus JAZDLC01. Next base: position 2,614 of record JAZDLC010000241.1, on the reverse strand, counting down.
CGGCGTACAGCGCTTCGGGAATGTCACCGGTCTCGGCGCAGGCCGAGGTCACCTCCGGCAGGCGCGCCGCCAGCTCAGGCAACTGAAGCTCGATGCGATCCAGAATCGCGCGAGCCCTGAAGACGAAGATCCCGGCGTTCCAGAAGAAGCGGCCCGACTGCACGAAGCTCTCGGCCAGGGCCGCCTCTGGCTTTTCGCGGAATGACGCGACCTGGAAGAACGGTTCGCCTCCGTCCAGGTCCAGTTCCTCTCCGCGTTCGATATACCCGTAGCCGGTGGCGGCCCGGGACGGGACGACGCCGAAAGTCAGCAGGGAGTCCCGTCTCACCTCGACAATCCGGACCGCCCGCGAAAGCGCCTCCCGGAACGACTCTCCCGGATGCACCACATGATCCGCGGGCAGCACAGCCATCACTCCATCAGGATCGATGCGTTCGATCAGCGAGGCCGCCAGGCCGATGCATGCCGCTGTGTCGCGACCACAAGGTTCTGCCACTACTTGGCTTGCAGGTATCTCATGCAGCAGCTCCCGGATCTTCTGCGCATACGCCGCATTCGTGACGACATGGATCCTCTCACCAGGCACCAACCCTTCGAGACGCTCCACGGTTTCCTCGATCATGGTCCGCCGGGTCACCAGCGCCAGAAGCTGTTTCGGCCGGGAAGCCCGGCTCAGCGGCCAGAAGCGGGTCCCCGACCCCCCGGCCATGATGACGGCATGCAGCATTCGAAACTCCCACTGGTCAGTCCGCGTTTCGGGAACACCCGAGAGTTCCGGAGTATACGAACTCCCCATGCTGTATCATCGTCGGGGGAGCAAGATGAAGCACTCAAGACCGTTCGAATTCCGCAAGCAACTCATGCACAGCGAAGATCCACGGTTCTGGGATGATTTGGTCCGGGCTGTTCACGCCCCCACCATGATGCTGCTGATCGAGGCGCGCCTCGGCTCGCACCTGAGAGGCCGCGTGAATTCAGAGTACGTCTGGCATCAGACCCTGCTCAAGGCGTGGAGCGTCAGGGAGGAGTTCGACGGGAATGACATCCACACCCTGCGCCGCTGGCTGGCCGGAATCGCTGAAGACTGCCTCTTGAAGAGAATCCGCCAGTCTGCCGCCGCGCTGAAGCTGTTGAAGGAGAATCCTCCTCCGGACGCGATCTACGCCGGTCCCGTGGCCACCACCGAGCCCCGAACGGTCGCCACCGACCGAGCCGAAGCCGCCGCGATGCGCAGCGTGCTGAATGGACTTCCCGCCGAGCTGCGGTACACGGTCTGGCTTCAGGAGTTCGAGAACCTCTCGGTGCAGGAGATCGCGGACCGCCTTGAACTGCCGGCGGACACGATTCAGGCGCAGCTCAGAAGAGGGCTCATCGCCTATCGGCACAAGCTGCGAGCGCTGCTCAACAAGACGGTCGCGGCGCACTTCTGAGGGGGCGGGCAACCTTCCGCTAGAACCGGCGGTTCCAGTCCGCCGGGAACCTCGGAGCCAATCGCGGCAGGCGAGTGACGTCCTGGTTGGGAGACATCACATCCGCCGCGGCGTTCCAGTAGGCGATGCGTGGATTGGCGAGCGGGCCGTAGATGCGATAGTTCAGGAGGCCACTCTTCAGCAGCTCGATGGCGGGCGAGAGAATCGGCACGTCGACCGCGATGATCCGCGGCACAACCCTCAGATCGACACCGGTGGGTCCCAGCACGCCGCGGCCGGTCAGCATCAGTCCGACCGGAGAGCTGGCCACCGGCGCGTTCAGTTCGAACCGATCGACGATCAGCTTGCCATGGCTCAGCCCAAAGGTGATGATCCCGCGGTCGAAAGCGGGCTTCCCTTCCGAGCCGAAGACGAGCCCTAGTGACGCCGTGTAGAGCGTGGCGAGAATGGGCAACTCCCAGAGCTGACCATCAACGATCACGACCTGCCCCGATCCTGTCAGGGAGGCCAGACTGCTCGCATCCCCGGCGAAGTCGAAAGCCAGTGACACCTTGCCTCCCACATTCCGCTGTGACTGGCCCAGCCGGGTGAGCAGAGCGCCGAGATCAGCCTGCTCGAATCCCATCTGCCCTGACACCTGGACCTTGTCACCAAACCCGATCCGCACCTGGTTCCGGTCCTCCGCCAGCCTGCCCGAGAGGAACTGGCCGCTGATCCGACTCAGCTCCACGGACTGCTCGTCAACGGCCAGATCCGCCTCGAGCCCGCTGAGCTGGAACGCCCCGAGCCGCGCGCCCAGATCACGTAGCCGCCCACTGAACCGCACGGAAGGAGTCCCGGAAAGGCTCCCCGAACCGGAGATGTCGAGCTTTGCGTCGATCCCCTGCAGGCTCACGGGCCTTCTGATCTCGCACTCCTCGAGCCTCACCGTTCCGTCGAATGACAGGCTCTCCAGTGCCGGGCGCCCCGCGACGGGAGGCCACCCGATCCCCAGATCGAAATGCTTGAGTCGCGCCGTCAGCGAACCGGAGGTGGCGCCCTGCTCGAAGAAGCCGCCAAGACGCGCCGGCAGGAGCAGCGCGAGCGGCGGACCGAAGGGCAGCCGGTCGAAGGCCGCCTCCCCCGAAAGGCGCACTCCGGATTCGTTCATTTCGATCGTGACCCGTTCGCCGCGGATTCCACCC
>JAZDLC010000240.1:0-3072 GCA_043802345.1 Planctomycetota bacterium | reverse complement strand
GAGCTACCCGCCGGGTCCGGACTTGCTGATTCTTCCTGCCTGCTCAGCCCCCGTCAACGAGTGTCCTGGCCGGTGACGACATTCTTGCTGGCCGTTGCTACGCACCTGGGGACAGCCGAGTTGAGCGGAGTGCCCGTAGAGCGTCCTCGCGGGTTTTCGATGCCGGGCGCGAGTGGCGGTCACTCTCCGAGGTTGCTGTTGGCCGTGAAGAAGGCCCGGCCAGCGTATTTACCCTCCAGTACGCGGACCTCACTGGCGAATCCGCCGCGCTTGATCACGAGGCAGCGCGTCCCGGCCTGGAGGTAGGCGGCGCGCTTGGCGAGGCGCATATCGAGGATTCCCATCTTGTCGTTGGCCCGGGCCAGCTCGAGGACTCGGTCGTAGTCGTCATCCGTCACCCCGGCGTGACAACCCGAGGATACGCGGACCTCATCACCTGGCTGGAGGCGCCTGTTGGTGGACGTCGATCCGATGGCGGCAACTGGCTTGCGATTGGGTGACTTCGGCGCGGCCATCCACAAAAGAACGCCGACGATAGCGCCGAGAACTACCATGAGGAGCGCTACTATGGCCCCTACGGAGCTTCCCGGTACTCTCGGCTGGTTCCGGTAGGATTCGCCCCTCCTGGAGTCGCTATCACACCGGCGCAGTACCTGCTCACGTTCCAGCTGCCGCTCACTCGACATACCGTCCTCCTTCTGGGCTACCATCGCATCTCCCTCTCCCGAGCCACGTCTTCCAGCGCCTCGTCCATCGCGTAGCAGATGCTCATGACGGTCGCCAGGATCCTGTCGCTGCTGACACCCTCCCGCGCCGCCATCGTCCGAATCATATCAAGGAACCACTCATCGAAGGGGAAGGGCTCGTTGCCGGTCTACTCCCGCATGTACTTCATCCAGGTGGTGAATCTTCCGCGCCGACCTCTGGAGGCTCGACCCAATCGTGCCCTAACTCGGTGCGCCACATCGGGTTCTGGGCTTCCCGGGCGCGCCGTGCTTGGTCCGTGGGCTCATCAGGCGCACCCTTCTCCCCGGGTGGCACAGGCGGGCCTCCGTGCGCCGACGTGGGCAACCCTGCGGCCCTGGATCCCGGCAGGCCGAGCAGGGCCCGCATCATGTCGGTGTATTTGTCCAAAATGGCGATCTGATGGGCTGCGCTGGGTCGCGGCATGCGCCGCCTCACCTGAGAGAGGACGCCCTGCTCGTCCTTCTTCGAGGCGATGGTCTCGTATGGTTCGGGCTCGTTCGTTTCGAGGTTGCACATTGTCCGATTGAGGATCACTTCGGCCACACCCTGGATCTTGATGGCGAACCGCTCGAACCCGTCCGCGAGCTGCTTGGCGCTCTTGCTGGCGATGCGTCCGAGGGTCTCCCGCTTGAGGTGGTCCTCGAACTCCTGCCGGTCGGCCGCCCAGTTGCCGGCCTTGTGGTGGTGCCAGAACTTGCGCCAGTCGCGGCGGCATACGATGGTGCAGCGGTACGCAGAAATCTCCGGGTGCGTGACGTAGAACAGGTGGATCTCGTCCCAGGTCGTCGGGATCCCGACTCCATCGGCAATCAACTCCTTGCGGACCCTCTCCCCGGCCAGAAGGTCGGATTCTCTGTAGGAACACCCGAAGTAGGTCCCGTCTTCGCTGACGGCACGCCGACGGACAGGGCTGGCCTTCGATGCCCTCTTCTGGCTCTTCCTGCGTGCCATGTTTCGCTCCACTCATCGCGCCGGATTCTTACTCACCTTGCTCGTCGCTATTCGTCCTTGACCCTGACTGGCATTTCGGCAGTGTTTGGATTCGTTGTCGGCTGTGTCGAGTCAACAAGCTCAAGCGGTCCAAACCCCAGTTGTCCTGTCCATCTGGTCGTGCCGGACGCTGGCAAGTGGAGGATGTGGGTGGCTGTCTGTACCATGCCATCCGATTCGCGAATGCAAATATCAGTGGCGAGAATAGGGAGGAGACCATGAGGAGCATCCAGTGCGGCGCATGTCTGTTTTCGGTGACCGAAGCTGATCGGGCTTGGGACCTGGGTCGATGCCCCAAATGCGGCAACCGCCTGATGATTCCCGACAGGCCCCCAATGCCAGTATCAGGCAGCAGCACCAAGCCATTACCAGGCAGCAGCACCAAGAGTGCGAATCACGTTGTGGTCATGGACGTACGAATGCCTTTCGAGTCGATGGTGAAGTTCATGGTCAAGTGGGCAATCGCCTCGATCCCAGCGTACGTGATCCTCGTGGCGATTGGCTTCGTCTTGTTTCACCTGTTCCTCGTTGTCTCCAACGCTATTCTCACCGCATCCTCTCGTTGAAGGACGCATCCATTGCGGGGTTTCGAGGGCCGCCCTGTTCGTTGTTGAGAATGCGAATGGTGCGCCTGTGTCAGAGGTGAGCGCTTGCTGTGTCACCGTGAGACCAGGCACAGCGTTGCTGTGGACTTGCTCTCCGATGTTCGTGGAAGCGGCAGTCCAAAGGTGGCGCCAATCGATCATCTGATTCGGCCTGGGGTTGGACCCACCGACTCGGCTTCGAGGAGCTTGAGGAGGTCTCGGAGCTTGTCCGGTGGCAGGTCCGCTGCCGACTCGACGAACCGCACAACAGCCTCACGGGCCTCCACGTCGTCCAGGTCGAGCAGGGCGGCTGCCAGGCGTACCAGGAGAGGGTCGTCCTGATCGTCGCCCGCGGCCGCCAGGAACCGGCGTGCATGCTGCAGAAATCGACTCAGTTCACCGGGCTCGGCGAACGTCAGCAGGTGCCGGTAGGTTTCGTCTTCGTCGCCGTTCCTCTGGGTCACGGTTCCTCCTTTATATGCACCAAGGTGGGCGAGGTCGGATCGGGTGTTGGACTGTCGCGGTCGACGCACAGGAAGCCGGACGACCACCCCCACCTCAAGGTGATTGTCCGCGGTCGACGGGAAGGGCCGCTGCTGGTCACCAACAGGCCCCGACACTGGCGACGGCGGCACGGACCTGCTCTGTGCGGGTGCGCGCGTAGACCATCGTCGAGAGGATCGACCGGTGGCGGAGTGCGGCCTGCACCACGCCGAGATCGGCGGTAGCGTCGTAGAGAGCCTGGCCGAAG
>JAZDLC010000239.1:0-18473 GCA_043802345.1 Planctomycetota bacterium | reverse complement strand
CGGTGGAATCGGGAGACCGGGTTGCCAGCGTGAGCTACAGCGGCGTGGATAGCTCCTCCAACCTGACCACGGCCACCTACATCAAGTCGATCGGCGGCCTGTTGGTCTGGGCTGCCGGGAACGACGGCCGCAACCTCACCTACGGCAATCGCGACAATGACGACATCATCGTTGCCGGCGCCACCAATTCGGGAGACAGCCTGACCTGGTTCTCCGCCTACGGCCAGTTCGTCGACGTGGTCGCTCCCGGCGAGTACATCCGGACCACCGACGCCGACAGCAATACCGACTACGCCTATGTGGACGGCACCAGCTTCGCCTGCCCGCTGACCGCGGGACTGTGCGCGCTGATGTGGTCCTACAACCCGTCCCTGACGCCCGACCAGATCGAAACCGCGCTCAAGAACGGATGCGAGGATCTGGGCGCTTCCGGTGTGGACAACACCTACGGCTACGGCCGGATCAACGTGTACCTCGGCCTGGTCCAGGCGGGAAGCGGCGGCCCTGTCCCGCCGATCGCGAACTTCAGCGGCACGCCCAGGACCGGCACCGCGCCCCTGACGGTGAACTTCACCGACCTATCGACCGGCGGCTCGTCGACCTCGTGGTACTGGACCTTCGGCGATACTGCCACCTCCACACTCCAGAACCCGAGCCACACCTACACCTCGTACGGAGATTACACGGTCTCGCTGACCGCGACCGGCCCCGGTGGCAGCGATACCGAGACGAAGATCGCCTACATCAGTGTCGACGAGCCGGCGCCAGTGGCCAATTTCTCCGCCACGCCGTTGTCTGGCAACGCTCCCCTGCTGGTGAGCTTCACGGACCAGTCGACCGGCGGCTCGGTCACCTCGTGGCTCTGGGCCTTCGGTGACGGAGCCACCTCAACCGTCCAGAACCCGACCCACACATACACCAAGTCAGGCCCCTACACAGTGCTCCTTTCGGTTGGCGGTCCGGGTGGGTCGGATTACGAAATCAAGGTCAACTACATCAGTGTGCAAGACCCCTGGAACGACCTGGGCAACGGCCTCGCCGGAACCACTGGCGTTCCCCACTTCGCCGGTGAGGGTAGCCTGAGTCAGTTCACCGCCATCACGTTCGATCTGACCAACGCCAAACAGAACACTCCGGCAGTGCTGGTCATGGGAGCCTCCACGGCCTTCTCGCCGTTCAAGGGCGGGATCATGGTTCCATCCACCGACTGGATCCTCTTCGGTCTCTCCACCAACTCGAGTGGAGCGTTCTCGTTCACGGTCGCGCCGAACAATCCGGTGACGAGCGGAGCGTCCATCTACCTGCAGGTCTGGCTCACGGATGCCGCCGGGCCTTACGGGTTCTCCGCATCCAACGGGATCTCGCAAACCGCGCCCTGACATCCTGATCAGGATGACATGAAAACTCCCGGAGCGGCCGCCGGCCGCTCCGGGAGTTTCTTTTGGTGGTGGTTCGAAGGGGAGGCTACCCGAAGATCCTGGGGCCGAACTCAACGAGGCCCAGGATGGCGGGTGGAATCAGGCAGAGGAAGCCCATGATCAGCACGAACTTGCGGAGTGGCGGCTTGGCAAACCCACCCAGCACCAGGAGCGGGATCGCCAGGAACCCAGAGATCAGCCACGGAATCAGGGGAACACCCATGCCGACGATCAGGTTCACACCGGCAAGGACAGCGAGGGTCGTCCCGATGAGACCGGCCGTGTCAGGCGTCTTCTCCTGCTCCCCGGATGGTGTATCCAGATCCTGCTTGTCCGTCATGGGAAAGCCCTCCGTTGCCACGATCCGCGCGGACTCCAGGAACGACCAGAGCACAAGCCACAACCCGTTGCCCGTCAGTCTGAGACCTGCGTGTCTGCTCCAAACCTCACTGACATCCGCCGTTGCGCCTCCGCTCCAGCCACCGGTGAGCGGCATGGAGCGCGGAGAATCGCGCACTTGGTGGAAGAACCTACCCGAGACTTGCCCCCGCATCCAGGCCCTCGATTGCGGGGATCGGAGGATCCGTCCCGGCACCACCCGGCGCCTCAGCGGCCCGGCAGGAACCGATCCAGGAGCATCAATCCGCACCAGGACTGGCCGTCGCCCAATTCCTGATCGAGCAGGATTCTCCTGGCTTCCTCGAGCGAGTAGCGGTGCACCGAAATCTGTTCCTCCGGCTCCAGATCCTGCTCCACCGTGGAGAGCTCGCGCGCCAGCAAGAAATGGCAGCGTTCGTTCGACACCCCCTTGTACGGCGCGAACCGGCCCAGGTAGTCCCAGCGGGCCGCCTCGAGTCCGGCTTCCTCGTGAAGCTCGCTCTTCCCGGTTTCGAGCGGCGTGCTCGTCCAGCTCATGCCGCCGATAGGGAACTCCCACAGGTCCACGTCGAGCAGGTATCTCCGTTGCCGAAGGAGAATCGTGGAGCCGTCCCCAAAGAGCGGAATGATGCCCACCGAGCCCGGCATGTCGATGTAGTAGTAGCGCCCCTCGGAGCCGTCCCTGCGCGTGTACCGGTCGAGGCAGTAGCGATGCCACGGATTCTCGACCAACACCTCGCGGGAGAGACGCCTGAAGGGGGATGTCTCGTCCGGCGATTTCATGTTCGAGGCGTCCCTCCGCTTCCGGCTCTGGTCCGATGGGAATGGACCGCGAAGACCAGAGCGCCCGCCAGGAGGATCAGGAGTCCCTTCCAAGCGTTCTCCCACTTGTAATACAGAATACCAACGGCGACCGCCGCGCCGAGCGTTCCGAACAGAAACGGCACCCATGGATAGCCGAAGGCGCGCAAGTTGACATGGCCCGCGCCCCCCTTGCGCACGATCAGAAAGAGCGCGAGGGCGTTCAGCGCGAAAAACAGCCAGTCCGCGAAGACCACGTAATCCAGCAGCGCATAGACATTTCCCCAGAAGACCAGCAGCGCCGCCATCCCACTCTGGACCAGGATGGCGGGCACAGGGGTCCGGAAGCGCGGATGAACGTGCCCGAACATGCGCGGCAGCAGACCGTCCCTGGCCATGGCGAAGTAGACCCGTGGGGCCGAAAGCAGCAGGCCGTTCAGGATGCCGAAGGCCGAGCAGAGAATCAGGATCGCGGTCACGTCTCCCGCGCTCTCACCGATCGCCCGCTCCAGGGCGGCAGCCGCGGGAGCCTTCGACCCGACCAGCTCGTCGAACGGCAACAGTCTCAGGTAGGCCAGGTTCGCCAGCAGGTAGAGGATCGCCACTCCCACCAGGCCGAGGAAGATCGCCTTCGGCAGATCGCTGGCCGGCCGCTTCATCTCCCCGGCGACATTGGAGAGGTTCTGCCAGCCGCCGAACGAGAACAGCACACCGACCATGGCCGACACGAAGCCGGCGAGCGCCGTGGACTCGGCCGGACGGGAAACCTCGACCAGCAGCTCCTGCGATCCCCGCGAGATCCCCGCGACGATCAGGCCGGCGAGGGAGACGATCTTGAGCAGCGTGAACAGGTTCTGCACCCGGCTGCCCCACTGCACTCCCAGCACGTTGATCACGGTCAGGCCGAGAATGACACTCGCCGCCGTCACTCCCCGGGCCAGCTCACCCATCGGGAAGAAGCGCGCCAGATAGTCGACGAACACGAGGCCGATGACCGCGATGGCGCCCGAGACAATCGCCATCAGCAGCATCCACCCGTACAGGAAGGCCGGAAACCTACCCAACCCCTCCCGCAGGTAGATGTATGGACCGCCGGTCTTCGGATGGGCCACGCCCAGGGCCGCGTAGACATACCCGCCCGCAAGCGCGATCAGGCCGCCGACGAACCAGGCCAGCAGCGCCATCAGGGGCGACCCGGCCTGCTCCGCCACGCCGCTCGGCGTGAAGAAGATGCCGATGCCGATGATCGTTCCCATGACGATCATGGTGCCGTCGAAGCGGCCGAGCGATCGGCGAAGTTGCGGCTGAGCTCCCATCAGACTCGTTTCCGGTTCCATGCCAGACATACTTATTGAGGCACGCTCATGCGTAGGCGCCGCACCCGAGAAGGAGCAGCAGTCCCTTCGGCGCCAGGAGAGAGCAGGGACGGTCCCATGGAGATTCACGCAGGTAGTGAGGGAGGGGCACAGGATAGCCGGTCTCGCGTGGCGCACCTCGAGGAAACGACACAAGTTGCTGATTGGAAAGAACATCGCTCCCAGACCGAAGGGCCCGTTCTGCCCGCCAGACGCCCGCCGGCGAGGATCCAGCGGAAGCTGTCCCCGGATACGACTCCTCCTCGGACCCCTCCCACGCTCACGGCCGGCCCCGAATCCGATCCGTCCGTGGGCACCCTCGATTTGACGCAACTCGGCGATTTGCGCTATCAGAATGCGAGAAATAGCCGTTTCGCGCTTGAAGCTCCATTCCAGCAGCGCTACCTTCCCGCCAATCAATGAGCGGAGCAACAGTCCGCTCACTCCCCAATCACTGGAGGGTCAAATGGCGGCCAAGAAGAAAGCCAGCAAAAAAGGTAAGCGTGACGTTCTTGTCGTGGGCAGCAAGGTCAAGGACTACGTCCGCAGCAAGGGCCTGATGGCATCAGGAGATCTGCTCGAGGCGATCAGCGAGAAAGTCCACGCCATGATCGACTGTGCGGCCGACCGCACCACGTCGAACAAGCGCTCCACGATGCGCCCGAACGACCTCTAATCAGGTCGGCTCGAGGAGGCGGGGCTCTTCCGGGACTGCCCGGTGGAGCCCTTCGCCTTTGCAGGGGCGTTGGTATCCACTCCGGGATTCGAGGACGGACAGATCCGCGCACGGCGCGAAATGCAGCGTTCCTCAACCGGCCGTCACGGCCCGCCCCCGACATCCCGGAGGAACCTGCTGGCTCCCTGATGCCGGCCCCGGTCGTCGACCTCGTGACCTGTCAGGATGAGCCGCCTCTTCGCCCGGGTGAGCCCGACGTAGAAGAGCCGCCTCTCCTCTTCCAGTCGATTCTCGCGCTCCGCCAGGAAGCTCGGAAACTCGCCTTCACAGAGTCCCGCGAGGATCACCGTATCGAACTCAAGGCCTTTCGACTGGTGCACCGTCACCACCGGAATGCGCGCATCCCCCTCGACCAGGTGGTCCACGTTGCGCGCCAGCGCGGCCTGCTGCGCGAGGCCTTCCATGGCCGAAAGCGGATCGTGTGAAGGTTCGTCCCGCTGGCGGAAGAACTCCACCAGCCGCCGCAGGTGGTCGAGCCGGGCCGGACTGGCCTCGTAGAAGCGCCGGAGTCCCGACTCCTCGAGCATCAGATTCAGCAGATCAGGCGGGCGGATCTTCGAGCAGGCGTCTCTCCACCGCCCGATCATCCTCGCCACCGGCTCGAACGGGGCCGCGCATTTCTTTAGCAGCGCCTCTCGCTGACCCGCTCCCTCGCGGAGCAGCGGCTCGAGACAGAGAAGCAACTCGACGGTGGCGCCGACATCGTCGTCCGCGCGGTGAGACGGACGCGATGACAGCCCCAACGTCCGGGTCAGGGTCAAGAGATCGTACCGCTCTGCCTGGACCAATCTGCGCGCCAGGTCCAGCGTGTCGTCATAGGAGCAAGGCTGCCAATCGAGCGCCACCCTTCTGCACTGCTGCCGGAGCATCTCCAGGTCGAAACGGACGTTGTGCCCCACGATGTGGCCGTCCCGCACGAACAGGGAGAAGTCGGACAGCACCTGCCGCGGATCCTCGCCCCTTTTTGCGAGAAAGGCATCCGACCAGCCGTGGATCCGCTCCGAGTCGCCCACCGGCCGCGTCGGCCGGAGAAAACGATGGAACGACTCATCCTCCTTGCCGGCGCGAATCCGGCTCGCCGCGATCTCGATCACCTCGTCGACCTGCCTCGAGAGCCCGGTGGTTTCGACGTCGAAGACCACGACCTCGCCTGCCGAGAGGGCATCCTGCAGCCTCCTAAAGGGATCGCCGGTCTGATGCGTCTCCAGCTCCAACAGGTCGGTGAGACGCAGCCCGGCCGAGGGTCCCTGCTCGTAGAGAGTCGCTAGCGTCTCCCTGCCTACTCCGCTGGCGGGCCGGGTCAGGATCCTGCGCGCGGCTCCCGAGTCGGCCGGGTTGAGCAGGATCCTGAGGCGCGCCAGCGCGTCCTTGATTTCCTGACGGCGGAAGAACTCGAACTGCTCGACGGTGACGTGCTCGATCTCCCGCCGCGCGAGTTCAGACGAGATCACCTCGAGCCGCCGGTGCGTGCGGGCCAGGATCCCGATCCTTCCCTGCGGATCCGCCGCGATCAGCGCGGGAATCCGGCCGGCGATCCAGCGCGCCTCGGCCTGCGGATCCTCGAACACGCGAGTCACGACAGGATCCCCCTCGGGGAGAGTGGGATGGGGCACCGGGTGGGTCCGCCGCTCCTCGAAGGTCTCCGCGAACCGGTCGGATGCGGCGAGGAGTCTCTTGGTGGCACGGTGGTTGATGGTGAGGAAGTGCCTTCTCACCGGACCGAACTCGCGGTCGAAGCGCCTGAGCACGTCCCCGGGATTCGAGCCCCGCCATTCGTAGATGGTCTGGTCCACATCCCCGAACAGGGCCAGATTCCCATGCCGTTCAGCCAGGCAGCGGATCACCTCGTATTCCGAGAAGTGGGTGTCCTGAACCTCGTCCACCTGGATCCACTGGAAGCGATCGGCCCACTTCTTCCGGGAAGGCGGATCGTGCTCGAACAGCGCCCGCACCCGATGCACCAGATCGCTGAAGTCAAGCGCGTGCCGCTCCGCCAGCACCAGGTGGTACCTCTCCGCGACCAGCCTCTCCTGGCTCTCTCCCGGACCCTGGAAGAGCGGGAGGATGCGGGCCAGCGACAGCTCCTTCCCCACGGCATTCGACTTGCGCTCCGACAGGCGCCAGAAGAACCGGGCGGGCGGCTCGCTGCGAATCGCCCCCTTCGCCCGGGCGAGAATCTGCTTCAGCAGGTCAATGCAGTCCAGCTCGTCGTAGATGACGTAGTCCCTGGGAAACCCCAGGGTTGGCGCCTCGCTGCGCAAGATCCAGGCGCACAGCCCGTGAAAGGTCTCGATCCGCGCCTGGCGCGCCCGATCCTTGAGGGTCTCCGCCACCCGCGCAGCCATCTCCCGGGCGGCCCGGTTGGTGAAGGTGACGGAAAGGGTTCTCCCGGGATCGAGTCCTCCGCGTACCGCGAAGGCCAGACGCGCGGCCATCACGCGGGTCTTTCCGGTCCCCGCCGGCGCCAGGATGAGCCGGGCCCCCTTCTGACCTTCGATCACGGCCCGCTGTTCGTCGTTTGGAAACCGGCCACTCACTTGCTGTCTCCCTCCCTGGACACCCCACGATTTCTCGGCCCGTCGATCAAGGTCTGTCTCGCGGAAACCGTGAAATGCCGCCGACTCGCTGGAGAAGATCAGGGGCCTGTCCTCGCGGCATTGCGCGGTTTCTCGGGGGACTGCTAGCATGCTTCACGCCCATGGACCCCGTGCTGCCGTGTATTCTCCTGCCGCTCTTCTGTTCCCTGGCGGGCGCGCCGAGGGCGGGGGGAGTCCATGCCCCGCATTTCACCGACGTCACCGCCGAGTGCGGGATCGAGATGACACTGACGAGCGGGGACAATCCGCCCACACGGCTGTTCGAGGTCAAGGGGAACGGCCTGGCCCTGATCGATTTCGACGCGGATGGGGATCCGGACGTCTTCGTGCCGAACGGCGCCACCATCAGGGATCCCGAGAACGGCCCGGGGGGGAGGCTGTTCGAGAACAGGGGCGGCCTGCGCTTCCTTGATGTCACCGGGAAGTCCGGCCTGGACTTCCACCGCTGGGGATTCGGAGCCTCCCAGGGCGACTACGACGGCGACGGCCTCATCGACCTGTTCGTCACCTGCTACGGCAAGAACGCGCTGCTGAAGAACACCGGAAAGGGCGGCTTCGTGGAGGTCACCGACCAGGCCGGCATCCAGGGTGATGCGTGGAGCTCCGGCTCCTCGTTCGGCGACATCGATGGAGACGGGGACCTGGATCTGTACGTGGCGAACTACGCGGTCCTGCCGCACACAGGGCCCGCTCCGCAGGACACGTTCATGGGCGTCCCGGTGATGAAGGGCCCCATGGGCCTTCCGTGCGTCCCTGACCAGCTCTTCGAGAACCAGGGCGACGGCACCTTCAAGGATGTGAGCGAAGAGTCCGGAATCCGGGCCCGGCCCCCGTCGTACGGCCTGGGAGTCGTCATCCTCGACTTCGACAGCAATGGCTTGCCGGACATCTACGTCGGCAACGATTCCCGGGCCAGCTTCCTGTTCCAGGGGCTCGGAGGAGGCAAGTTCGAGGAGGTCGGAGTGCTCGCGGGAGTGGCGCTCAATGAGGATGGAGCCGGCCAGGCGACCATGGGAATCGGCGTCGGCGACGCGGACGGCAACGGTCTGCCGGATCTGTTCACCACGAACTTCATGCTCGACACGAACACGCTGCATGTGAACAAGGGCCGACTGATGTTCGAGGACCGAACCCGGGCGTACGGCCTGTACCTCGACGGCCGGCCATTCCTGAGCTGGGCCACCTGCTTCTTCGACTTCGACCACGACACGGACGAGGACCTGATCTTCTTCAACGGCCACATCTATCCGGAAGCGCTCTGTGCCGAACAGGGGTGGAACTACCGCCAGGTGCCGGTGCTGTACCAGCGTGAGGGAAAGCGGTTCGAGCGCATGGACGCCTCCGTCGCGGGAGACTGGCTGGCCGAGAAGCACTGCGATCGCGGCGCGGCCTTCGGAGATCTCGACGGGGACGGGGACGTGGACATCGTCGTCTGCGAGCGCAGCGGTCCCGTGCGGGTGCTGAGAAACGACCGGGACGGAGGGAACTGGCTGATCGTTCGCCTCAGGGATCGCCTGGAAGGGCACGACCTGTTCGCCACCGGGAGCCGGATCGCGGCCAGGGCGGGCTCCTCGACCCAGTACCGCTGGATCTGCAGCGGCACGAGCTTCATGTCCGCCAACGAGGTGATGGCCCACTTCGGCCTTCCCGAGGGCGAGGAGTCCGTCACGCTCGAGGTGACCTGGCCCGACGGTGCGGTGCAGGTCGTGGAGGACGTGCCGGTTCGGACGGACCACACCGTGACGCGGGGGTAGGGGAAGGCGGGCATTCGTTCCGTGCGCGTGTTCGTGTTCGTACTCAGTCGCGTCGGATGCTTGCCATAGGTCCCTCTGCGGCGGGCTTCCCTCAGTATCCCCTCGACTCGACCGCCTCGGCCACCGGAACGTGCGTTTCGTACGAGTTCGATTCTGCAAGGGCAGGCCCCCTACTCCCCCTCGTTCTCCCCGAGAACTCGCCGGGTTTGCCAGCCGGCGGTTTCCGCGCTGTTGGGCTGGACCGGAGGATAGTTCTCCATCCCGTGGTGTGGCAGCGGGCCGACCGTGTCCGGGAAGGCGGTGTACAGATCCATGTCCTTGCAGTACCCGTCGCTGTGCAGCACCACCGTCCGGGCCCAACCCTCCTGAAGCGGCGGCAACTTCCGTGCGTCGAACTCCAACCTGAGTTCCTCGCCACGACCCATGATCACGAACCGGTCGTCCACGGAGTTCAGCAGCGGCCTCACATCGCCGAACTTCGTGTAGTCGCCGCTCATGATCTTGAACGGCACGCCGTGGTCGAGCCTCTGGTAGTCGTAGAGGGTCGGATCCTGCCCGTCGGGGGAGTACTCCCGGGGATATCCGAAGCGGCGGAGATCGGCCACCTCCGGCTCGAGGACATGCCTTCTCAGCTCCGGAACGTCCACCTCGGGACCGATGAAGATCTGGTCCCAGAAGACCTCCATGTTGGTGCGGATCCGCAGCCGGCCGTCCCGGCAGAGGGGCAGGTCCGAGACATCCAGGGTCATCATCCGCGGCAGGCCGGCGGGGAAACCCGCCTCGGGGATCGCGACCCTGAAGCCGCCCTGGCCGTCCGGCACTTCGATGGCGGGAGAGCGCATCTCGAGCCCGGCCTGGTAGGCGGCGTAGTTGACATGCGAGTAGGTGTATTCGACCCAGCCGTTCAGGTAGAGGATCCTGCGGCCCGGCACATCGCGCAGGCGATCGCCGAAGTCCAGCTCGACCCAGTGATCCGCCGCGTACCCCACCATCCCCTCGATCGTGGGAGGCTCCACGTACTGCCGGTCCACCCGGAGCAGCCGCTCCAGGACGGAACGTCCCCGGTCGTCCGTGGCGGTCTCGGGGAAGATCCGTTCCCTCACCGCTTGCGCCCTTCCGGTGGGAAAGGGCGGGGTCCCGGTGAAGCGCTCGTCCGGATAGAGTTCCAGGTCCGCCGGATGATCGTAGACGAAGAGCTGAAGCTGATCGATGTAGGCAACCTCTTCGAGCGGCTCCACCACGCGAAGCGAGTACCGCCCATTCCGCAGGCCGGTCTGCTCCGGCGGAATGCGCACATCTTCGGTGGGATCCGGCGGCGCGTATTCGCCCGGCTTCACGAAGAAGCCGACGCCTCCCACCCCGAGGAAGTCGGTCACGAAGGAATACCGGTCTCCGTCCCAACAGAACAGCACCGGACAAGAGGAGGGTTTTCGCGAGATCTTGTTGATCTGCCAGACCTGGTCGGCGGCGATCTCCAGCTCGCTCTGGATCGTCCCGTCCGGCCAGGCCAGCCGCACGTAGTCGCTCTTCACCGCCGGTCCCAGGCCGAAGTGGGCAAGGAGCGGCGGACTGGAGAGGTACCCCGACGAGGGCGAGAGGGTGCGGCCCAGCAGTCCGGTTCCGGTCTGCACTTCCAGGTGCATTCCTGACGCGTTCGGGTCGAGCCAGAGCCCCTCTCGTTCCGACATCAGGAACGGCACCACCTCGAGCCAGTGATTTCCGGCGGGTGGCTCCCCTCGAAAGATCTCGGGGGAAGCACCCGCCCGGGCGACCAGCAACTCGAGCGACCCGTCTCCGTTCAGGTCCGCGGCCACCGCCCCGCGGGCCTCGCTCACCGCATGCTCCTGACCGAACCAGACGGGCGCCGCAAACGTGCCGTCGCCCTGGTTCATCAGCAGCGCGTGACGAAGAGCCCCGGCCGGCCCCGTATCCAGCAACGCCAGATCGAGATTCCCGTCCAGGTCCAGGTCTCCAGCGAGCGCGCTTTGCGCCCGGGAGAAACCACCCAGAAGCGGCCGCTCGTTCCCGTTGAACCGTCCCGGAGCCGCGCAAGTGTACAACACGGGCGGTTCCGGGCCGCGCAGCAGCAGCAGATCGTCCAACCCGTTCCGGTCGAAATCGCCGAGGAGGGCGCCGGTTCCCGCGCCGTCGTCTGCAAGAACCGCGAACCGTTCTCCCGCGGCTCGATACCTGCCAATCCGGTCGTTCAGGAAGAGGTCGTTCTTCGCGCGATGGTTGATCACGTAGAGATCCAGATCCATGTCGCCATCCGCGTCGAACGGCAGCACCCCGACCGAAGGCGCCGGACCTCCGTCCACGCCGGCTTCCTTCGCCACGTCCGTGAAGCTCCCGTCACCGTTGTTCCGGAAGAGAGCGTTCGGAGCCCCCGGACTCTCCGTGTCGGCGAGCGGCCAGGAGCAGAAGTTGGCCACGAACAGGTCGAGATCACCGTCGTGGTCCGCGTCCACGAAGGATGCGCCGACGCTCAGCAGTTCGTCTCCGGCCGTGCCGGACCGGTCCGTGATGTCGGTGTAAAGGAGCCCGTCCTCGTTCCGATAGAGGCGGTTCCTCCCGGCACAGGTCAGATAGAGGTCAGGATCGCCATCCCCGTCCGCGTCTCCAAAGAACGCTCCCACCGAGTTCTCGCCGTCAATCCCGGTCTCGGCGAGCTTCCGGAACCGCTCCCCCTCCGCGAGATACAGATCGACGCCGGCGGCCGTACCGGTCATGCAGACATCCAGCCTGCCATCTCCGTTCAAGTCGGCGACTCCCAACCCCGGCCCGAACGCAGAGGCGCCGAGACGCGCCCACTGGGTCCGCTCCTCCCCCGGCCAGCCGGGAACGCACTCCGTCGCCCCGTCGAGCCCGATCTCCGCCGCCACGTCCTTCAGCTCGGTCGCGGGACCCGCCGGCCGCGGCTCCCGCTCGAGCTCGAAGGCCCGAATCACCTCGGCATACCGCCCCATCTCTCCATATTTCATGCCGATGGCCACCCCGGCCTTCTTGTCCTTCAGCTCCTGGAAGCGCTCCACCAGCCTGGCGGCCTGCTCTTCCTCGCCGCTCTCCCGCATCAGCGCCTGCAGGCGATAGACCGCCGATTCGTGGTGCGGAATCGCCTTCAGGACCGCCTCGAGATGGGCACGAGCCGCCGCCACGTCCGTGTTCGCCAGCAGCATCGCCAGCTGATAATGCGTGTCCGGGTCACCCGGGTCGATTTCGAGCACCCGCTGAAAGCACCGCAGCGCATCGTCTTCCCGGGACAGATCCCGGTACATCACGCCGAGTGAATAATGCGCGTACGGATTGTCCGGATGGTTCTCGGTCACCCAGCCCAGTGCTGCTGCGGCGCGCGCATGTCCCTCGTCGTCAGACGTATTGAGCAGGGCAATCCCCAGATCCAGGCGGCCGCTGATCCAGTTCGGCGCCAGGCGAACGACCTCCTCGAACTCCTTCACGGCGCCCCCGGGTTCATGGCGGTCCATGAGACCCACGCCCCGGTTGAAGTGCTGGAGAACCTGGTCGATCTGCTCCAGGGGCAGCGAATCGGTCGCCGGAGCGTCCACGGCGCCCGGCTTTTCGTCGGAACAGCCCGGGAGCAAGGCGCAAAGAACCAGGATCGAGAGCTGGAGTGCTGGTCGCAGCATGGCGGGTCCCTCCATCATCCTGTTGCTCCCCCTTTCGGGTAGAAGCTGTTCCGGTAAACCGGATACGCCTCCGTGCGCAGGTGGGCAAGCATGCTGTGCCCCTTCCGAAACTCCCTCTCGTGCCGCAGGGCGGAAAGATCGATCGGGGCCACGACGATCTTCGTCCCCGGGCCGGGGTCGGCCTGCGCGAGGATCCGGCCGTCGAAGTCGACCACCATGCTGCCTCCGGGCCAGGAAAAGGGTGGGTACCGCTCCTGGCTCGCCGCCTGGTTGGACGCCACCACGTAGCACAGATTCTCTATGGCCCGGCAGCGATTTACCACCGTCCACCAGTCCATGGGAGGCGTGGCGCCCCAGGGGTCCATGTAGGCGGAGACTCTGAGCAGGACCTCGGCCCCGTTGGCCGCCAGTTGCCGGAGCGCCTCGGGAAAGAGCCAGTCGTAGCAGATCGCCGCGCCCAGGTTTCCGATCGGCGTGCGCGCCACCGGAAACAGCTCTTCCTCGTACCCCTCGAGGTCATGGGGGCTGGAGTGGATCTCGAACGGCAGCCAGGGGTTGACCTTCCGGTAGCGGAACAGCATTCCCTCCGGCCCGATCAGGCAGGTCGTGTTGAAGACCTTTCCGGGCCAGGCCGGATCCTCTTCCAGGAATGTTCCGGTCTGGATGTACACGCCGAGCTCCGCCGCCTTCTCCGCGTACCGCTCCGTGTGTTCGTTCGGAATCGGCACGGTCAGGTGCCGCAGCAAGTCCTCCGCCGCGGGATAGACCGGCGCCGCATGGGCGAACTCCGGGAAGACCAGCAGCTTGATCGGCAGGAAAGGCGCGTACCCTTCCACCGCCTGGTCCACGAGTGCCAGCATCCGCGAGACCTTCTCCGCGATCTGCGCTCTCCGCTCGGGATTCGGCAGGTCGATCTGGCAGGCCGCGGCACCGTATCGAATGAGGCTCATCGTTTGATCCGCTGGTTCGAGAGGGTTTCTGTTTGTCGTGGGAACGGCATGCTACCGATCGCGCAGCACGGAAGGACCGCACGAACCACTTCGCAAAAAAGTGAGGGCGGTTGGCTGCGGAGGGGCCGGCTCGAGCCGAACCATAGGCCCGGCCCCTGGGAGCGCCCCCCTGACAGGCAGAGGTCCGCGATTCGCCTTGCCGCTCGCCAAGAGAAGGTCCCAGACAATTCATTACTATTTATAATTTAATAGCTTATGAACGCAATTGCAGGAAGTTGGATTCCCTTTCTGAACACTCCCCAATAGTGTCAGCCCGGACTAGGATCTCATGAGATGACGTCCTCCGAAACACTTCCACGCAAGGTCATCCATGTCGACATGGATGCGTTCTTCGCCGCGGTGGAGCAGCGCGACCGGCCGGAACTTCGTGGCAAGCCGGTCATCGTCGGCGGCTCGCCCCACGGGCGCGGAGTGGTCAGCACGGCGTCGTATGAGGCGCGGCGGTTCGGCGTTCACTCCGCCATGCCCTGCTCCAGGGCCTTCCGCCTCTGCCCGCAGGGGATCTTCCTGCGGCCCCGCTTCGAGGCGTACCGGGCCGTCTCGGATGTCGTGCGCGCGATTTTTCACGACCACACCGACCTGGTGGAGCCGGTCAGTCTGGACGAGGCATACCTGGACGTGACCCGCAACCGGCACGAAATCCCCTCGGCCACCGGGGTCGCCGAGCGCATCCGAAGAGAGATCTTCGAGCAGACGTCCCTGACTGCCTCGGCGGGAGTGGGACCCAACAAGTTCATCGCCAAGGTCGCCTCCGACATGAACAAGCCGGACGGCCTGACGGTGGTGCCGCCAGGCCAGGTGCGGGAGTTCCTCGAGCATCTGCCGGTGAAGAAGATCCCCGGGATCGGCCCGGTCACGGGCAGGCGCTGCGAGGAGTTCGGCATCCGGAGCTGTGGCGACTTCCTGAGATTCGACGAGACGGAGTTGCAGCGACTGTTCGGCAAGAGTGGTCGGCACTTCCTCCTCCTGGCGAGGGGGCTCGACCCGCGTCCGGTGGTCGCCGACAGTGAGCGCAAGTCGGTCAGTATCGAAGACACCTTTCCGGAGGATCTCAAGTCGCTCGACGACGCGCTCGTGGCGCTGGACAAGCTCGCGAACGGCCTGGAGGGGCGCCTGGAGAAGCACGGTTTCAGTGGCCGCACGGTGGTCCTGAAGGTCAAGTACGGCGACTTCCGGCAGATCACGCGCCAACGATCCCTGGGGATCGCGGTCAGAAGCCGAAAATCGCTGCTCGCAACCGCCATGGAATTGCTCCCCGAGACCGAGGTCGGCCGCCGGCCGGTTCGTCTGCTTGGACTGGGAGTGTCCCATCTGCTGGACGACCGGGAGGCCCGACAGCAGCTCTTCAGCTTCGCCCGGGAGCAAGGACTGAACGGATGACTCAACGAACAACGGTCGCAGGCAGCCTTCTTCTGCTCTCTCTGGTCGTCGGTTGTGGGACCGGCTCTCACACGCCGCTGGCCGGGGCCACCGCCGAAAGGCCGGACGCTCACACCGTGCGCTTCCGGGATCGGATCGTCGACCTGACCCCATTCCTGCTCGGGTTCCCATACTCGAGATTCCAGGCGGATCTGGAGCATGAGACCCTGTTCTTCATGGAGCGCGCGCCTGACGGCACCTGGTTGCGCCGCCTCCCGCTCGAAGAGGGCGGCTCGCTCGACCTGGAACTGGTCGAGAATGTGAAGGATGAGGACTGGTCGAAGCGAACGCTCGGCAAGATCGAGATCCACGAGCGCAGCGGCAAGCTGTTCGTGACTTCCGACCGGGAGAACGACGAGCAGCTCAATGTCTACACCATCGATCGGGTGACAGGTGAGGTCGCTCAGGTCACAAGAAACGACTACACCTACGGCTGGGATCTGTCCGAGGACGGGAGGTACCTGGCCTACCTGGCCCGGCAGGGGCGCGAGGAGCCGTTCGTCACGACGCTGCGCGTGCGCGATCTCGAGAGTGGCGAGGATCGGCCGATCCTCTCGGACGAGGGTGGCGACGACCGCTTCACCTGGGGCTCGACACGCTTCTCGAGGGACAACAGCAGCGTCATTCTCACCGTGCAGCATGACGGCAATCGCAACACGACCAGCCTGGCCCGGGTTCATCTCGACGGAAAGCCGGCGCAGTTCGAGTTCCTCATCGAACCCCGGGTGGTGCGCTACTCGCTGTCCCAGGTCGATGACTGGATCTCCGAGCATGAGTTCCTCTATCTGTCGTCGGAGACCGGGTTCCGCAATCTCTATTGCCTGAACCTGGAAGACGGCTCCTCGCGCCAGCTCACTGATTTCGAGGACGAACTGCTCTCCGCCAGCCTGCTGGAGACTGAACCGCCCACCGCGGCGGTTGTCCTGTCAAGGCCGGAAGAGTCTGAGCTGGTCCTGGTCGACGCGCGGACCGGAGTGCTGCTGGCGAAGACCGTCATTCCCGCAAGAGTTTCGATTCTCGACGCCCACGGACAGTGCGGAATCCTCTCGCTCGGATCGTTGGAGTCGCAATGGGAGGCGCGCCGGTTCGCGGTCAGGCGCGAGGGGCCGTCCTGGTCGTTCCAACTCTCCCCGCTCGCCTGGATTCCGGAGGACCTGAAGGCCAGGGTGCAGCACCTGAACGTGGAGAAAGTCACCTTCCCCACGTTCGATCGCCTCTCGGACGGCTCGGCCCGCGAGCTTCACGCCTTCTACCTGACTCCCAAGGTTCCCCCCGAGCGTCCTGAAGATCGCCTGATCCTGATCACGTCGTTCTACGGCGGCGTGAACAGCTTCGATGTCGGCGCCCAGATCATGGCCGCCATGGGTATCGCCACCTTCAGCCCGTCCCCGCGGGGCAGCAGCGGCTTCGGCGCCGAGTTCGCGGCGCTGAATGACGGCGACCTGGGCGGCGACGAGATCATCGACATCCACCACGCCGCGAAGTGGCTGGAGAAGACCAAGGGGTACCGGCCCGGGCAGATCGGGGTGCGCGGAGCCAGCCACGGCGGGTACGCCACCATGCGCTGCCTGACCTTCCCGCCCGACACCAACGGCCGTGGCGAGGGGTACGACTACGGGTTCGGCTGGAGCCACGCCGGCTTCTCCAACATCCTGACCTTCTATCAGTCGTGCAACATCCCGGACTGGGTGTTGAAGGAGGCGGGCGACCCGGTGAAGGAGCGGGAGAAGCTACTCGACCGCTCACCCATCAGCCACGCGCATCGGTTGAAGGCACCGCTCCTGCTTACGCACGGCAGCAACGATCGGCGCGTTCCCGTGGAAGAGAGCCGCAGCTTCGCGAAGGCCGCCGAGGCGCTGGGCAGGCCGGTCCGCCTGGTCGAGTTCCCCGGCCAGGGACATGGCATCCGCGGTTTCGAGAATCAGGTGCGCTACTACCAGGAGGTCTTCTCCTTCCTGGAGTCGGTCACCCCGGACGCTCCCGCTCAGCGCGCGGCGGCTGCCGGCGAGCTCCAGCCGGAAATCAACGTCCGCAGATGACGGTTGAACTCACCCGGCCTCTCCATCATCAGGAAATGGGAGACCCCTTCCATCAAGATGACCTCGAAGGCCGGCGAGTACTTCCGGTTGACTTCGACCCTGGTCTCGTTCGGCGTGGCCGCGTTGATGCATTTCACCGGAACGGGACAGTCGGCCAGGATCTTCTTGACGTCGAGTTCGGTGAACGCCCGCATCAGACCGACGGTCACATCCGGTCCGGTCGCCAGCATGTCGGCCTCGACGCGCCCGATCAACTCGGGATCCACATCACCTCCATTCGGAAACGCTCCGCGCGCCGTGCTCCCGCACGTCTTTTCGAAGTCTGACTCCATGGCGGCGATGTATGGACCGATCATCTCGGCGGTGATGGTCATCTCCGCGTCATGGATCGTGTCCGCGCCGATCACCCCGATGACGCGCCCCGGGCGCCTCGCGGCCGCCATCAGGGAGACAGGGCCTCCCATGGAGTGACCCACCAACAGGACATCCTTGAGATCGAGATGGTCCAGCACCGCGCAAAGATCCCGGGAGAGACTCTCGATCGTCCAGATCTCGCGGTCTTTCCCGGATTCTCCGTGCCCGCCCAGATCGACCGCCACGACACGGTGGTGGGTCCGGAATTCCTCCATCTGGGCCCGCCAGTGCCCTCGATTGCAGGCCCAACCGTGGACGAAGACGAGGGTGGGTGAACCGGCCCCCTCTACCTCGTAGTTGATTGCCAGGCCATCGTACGACGTGGCCTGCTCGGAACCCTGGGTCAAGACTCCCGGCAGGAGCCCGCAAGAAGCGAACAGCACGGGAGCCAGCCCGAACAGGGCGAGAACCCGCGGAAATCTCGAACTCACCACGATGGCAGGCCTCCTGGCGGTGCCGTGGACCGTCCCACGGCACCCATCCGCTCAGGATACATGTCCGACTCGCAGACCGTACCTATTCCACCGGCGGCGACACCTCGCGGATCACCGCTCCGTCAGCCTCGCTGAGGATCAGGATGGCATAGCGCTGAACGTCCGCCGCGCCCGTCCCTGAGAGAGAAGCATAGTCGAAGCGGCCACGCAGGTCGGTGTAGCCGTCCTTGTGGAATCGGACCGAGCCATCGGACGTGCGTGCGTACACCTTCACGTAGACCTTGGGAAGCGGCCTGTCGGTCTCCCTGTGGGTGACCTTGAGCTGGCCGTAGTTCTCGATCAACTGCACCGAAAGCGAGTTGGCGTAGTACGCCTGCCTCCTGGAAATGCCGCCGCCCCTGACCTCGACCAGGACGTTGGAGCTCTGGAACTCCGCCGGCAGCTCGTAGCTGAACTCGCGTTCTCCCGGCGGCA
>JAZDLC010000238.1:0-3073 GCA_043802345.1 Planctomycetota bacterium | reverse complement strand
TCGCCCAGGATCGGCGCTCCTACATCGGCGGCGACGTCGCGGTGAACGTTGACGGCGGGCTCAAGTCCAAGGGGCATCCGATCGGCGCCACCGGCGTTTCCATGGCGTACGAGATCGTTTGCCAGCTCCGCGGCAAGTGCGGAGAACGTCAGGTTCCGAATGCCGATGTGGGGTTGACCCACAACGTCGGCGGGATCGGGCAGTACACTTTCGTCCACGTGTTCAAGAGGGACTGAGCGATGTTCAGTTGGTTCGGGAAAGTCAGTTTCGTTCCCTACTCCAAGGTCTCGGACTTCGCCGTTCACCTCAAGGACGGACGGCTCATGGGTTCCGTGTGCAAGAAGTGCGGGTACCAGACGTTCCCGCCGCGGGCTGACTGCCCGATGTGCATGAGCGCTGAGTTCGCATTCACGGAGTACACCGGCAAGGGCAAGGTGTACACATACACCGTGACCTCCGCCGCCCCCACCGGTTTCGAAGACGCTGTGCCGTACACGGTGGTCGTCGTGGAACTCGAGGGAGGCGGCCGGCTGCTTGCATGGCTCGGCGACACGCTCAAGACGGAAAACCCCAAGATCGACGACGAGGTCCAGGTCGTGCCGCGCATCTTCGACGAGGGGGAGAGCATTCGCGTCTACTACTCCGTCGAGAAGGCCGGGACCACCTGGAACAAGGCCCCGGCGCCGCATCTGGGATAGCAGGCTGGCCGGTTCTCCGGAACCCGCTTCTGGCTCCGACATTCCCCCTCCGGTCGGGGCAGGGGTCGGTGCGCCCTGATTGACACGACCGCGGCCTCTGGAATATGATCGGATCCCGTCGTTCCCCCCAGGATCCGCTGTCCGGCGTCCCGATCCGTGCCGTGACACCGGAAGGAGTCCGCGCATGTCGAGTCGCATCCGATCCGTTCTCTCCGTGTCCCTGATCCTGTCGGGCATCATGGCAGGTGGCCTCCAGGCGCAATGCCCCGAGGAGCCGACGCTCCAGAACTGGACCGGTGGTGGGACCGTCGTTGTCCCCGGCTTCGTCGCCGGTGAGGAGGCCGGCGTCGTGCTGAACGCTCCCGCGGCGCACTACCCGATCGAGATCGTGAAGATCCAGATCGGCTGGGGTTCCTACCTCGGCGGCAACCCGGACTCGCTTGAAGAGGCGATCAAGATCTACCCGGCCGGCCTGCCGAACCCCGGTACGGCGCAGTTCTCGCTCGCCGGTCCGGTGCTGGTGGATGGATTCATCAATGAGTTCGATATCTCGCTCGTGCCCGGCAACAAGATCATCAACTCGGGGCCCTTCTCCATTTCGCTGGAGCTCATGAACAACAGCACATTCTTCGGTCCTGCCCCGGTTCATGACGGGAACGGCTGCCAGTCCGGCAAGAACATGATCAAGGCGATTCCGGGCGGCTGGAGCGATGGGTGCGCACTGGGCATTTCGGGTCAGTGGGTGATGGGGGTCATCTACCGGAGGGTGAACTGCACCTGCACCACCACCGCGGCGGCGATCACCTATGGTGCGGGGCACCCGGGCACCTACGGGATTCCGCTGCTCACCGCGACCAATACGCCCGTGATCGGCGCGCCGGTCAGCCTGTTCATCAGCAATTCGCTGGGCGCCAGCACGACCTCGATGCTGTACCTGGGACTCGCTTCTCAATCGGGCACGATCAGGGGCGCTCCCTTCCTCGTCGTGCCGACCCTGTCCCTGCCGCTCGGCCTGCCTCCCGCGGGGATGTTGCTGCCGATCAACGTTCCGCCCAACCCGAACCTGTGCAACGTCTCGGTCTACATCCAGGTACTGGAGCTGGACGCGGGCGCGTCGCAGGGGGTCTCGGCCACGTCGGGACTGGAGATGCTGCTGGGAGTTTGAAGAACCGGGATCAGCCCGCGGTTCGAGAACACAGGAGATGACTCTCGCAAAGCCGCAGAGACCGCAGAGCGCGGCGGACTGGCAGCCTCGGTACGCCTTCACTTGGCGATTTTTGCGGCTTGGCGAGAGGAAACGACGCTGACCTACTTCTCCAGCGGCTTGAGCCGGTAGTTCTCCTTCACCCACTCGGCCCAGACCTCGTCGAATCCCACCACGGTCAGGCCGTACAGGTCCCGCATGCAGTCCCGCACGTCCATGTCCGCCTTGAGCCGGCGGATGAACTCGGGCAGTTTGCTCTTGTCCCGGGCGATCAGGAAGTCGGTGAACGACCAGGCGAACAGATGCTCCCGGCCCGAGAGCACGTCGGCCCGCTTGTCCTTCAGGTTCGCGAAAGGAATCGTGTCGCCGGCGAGCACGAGCTTCTTCACCAGCGGTTCCCAGTCACCATCCGCGAGGTCCTCCTCCGCCTGTTCCTGATTGCACGAGTTTCCAGAAAGCTGGAAGCGGCGCATCTCGCAGACGTTGGCGAGCCCTTCCTCCAACCAGCCGGCCCGTTCCACCAGCCAGATCTTGGTGTGGAACACGCCCAGGAAGAGGTGGCTGACGCCGTGTATCACGTGGCGATGGAATCCAGCGTCGCCGCTGAACACGCTCTTGTCGTACCAGGTCGCGTAGATCGAGGGATCGCCCACGGCCCGGGTCGATCGGTCGGAGGGGGACATGACGTAGTCGTTGGCGGCCGTCATCAGCGTGCGGAGGTCACCCATCAGGAAGACCTGATGGGTCAGGACTCTCGCCTCCTGATCGGTGTAGCCGATCAGTTCCTGATACCAGCTGTAGAACTCCTCCAGGCGCCTGGCGTACAGGTGGGCCGCCTCGTGCGCGTCCAGCACCTCCGTTTTCGAGAGAACCACCTTCGGCAGTCCGCAAACCAGGCGGAAGTGCTGGGTCTCGATATGAATCAGCGGCTTGCGGGGGCGCAGGTGCTTGTCGATGGCCGCGCACTCTTCCATCCACTTGTCGACGTCAGCCGCCAGGGCGTCGAACTCCTCCTTGGCCTTGGCGGCCTTGCTGGGAGCCAGGCATTTCGTACAGGGCACGAACGGCAGCCCCTTGCCGGCCCGGTCCCGGGAGATGTTCCAGGAGCAGCGTTTGACCTCCGACTCGAGCTGGGCCAGCTTCTCGTCCTTGATCTCGTTCGGGATCCGTC